>PLHC01000081.1 GCA_003138795.1 Granulicella sp. | reverse complement strand
TCCGAGATCATCAAGTAAAGGCAGCGACTAGAGAGTAAGTAGTAAGGAAAGAGGGCTGCCGGTTTCAGGGGCAGCCCTCTTTCCTCTTTCGCTTCCAGCGATTTTCGTGGATAATAGACGTGGAAGAGCGTGTGCCTGACCGTTCTGCTATCCCGTAACAACAATTCAGGAATAGGGCAGCAGGGGCCCATAAGCCCTGCGTTGCGGCGTGTCGCTTGAACCTGAGCGGCTGCTGCTTGCCAACCGAGGTGGTTGGCCAAACTTAGGAGAGAAGTCAAATGCGCGAGATCATCACTTTGCAGTGCCCGGTGTGTAAGAACCGGAACTATTCGACGACCAAGANNAGGGGCGTAAGCTCAACGGTTAAACTGTCGGTCTCCAAAACCGAACTTCTCGGTTCGAATCCGAGCGCCCCTGCCATTACCACCGCGAATGAAGTGCCGGACGCAGGCTAAAACTCAGCAACAGCTTCAGGAGTAACCCATGGCGAAAGCCGCCGTAGTCGAAACCAACGAACAGGGCACGGCCCTACAGCGTGCAACCGCCGGCCCGGCGCGATTTGTGCAGTTCATCAAGGAAACGCGGCAGGAGATGAGCAAGGTCCACGCGCCGTCGCGGGCCGAGGTGCAGGCGACGACCATTGTCGTCATCGTCGCGGTCTTTCTGTTCGCCGCATACTTCGAGCTGGTAGACCTGGTACTCGGCAGAGGCATCGACCAGATGTTCCTGCATCTGACGAAGCACTAAAAGAGACGCTGCTGGCCACTAACGGCAACAGCGCTGGCACGAAGAGCAGGATTGAACGCAATACCCCGCAGCATCGAGTACGCATCACGGATGCGGGAAGAAGGCAAAACGATGGCAAATGAGTTGGAACAAACTGAGCAGCAGGCCGCAGAAACCGAGACCCCGACGGTGGGTGAGGCCGAGACGGTGACGGATGACGCACTGGCGATTGAGGCCGCTGCTGACCCCGAGGTTGCAGTTGCAGCCGAGGCCGTTGGCGGCGCCGAGACCGCTGCTGGCGCCGAGACCGCTGCTGGCGCCGAGACCGCTGCTGGTGTCGAGACCGCTGCTGGGGTGGCTGATGACGCACTGGCTATGGCGGCCGCTGTAGACCCCGAGATTGTAGTTGCAGGCGAGGCTGTTGGCGGAGATGCACCCGCTGCTGAGGCCGAGGCTGCGGCGCCGGTCAATGAAAATTTCAAGTGGTACATCATTCATGCGTACTCAGGTTTTGAGCGCAAGGTGAAGGAGTCGCTGCAGAGCCGCGTGGCTGCGTATCACCTGGAAGACAAGGTGGGCCGCATCGAGATCCCGACGGAGCCGACCACCGAGATGCGCAACGGCAAGAAGTACACGATCGATCGCGTCTTCCTGCCCGGGTATGTGTTTGTGGAGATGGCGCTGGACAACGATATGTGGCATGTGGTGAAGAACACACCGCGGGTCACGGGATTTTTGCAGACGGGCGACCAGCCGAATGCGCTCTCTGAGGCTGAGGTCAATGCGATGTTGAATCGCGCCGACGTCACCAAGGAGAAGCCCAAGCTCAAGCTCAAGTTCACCAAGGGCGAGCAGGTTCGCATCACCGATGGGCCGTTCAACAACTTCAACGGCGCGGTCGATGATGTCAACGAAGACAAGCAGACGCTCAAGGTCATGGTGTCGATCTTCGGACGTCCGACGCCGACCGAGGTTTCGTTCGCGAACGTCGAAAAGGTCGAGGATTAAGCGGCACAAGTTTTGCCTGGGCAGCAGCATCCAGTAAAAGGGCCCGGCAAGTTTTTTTGAGAGAGCCACAGCCCGGCCGCTTCACCGGACCTTCTAGCTCTCTCGCGGTACAAAATCATGCGAGGCCCTGCGCTATGCAGACCAGCCCGCAACATCTAGAAGGACTACGAATATGGCACCGAAGAAGGTTCAGGGATACGTCAAGCTCCAGATCATTGCCGCGAAGGCGACGCCGGCACCGCCGGTTGGTCCCGCGCTCGGTCAGGCGCAGGTCAACATCATGGAGTTCTGCAAGCAGTTCAACGAGCGCACCAAGGATCCGTCGCAGACGGGTCTGACGATTCCGGTCGTCATCACGGTGTACGCGGACCGCACGTTTACATTTATTACGAAGACGCCGCCGGCGCCGGTGCTGCTGCTGAAGGCGGCGGGCATTGCGAAGGGCTCGGGCACTCCGAATAAGGAGAAGCTGGGCAAGGTGACGGAGAAGCAGATTCTCGAGATCGCCGCGCAGAAGATGCCGGACATGAATTCGAACTCGGTGGCGGCGGCAGCGAAGAGCATCCGCGGAACCGCACGCTCGATGGGTATCGAAATCGTCGGGTAAGAGCGGCGATTGTTAGCCAAATAAAAGGGCACAGAGGGGCGCGGATGGTTCGCCATCGCGATCCGTCTGCGCCCTTTTTGTTTGAGCTGTATGCGCTGCCGGGCTTGCGCTGGATTGCGGTGAAGTTGGCCTCGCGCAAGGGATTTGTCGTCGTACACTCGGCGTATGCAGTTTGCCTTGTCGAATCTCGAACTCCCGGTGCGTATCCGGCTCGAACGTCCGATGACGGATGAGGAGTTGAGGTGCTTGAGGGGACAAGCGTGGTGGAGGGGGATGGGCCGGTGGCGGGGTTTGTGCTGGAGTTGGGGAGAGTTTGGGGGTAGTTGCGTCAATGGATACAGCCATAGTCAAGAGCAGCAAATTCCATCAAATTGTGATTTTACGAGAGAGCCTGAGGCGAGTCAGTTCAGGAGGCTCAGGGCTTGTTTCCATGGCAGATAAGCATGTCATGGAGCGAGCGTTCTTCCCGGGTGGAAACGGGCTGATGTTGGGCGAGGATGCGCCGAGGTTTCCGGTCGACGGAACACTGGTACTAGGGTCAAACTTTGGTGCGGATGAAAAATTCTGCACGCCGGACGGTGAACTGCTCTGCGTGGATGAAACCAACAATCCTGGTACATGGGTGGGCCTCCGCAAACGATTCACTACAGAACAATTGGAGGATTGCTTCTTTACCAATGCGTGGCCCTTTCTTCATACCGGTGCAAGCAACAATCCAGACGGCAGTGTGAAACAGGGATGGTTGCGAGATAGTGTCCTAATGGGCTCTTGTTTGGAGTTCTTTCGAACTCTGTTGCGCGAGTTGCGCCCGTCGCTTATCGTCGCACTCGGAACTGCGCCAGCCGCTTTCATTAGCTATGCTTTTCCCGAGGCATTGGCCGGATGGAGCGGCAACGCTTGGCGCTGCATAGATCAACAACCCACTGGAATTGTGCAGAACGGCATCTTTACTAGCGCCTGTGTGGCTATAACTCATCCCTCTATGAGCAATGCGCATCTCCGAATTGAGGACTTCGGAACTGCAGCAAAAGAACGAGAACTTTTGCAGAGAGCCATTCAGAGCGGAGAGAAGATAAGACGGGATCGAAGCGGCCACTAATCGCATTGCGCTTGACCCTCGATCACTTTTCCAGCATACTTAGAAGGTTGTCTGCACTCCTATGCAGACGAGTCGAGACCACGCCCTTGCGGAGCAACGCATGATGGGGTGGGAGACGAGGAAATAATGGCAAAGAAGCTATCCAAGAATATTACGAAGGCGCGCGCGCTTGTGGAGCAGCGTCCTTATACGATCGGCGATGCGATCCCCCTACTGCAGAAGGCCAAGTACGCCAAGTTCGACGAGACTGTCGACCTGACGATGCGGTTGGGTGTCGATACGCGTCATGCTGACCAGATGGTCCGCGGGACGGTGATCCTTCCCCATGGGCTGGGCGGCAAGAGCAAGGTTGTCGCGGTTATCGCTTCGGGCGATAAGGTGAAAGAGGCTGAGGCTGCCGGCGCTGAGTTCTTCGGCGGCGAGGAGCTCGTCGAGAAGATCCAGAAAGAGAACTGGACGGACTTCGACGCCCTGATCGCGACGCCGGACATGATGCGTTCGGTTGGACGTCTGGGTAAGGTTCTCGGACCACGCGGCCTGATGCCGAACCCGAAGACCGGCACCGTGACAACGGATGTGGCTGCGGCGATTCGCGAGATCAAGGCCGGTAAGGTTGAGTTCCGCGCCGACAAGACGGCCCTGGTGCATGTTCCGGTGGGCAAGCTTTCGTTTAGCGCTGAGAAGCTCCAGGCGAATGCGCTGACGGTGATTTCGTCGATTGTGAAGGCGAAGCCTTCGGCGGCGAAGGGCAAGTACATCAAGCGCATCATCCTCAGCTCTACGATGGGCCCGGGCATTGAGCTCGAAGCCGCCGTCGCGGATGTTGCAACCAAGGCGTAAGCCTGGCTGTTTGGAACGATTTTCGCGCGAGCTGCTAAGGTCTTGCGCACGACTTGAGCCGGGCTGAGATGGCCGGCAAGTAAAGGTTAGGTTTCCCCATGGCATTGACCAAGGCGAAGAAGAACGAGAAGGTAAAACTGCTGGCGGACGAGCTTGTGAGCTCGACTTCGGCCATCATTGGCACGTTCAAGGGGCTGACGGCCTCGAAGGACTTTGAACTGCGCAGGGTGATTCGCGCGGCGGGCGGCAGCTATCACGTCGTCAAGAACAAGCTGGCGGCGAAGTCGGCGGAGGGCACGAAGGTTGAGGCCGCGCTGCTGGGTCTGAAGGGCGTGAACTCGGTTGCGTATACCTCGGGCGACCCGGTGGCGCTGGCCAAGGCGCTGTCGACCTGGGTGAAGGACAATGCGGAGTATACGTTCAAGCTCGGCATCGTCGACGGCAAGGTCATCACCGTCGCCGAGATCGATTCGCTGGCGAAGCTGCCGGGCAAGGAAGAGCTGTTCTCGAAGCTGCTGTTCCTGANNTCAACGCCACGGGCCGCGACCTCGCGATCGTCATCAACCAGGGCGTCGAGAAGGGCAAGTTCGGCGCACCGGCTGTAGCAGAGGCTGCTCCGGCGGCTGAGGCGGTTGCGGAAGCGCCGGTTGCGGAAGCGCCGGTCGCGGAAGCGGCTGCGGCACAGGTCGAGGAGTCGGCGGCTGGTGAGCAGCCTTCGGGCGCTGCGGAGCCGGAGAATAGCACGGCCTCGCAGGCGGGCGCAGCGGCTTCGAGCGATCCGGTCGAAGGATAACAAGTTTCGTCGCAATCGTCGGCGGGTGCGCAGTCTGGGCGCAACGGAAACCCTTCGAAGGTGCGGCAGCCTGAGGCAGAAGACGGCCCTGGGAGAACCAAATCAGCGATAGCACAACAACAGAGTCAAGTTTTTGAAATTCAAGCAACAGAATCAAGTTTTGAAATTTAGCAGTACACGGAGAGAGAAACATGGCGGACATTCAGCAGTTGGAAGATCAGATCGT
>PLHC01000029.1:14755-15122 GCA_003138795.1 Granulicella sp. | reverse complement strand
GCTCTGGAGCCTGGCTCTTCAGCATGCTCAACCACGCCGCGCCGCGCCGCGCCTCGGCCAGCTCACGAGCGCACTCCACGCAGCCTGCAACGTGTTTATCGAACGCGCTCTGCTCGGCCTCGCTCAGCATGCCATCGACAGCCTCGGGAAGCATCGCCTCGCATACCGCACAGGCAGCTGGACGCTCCTCAAATTCCTCGAATTGGCTCATGTTTGCCACTTACATCACCTGCCCTTCTATACGCTTCAAAAGCCTTGCCAGTTCACTTCTTCCGCGGCTGATCCGGCTCTTCACGGTGCCCTGCGGAACTCCTAAGATATCGGCGATCTCTTTGTAATCCAGGTCCTCGAGATCCCGCAAAATCAC
>PLHC01000029.1:6582-14675 GCA_003138795.1 Granulicella sp. | reverse complement strand
AAACGCTTCCTGGGTCAGGTCTTCCGCGTCGCTCTGCGACCCGGTAAACCGGTAGCAGAGCCCATAGATTCTTCGATGTTGCGTCCGTGCCAATTGCTCCCAGGCCTGCGCATCTCCTGCAAGGCACAGCGCAGCCAGATCAGCGAGCGCCCTTTGCTCGTCGAGAGCAGCAGCGCGGTCGCCCTGTACCTGCGGCGGTGACTTTGGCTCTTCAGGCGGCATGTGCGCCTCTGTGAGGCGTAGCTCCTTCAACAGCGGTTGCTGCAAGCCCGGCGTCCTGCCACTGCCCAGCGGGGATGGCCCACGCCGTGCCGTCGAGACTGCCAGCGGCGCTTTTGCTCCCCGCCCAAATACCGCCGGAATAGTCGCCGCTGCCATAGATGGTCATACGCAATCGCTGCCGCAGCAGTTCCACTGGAGGCATGAACAGCCAACGGCGAACAAGTATCAGCCAATCCTACCGGCATCCCCTATCCGCTGTGAGCTGTTTTCCTATTTCCTGCGCTTACTGCTTGATCACTCCGCACGCAATCCGATTCCCTGAAGCCCCGCTTGGATCGGTCATTTGGTCGTCAGCCTTCTCATGCACCACGATCGATGTCCCACCGTTGAGAAAGAGGGAGTTGGGCGCCGCTGGATCCAGCGAGATCGAATTGACCACAAACGTCGCCTCGCCCGTATGGTTCTCGCCCACAGAGACGCTCGCCGGAAAATCTCCATTGTGGTGACCCATAGGGTTCAGGTAGCCGTGCTGCTTGCCCGCCGGATTGAAGTGCCCGCCCGCGCCCTTGAAGTCTGGCGCATCGCAAACCGCGTTCTGGTGAATATGTACGGCATGAGGCCCAAACGGCAGGTTCTTCAGCTCGATCTTCACCTTGACGCCATTTTTGACCGTCTTGAAGGTTGCAAATCCTGCGTCCTGCCCGGTCGCGGTCAGAATCTGCACTTTGATCTGCTTCGGAGCTGCTGGTCCCTGCGCTACCGCTGCTGTCATTCCCGCTACTATCGCAACTGTCGCCAACCATCCTAAACGCATTGGAAACCCTCCATACAACACCGACAGCATACGCCACTTATCCACCGCTTCGCGCCAATTTACGATAAGGCCAGCTATGGTATCCAACAATATCCCCGGCGTCCTCGAAGTCATCACCGGCCCTATGTTCTCGGGCAAGTCCGAGGAGTTGATCCGCCGTCTCAAGCGCGCCCGCATCGCGCGCCAGCGCGTGGTGTGCTTCAAGCCGGACATCGACCTCCGCTATCACCGCACCTCCATCGCCAGTCACAGCTCCCAGACCCACGAGGCCACCACCGTCTCCAGCGTCGAACGCCTCCGCGAGTTGCTCTATCCGCAACTGGACGACATCGAAGTCATTGGTGTCGATGAGGTGCAGTTCTTCGACTCGGCCATCATTCCCCTCGCCGTCGAACTCATCGCCCTTGGCAAGCGCGTCCTCATGGCCGGACTCGACACGACGTTCGCTGGCGAGCCCTTTGGACCTGTCCCCAACCTCATGGCTATCGCTGACACGGTCACCAAGCTCTCCGCGGTCTGCATGGTCTGCGGGGCGGCGGCGATCCATACCCAGCGCCTCGGCCAAAGCCAGGAACTCGTCGTTGTCGGTGCCGCCGGACTCTATGAAGCCCGTTGCCGCACGCACTTCCGCCCGTTCCTCGACGAGCACGCCTCCGAGCAATTGGAACTCGTGTCTGTGCTTGAAGCACCTGGAACGACCTAGAGCCGCGCCATCACGATTGCTCCGCACAACGCCGCAGCCAATGCAATCGGCATCGCGATCATACCCACCTGTAGAAATTTCCAAACGCTCACGTCAAGCTTTTCTTTGCGCAGTGCGAGCAGCCACAGGATCGTTGCCAGCGAACCAGTGACAGACAAATTAGGTCCGAGGTCCACTCCGATCATCACCGCATTTGCGAGCAGGCCCTTGACGTGCGCGGCTTGAATCGTCCCACCGGCGATCAACCCCAGCGGCAGATTGTTGACCAGGTTGTTCGCCACGCCCACAAAAAATCCCACGACCATCGCTCCCGCCGCAGGCGCTAGTTTTTGCGTCCACGCAAGCCACTCCTGTGTCAGCTTCAGCGCCCCCTGGCTCTCCACGGCATCGACCATCAAGAACAAACCCGCGACCAGCAGAATCGTTCCCCAGCTAATCTCTCGCAGCAATTTCAGTGGGTTGCTCTTCGACTTCACCGAGGCCGCCGCCGTAATCACCAGCGCAGCGATGCAAGTGGGCAGCCCCAGGTCCTTCTTCATCGCCGAAGCCGTCAGCAGTACCGTGACCATGAACGCCAGGCCTACCAGGACCATCTTTCCTTCGGTCGTAAGCTTCACCGGCTGCACCTCGCACTCGATCTGCTTGCACAGGTCGTTGCGAAAGAAGACACGCATCACCACGTAGGTCGCCACAATCGAAAGCACGGACGGCACGCCAAAGGAGAGCAGCCACTGGCCCAGAGGTGGCATTCCCGTATGGAATACCACTAGATTCGCAGGGTTTGAGATCGGCAGGACGAAGCTCGCCGCATTGGCAATGAACGCGCACACAAACAGGTAGGGAAGTGGCGAAATCTTTGCCTTGCGTACCGCCGCCAGAATCGCCGGTGTCAATACGACCGCAGTTGCATCGTTCGACATGAAGACCGTCACGACCGTTCCGACCACATAGACCAGCAAAAACAGCCGCGAGCACGAGCCTTTCGCACCGCGGACCGCTACCGACGATACCCAATCGAAGACACCCTGCTCGCGCGCAAGCTCAGCGAGCAGCATCATTCCAGTCAGGAATAAATAGACATCGCTGCCCTCAGCGACAGCCCTGCCCGCGAGCTTCAACGGAATGAGCCGCAGCGCGATCAACAACAAGGCTCCGCCCGAGACCCACCATGCCTCCGCGATGCCCCGCGGTCGCACCAGCATCAGCACAATGCTGATCGCAACGATTGCAGGCAGAAGAATGTGGGCAAATGCGATCGGCATCATCACTCAGGAACGATCCAGCGGGAATAAGATTCTTCTCTAAGATGCGCGCGGCTGCTCTTAATTCTCGATCAGCAAAGGTTGCCAGAGTTCGAGACGATTGCCGTCGCAGTCTTTGATCCAGGCGAATCGCCCGTAGGCGTAGTCTTCGCGCTTCGGGTCGATCCACACGCCGGAAGCGCTAAGTGTGGCAAGCAAGGCGTCTAGGTCATCGACGCGATAGTTGATCATTGTTTGTTGTTGGGCGGATTGCTCGCCTTCGCCAAAGTAACTTGTGTCCTGGGGGAAGGCCGACCAGGCGGTCATGCCGGTGCCTGCCGGGACTTCGTCGGCCCATTGAAAGCCGGTGCCGTTGAAGTCGCTCAGGGTGATGCCAAGGTGCTCCGCGTACCACTTCGCCATCGCCTTTGGATCGCGCGAACGCAGAAATACGCCGCCTATCCCGGTTACTCGAGCCATTTAGGTTATTCCCTCGATCTAACTCTAGTCTCTTCGGAGGGCTTCAACCAGCCGCCTGACTGCTCCGTCGTCGATGGCGTGTGCGGCGAGTGCAATGCCCGCGGGGATGTCCTTCGCGAGGCCGGCAACTACCAGGACCGCAGCGGCATTCAGCACCACGACATCGCGTCGAGGGCCGGTTTTCCCGTTGAAGATCGCCTTTAGAATCAGTGCATTGTCTGCGGCATCTCCGCCTGCGAGTGCGGTCAGGGGAGCGCGTTCGAGGCCAAATTCCTCAGGGGTGATGATGAATTGGAAGACCCTGCCGTCCCGCACCTCGGCGACTTCGCTGGGGCCGCTGAGCGCGAGTTCGTCGAGCCCGCCATCACCGTGGACGACCATTGCGTGGCGCGCGCCGAGCATGGTGAGGGCTTCGGCTACGAGTGGGACGAGACGAGATTGGTAGACGCCCATGACCTGGCGGCGAGCGCCGGCGGGGTTGAGGAGTGGGCCCAAAACATGGAGAATCGTGCGCACGCCGAGGGCTTGACGGACGGGCATAAGTGCTTTCATTTGAGGGTGATGTGCGGGGGCGAGAAGAAAGCAGAAGCCATGGGTGCGGAGCGCGTGGGCTGCGTCGGCGGGGGCAAGATGGATGGGAATTCCGAGGGCTTCGAGGACGTCGGCCGAGCCGCATCGGGAAGTGACGGCACGGTTGCCGTGCTTGGCGAGCATTATTGGTGCCCCGGCGGCTGCTCCGGCCGCGGCTGCGACGAGCGCGGCAGCGGTGGAGATGTTGAAGCTGCCGCTGGAGTCGCCGCCGGTGCCGCAGGTGTCGACGAGATGCTGCTGCTCTATCTCGCTGAGCGGGAGCATGTTAGCTGCCTCGCGCATGGCAGTTGCGAAGCCTGCGACCTCGGCAGCGGTCTCGCCGCGGCCGGCGAGGGCGCCGAGGAGGGCGGCGATTTCGACATCGCTGGCCTGGGCGGCGAGGATCTTCTGCATAAGGGCAGAGGCGTCCTCGCGCGACAGGGTTTCGCGCTGTTCGATGATGCGGCGAAGCTCGTGCTGGATTGACATAATTCTTCTGAGCCTATCAAACGCTGCACGCTCAACCCTGTTTCGTGTTGCAAATCGATAGGTTCAGCTTAGTTTGGTGACGCAATTCCAGAATAGCGTTCGTCCCGGCCGGACTAGTCGATAATCGCAGCCACAATTTGCTAGTGGTTCTGCGATTCGTTAGGATGTGGTACCTGGGTGGGAGAGCTGACCGCCGCAACCATAATCGCAAGGCTGGAGTGTTAATGAAGATCCACGAGTATCAAGCGAAAGAGATCCTTCGTAAGTATGGTGTTTCTGTGCCGGATGGAGACGTGGCACTGACGATTGAAGAGGCGGAGACGACCGCCCATCAACTCTTCTCGGATGGAAACGCTGTGGTCGTTGTCAAGGCGCAGATCCACGCGGGTGGGCGCGGCAAGGCCGGCGGCGTGAAGTTAGCCAGAACGCTGGAGGAGGCAGTAGCGGACGCGAAGACGATTCTGGGGATGCAGTTGGTCACGTACCAGACGGGACCGCATGGGCAGAAGGTGCGGCGGCTGCTCGTCGAGGCAGGATCGTCGATCGACCGCGAGCTGTATCTGGGACTGGTGCTGGACCGGGCATCGGCGAACATTGTGTTCATGGCGTCGCAGGAGGGCGGCGTGGAGATCGAAGATATTGCGCGTGAGACGCCGGAGAAGATCTTCAAGGAGTATGTCGATCCGGCGATTGGGTTCATGCCGTACCACGCCCGCAAACTGGCGTTCAAGCTGGGACTTCTGCCGTCGCAGCTTAGCGAAGCGGTGCGGTTCATGCTGGGGCTGTACAAGGCGTTCACGGAGTCGAACGCGACGCTGATGGAGGTCAATCCGTTCATTACGACGAAGGATGGCCGGCTGATGGCGCTGGATTGCAAGATGGACCTCGACGACAACGCGATGTTCCGGCATAGGGATTTGAAGGAGTTGCGCGATATCACCGAGGAAGATCCGCTGGAGGTTGAAGCGAGCAAGCATGCGCTGAACTACATCAAGCTCGATGGCACGATCGCGTGCATGGTGAATGGCGCAGGGCTCGCGATGGCGACGATGGACATCATCAAGTATGCGGGTGGATCGCCGGCGAACTTCCTCGATGTTGGGGGCGGAGCGAATCAGGAGCAGATCGAGAATGCGTTTGGGATTCTCCTGAGCGACGCGAACGTGAAGGCGATCTTCATCAATATATTTGGCGGGATTTTGAGAGTGGATGTTCTCGCTCAAGGGGTTGTGAATGCCGCCAGGAATCTCGACGTAAAGATTCCGATTGTGCTGCGGCTTGAGGGCACCAATGTTGAAGAGGGAAGAAAGATCATCGCGGAGTCGGGCCTCAATTTCCAGATCGGGTCGACGATGAAGGAAGCGGCGGATTTGGTGGTTGCGGCGGCGGCGAAAGGATAGCTTTCAGCTAAAGCGGAAACGAGATGGCGCAATCATTCCAGGACTTGCTGGTCTGGTATTGAGCGTTGGGATTAGGCGAATGCTTAGCTCCCCGATCACGATGATCGAAGCTAAGCTTTAGAGGCTAGGAGATAGACGATGTCAGTACTCGTAGGAAAAGGTACGCGGCTCATTGTGCAGGGAATTACCGGGCGTGAAGGAACGTTCCATGCGAAGGGTTGCGCGGAATATGGGACGAGGGTGGTTGGTGGCGTGACGCCGGGTAAAGGCGGAACGACGCATGAGGGTTGGCCGGTGTTCAATACGGTCGAAGACGCCGTGCGCGAGACCGGCGCCAATGCGACCGTGATCTTTGTGCCGCCACCGCTGGCTGCCGATGCGATCCTCGAGGCTACGGCCTCGGAGATTCCGCTGGTGGTGTGCATCACCGAGGGCATTCCGGTGCTGGAGATGATGAAGGTATGGGATGTCGTGAAGTCGTCGAAGTCGCGGCTGATCGGGCCCAACTGCCCGGGCGTGATCTCGCCGGGGAAGGCGAAGATCGGGATCATGCCGGGGATCATCCATAAAGAAGGCTCGGTCGGGATTGTGTCGCGATCAGGAACGCTGACCTATGAGGCGGTGTATCAGCTGACGACGCGCGGGATCGGACAGTCGACGGCGATTGGCATTGGCGGCGACCCAATCATCGGGACGACCCATATCGACGCTCTGCGGCTGCTGAATGAGGACTCGGATACAGAGGCGATTATCATGATTGGCGAGATCGGCGGAACGGCCGAGGAGGTTGCGGCGGAGTACATCCGGCAATACGTGAGGAAACCGGTGGTCGGGTTTATTGCAGGGCAGACGGCGCCTCCGGGACGGCGCATGGGCCATGCGGGCGCGATCATCTCTGGCGGCGAGGGAACGGCGGCGAGCAAGATGGCCGCGATGACCGCTGCGGGGGTCCACGTGGTGGTGTCGCCAGCGGAGATCGGCGAGACGATGGCGCGGGTGCTCAAAAGGGGCTAGCAGGACAGTAAGCCGAGGTAGAGAGAACAGGCTCGGGCTGCGGCTCGGGCCTGTTTTTGCGCCGGGGAGAGCTAATCTTGTTGCTGGCGGTAGTAGGCCCAGGCGATGCCGAACATCAGGGCGACCATGAAGGCGAGCTCGGCGTGCGGCCAGCTTCGGTAGTAGAGGTTGACGATTCCGTCGAAGGTCCAGACGGCGGAGCCGACGGCCCATATCCATGC
The DNA here is from genome assembly GCA_003138795.1 of Granulicella sp. Lineage (GTDB taxonomy): Bacteria > Acidobacteriota > Terriglobia > Terriglobales > Acidobacteriaceae > Granulicella. The sequence continues at coordinate 7,521 of PLHC01000029.1, read as the reverse complement.
AGTGCGACGCATATCTCTCCTGGACGCTCGCGGGCGCGCGTATAGGGCATTCTATGCGCCAACTTTCGGCTATGCGTGGACTTCTGTTCTTTGTTGTCTTCGTAGCTTCTTGTGGTTGGACTGCGGCGAGCTTGTGGCTGGACTGCGGCGAGCCGGGTTCCAGCCCAGAGGAGGATCCTGCGTAAGTTGCCAGCGGTTACTGTGAGCTTGTCGGCTGCGGCGGTTACACTGGTAGAGCAGTCAAACTAAGGAGAATTCCGTTGTCACAACGCACTTTCAGCATCATCAAGCCGGACGCCGTTCGCAAGGGCTACACTGGCGCCATCCTCGCCGAGATTGAGAAGGCGGGATTCAAGATTGTCTCCATCAAGAAGATTTCGATCTCCAGGGCGCAGGCCGAGGGGTTCTATCACGTTCATGCGGCGCGGCCGTTCTTTGGTGAGCTCACGGAGTTTATGAGCTCAGGGCCGATTGTTCCATTGATTCTCGAGAAGAAGAACGCCATCGCCGATCTGCGCACGTTGATGGGCGCGACCGATCCGGCGAAGGCCGAAGAGGGAACTATCCGCAAGAAGTTTGCGGCGTCGATCGGTGAGAATGCCATCCACGGCTCGGATGCCGCGGATACCGCGGAGTTTGAGATCGGCTACTTCTTCGCAGGGTATGAGCTGAAGTAAGCGAAGTTGCAGTGTGATCTATAAGGGAAAAATGAAGGGCGACCGTGGCGTTTAGCGGTCGCCCTTTTTATTCAGGGAAAAGCAAAGCCAGCGGCGGAGCATTTGCTCCGCCGCCGGCTGTTTCATCTACTGCCTGATTTAGCGATGACCGCCACCACCGCCACCGGCATGACCGCCACCGCCGCCACCGGCATGACCGCCACCGCCACCACCGGCATGACCGCCACCACCACCGCCGCCACGGAAGCCGCCACCACCACCG
>PLHC01000029.1:0-6524 GCA_003138795.1 Granulicella sp. | reverse complement strand
CCAGCCGTGGCCATAGCCCCAGTTGGCCCATGGGCCTATGCCCAGGAAGATGCCGTTGTAGAAATAGCCCGGGCCGTAAAAGCCGTAGGGCGCGCAGGCATAGGGTGCATAGTCGTAGTAGCCGTAATCACAGACGGGCGGAACACCTAGGTCAATGACGACTTGTGCCTTGGCTGGTGGCACAAAAGCCAAGGACGCAAGCAATACTGTTGAACTGAGTAGAACTTTCAATCCACGCATTTGGAACCCTCTCTCTCGGATGCCGCGGTTCCTTAATTGCATTGGATACTGCAGCGTCCTGCGTTCGCTGATCTCAAGCTGCTGGCCCGAGTAGCGTGCAGTTATTAACTAAGAGAGGAAAAATTGGAAAAAGTTGCCCACTGGAGTGCACTAATTAACGATCTTTTGGCAGCTGCCCCTTTTTCGAACAAATAACGGAAAAACCGGAAACTGATCTACGAGCGGCGCGATGTGGGCTCTGGGTATCCTGAGCCTCTATGCCGATTGCGATCGGGCGGGCTAGTGGAGGCTGGCGATCTGGCGATCGAGGGCCTGTAGCTGTTGCGGGTCCAGTTGCTGGCGGATCTGGAGGAGCACGTGGGCGTCTTCCTTCTCGAGATCGCTGCGCGCGTGGGAGACGCGGTCGATTGCGGCGAAGACCTTGCTCTCGTCCTGTAGATCGGCGGGGGAGAGCGAGGCGAGGCGAGTCTCTTCGCGCTGCAGGTCGGTGTAGAGAGTGATCAGGGCGGGCTTGTTGGCCTCGAAGATATCGTCCATGCGTTGCTGCTGGTCGGGGCGCAGATTGAGCTTTTTTACGGTCTTGTGGTCGTCCCACCAGCGCCCGCCGAGACCAAGCTGCAGGCCGCTGAGCGACTGTGGTCTTGGCTGCGACGTGGGCTGATTGGATCCGCGGTCACGCATGTCGCCACCGCCAATGCCGCCGCCACCGTGGCCGCCGCCACCGTGACCGCCGCCGCCACGCTGCGCCGTGGCGGGGACGACGCCGGCGAGCACGAGGCCGAGACCCAGGGCGGCGATTGCCAGCAAGCGGCGCACGGCGACGTAGCGTCGAGATGTCAGGTTTAGCTTCAAGCTTCCTCTAATCCTGAACAGATGTTGTCTGGTCGCTCGCGGGCTCGATGCCGAGGGCAGCGGGGCTGTCGGCGGAGGTGTCGAGATCGTCGTCGATGGCCTGGAGCAACCGGTTGTCGGCGGCGATCTGCGCCTCCCGTGGGGCGCCCGTGAGGCTGGCGGTTTCGGTCAGCACGGTGGCCGGCAGGGCTGCCTGCTGCGCGGATTGCTGCAGCGCGGGCTGCTGCAGTGTTGGCTGCAGTTCGGCGGTCTTGAGGACGACCTGGTGGCTGGCGTTGGTGAGAGCGATGGCGATGGCGAAGGCGAAGCCGGCCGTGGCCCAGGCCATGTGGCGCTGCCAGAGCGGCTTCTGCTGGGAGAGACTGGGGGTGGGCAGCGTGGCGGAGCGGCGCTCGCTCCAGGCCATGGTTACGCTTTGGAAGCTGGCCATGGGATCTGCGGCGGCGGCGACGCGGTCGGTGCAGACGGAACAGCCGGCGAGGTGGGCGGCAGGCCCGGCGGCGAGATCGCCGATGAGCTGGTCGTCGATCTGGTCCTCCGAGAGATGGGTGTCTGCATGGGGGGCGAGATGCGCTGCGGCGTGCGGCATGGGGCTGGAGTAGAGATCCAGATGGGAGTTCATCGTTTTCCTCCGGCGGTCTTCGTTTGTCCGGTGGGGTAGGTTTTGTCTGTGGACTGCGTGTTTCCTGCGCTGGCGGCCTGCGCGCTGCGAACCTGGGAGCGCACGGATTTGAGGCCTCGGTGCAGGTGGGTTTTGACGGTGTTGACCGGGATGTTCGTGATGGCGGCGATCTCGGCGAGATCCATCTCCTCGACAAAGCGCAGGAGGAAGATGGTGCGCTGGTGGGGAGAGAGGCTCTGGAGCGCGGCCTGGACCTGGGCGGCCTTTTCCTTGACGAGGACGAGGGACTCGGGCGAGCTCTCGTGGCTGCGAAGGAAGCTGGCGGCAACGGTGACGTCGATGGCGGTGGCGCGGGCCTGACGCCAGAAGCGGAACTTCTGCAGACGCTGCTGGTCGCGGATGAGATTGACGGCGATGCTGGTGAGCCAGGTGCCTACGGAGCAGTCCCCGCGGAAGCTGGAGCGGCTGTTGTAGGCCTTGAGGAAGCAGTCCTGGGTGATGGACTCGGCGAGGTCGGCGTCTCCGATGGAGAAGGTGACGAAGCGGAGCAGACGCGGCCTGTGTGTCCGAACCAGGGCATCAATGTCGTCCAGCTCCGATCCAGTTTGTTCGGCAGCCTGGATATTCGCGATGGATCCATCAAGAGCTAGCTGCATATCGTTGGAGACGTGCGGCCTTTCGTTTCAGATTACATACAGGATGGGTTTGGGAGGCTGAAATTGCAAGGGGAAAGCGCGCCGGGAGCGCGTCAGGGCTGGCTGGTGATTGCCGTGGTGTCTGCCTCGGCGGCTGCCCGGGCTTCGGCGGCGTCCTTCTGGACGAAGTACTCGTCCATGATCACGGCGATCAGTGCGGCGGTCGGGATGGCGACGAGGGCTCCGACGATGCCAGCCAGCTCCGAGCCGATAAGCAGGGCGATGAGCACCGACAGGCCCATTAGATTGACTCGGCTGCGCATGATGCGCGGGATGAGGATGGCGTTTTCGATCTGGAGGTAGATGACGTAGAAGATGAGGACGCCGCCCATCTTGGTCCAGGAGTCGGTGGCGGCGACGCTGGCTGCGAGGAGGATGGTGATGATGCCGCCGGCGACAGGAATGATGTTGAACAGGCCCATGAGAACGCCCAGCAGGAAGAAGTAGCGCACGTGCAGCGCGGCGAAGACGATGGTGCTGCAGCCGCCGAGGATGAGCATCAGCGCGACCTGGCCGATGAGCCAGCGGCTCATGCGGACTTCGGCGACATCGAGGGTCTTGGCAAGGCGTTCGCGGGATTCGGCGGAGATGAAGGAGAGGAGGTAGTAGTAGACGAACTCGCCTTCGAGCATGAAGTAAATGCAGAGCAGCAAGGCGGCGGTGAGGTCGAAGAGGTAACCGAGCCAGAGAGGAGCGGACGACAGCAGATACTGCGCCACGGTGGCGACCACGTCTTCGCTCTTCTGGGCGAGGGTGTTGAAGCCGAACTTGTTGGCGATGGGCAGGTGCTTGAGGGTGGCGATGATGCCGGGAATACGCCGCGGGAGCTCGATGGCGAAGTGCCGGACGTCATGCATGACGGGCGGCAGGGCAAGAACCAGGAAGAGCGTTAGCGCAACGAAGACGGTGCCCACCAGGGTCACGATGGCGAAGGGCCGCGAGGGCGACCACTTGCGAATCCGCAGACGCATGATGGTATGCACCAGGGGCATGAGTACGGCGGCGAAGAGCGCACTGACGTAGACCAGCTGCAGAACCGAGCGCAGACGCCAGGCGAGGGCCAGGGTCACGGCCAGGGCGAAGGCGAAGAGGATGTGCCCGCGAATGGTGGCGGACTGCTTCGACCTCTCTTCTGCGGCGTTGGACTGGTAGGGCTGGAGGGCCAGTGGACACACTCCTTAGTCTTTTCGGATGCTCTCCCTTGGATGCGGAGAGGCGCAAATGGGCTGGCTGCTTTGACTTAACGTATGCGGCGAAGTTCTTCGGATCGCACCCGGTCGTCGCGCAGCAGGTCAAGGATGGCGGCAGCGGTCTGATCCAGTGTAAGCGCGGAGGTGTCGACGGTGTGGGCCGCGATGCGCTCGTAGTGGGTGCGGCGGAGATGGAAGCGTCGCTCGGCGGCGGTGAGGTCGGCGAGGACGGGACGCGTGGTGGCTTCGGGGGTTGCAGCCTGCTGGAGGCAGCGATCGAGCAGCGTGGCGAAGGGCGCGGCGAGGTAGACGACGGCGGTGTGTGGGGTCTGCTCGAGAAGAAGGCGGTTGCCAAGCGCTTCGGGCGCGCCACCCCCAAGAGCGACGACGACGTGGTGCTGGCCGAGCAGGCAGGCGAGCATGGTCGACTCAAGGTGGCGGAAGTGGGCTTCGCCGCTTTCGGAGAATATCTGCGGGACGGTGCGGTTGTGGCGGTGTTCGATCTCGCGGTCGAGATCGAGGAAGCGCCAGCCGAGGCGCTCGGCGAGCAGAGCGCCGGCGGTGGTCTTGCCGGAGCCCATGAAGCCGGTGAGCACGATGCGGTCAATGCCTGCGGGGACTTCGCGTCCTGCGGGGACTTCGCGTCCTGCGAGTGCGGCGGTGTTGCGGGTTGTGGGTTTGGTGGGCATGTCGAGCGTTGCTGTACTCATTGTCGTCTCCGGTGGCTTCTGGTGGAAGTGGATGAGGTTGAGGGCAAAAGAAAAACCGCAGACCCTGTGGGCTGCGGCTCGGTGACTGGTTGTGATCTCGTGGGTGAATCAGAGAAGCGCACAACTCCGCCGGGCCGCTGGTGGATACCAGTAGCAATAGCTAAATCGGCCGGAGTTGCGATGCATGTTCATCGGTTGTCAGGTTACCGCTAAGTAGAGGTTTATGGCAAGTCTCCGCAGCAGCGACGACTAGCTTTCTTTGTGGGGAGGGGGTTCATCCTTGAGCTTGCTGGCAATGTTGGACCAGACGCTGTCGCTGGGGTCGTGGGTGGGATCGAAGAGGCTCCTGGCGTGCTCGGCGATGGTTTCGAGGTCGCTGACCAGGGCGGCGCAGTCGGGATTGGCTTTGAAGAAGTTGGTAAAGCGCGGGTCTTCGCTGATCTTGCCGCCGCCGGCTTCGAAGAGTTCGGGGAGATATTCCTCGAACTGCGCAGGGGTCATGTGGTCGAGGTTGGCTGTGGCGAGGTCTTTCATCGTGCCACCTCCTTCAACCCTTCGACGGGAGGAAGATCCTGCTGCTGGCGCAGCAGCTCGCGCAGTTTGAGGCGGGCTTTGTGGAGCTGAGACTTACTGTTTCCGGTGGAGCATTCGAGCATGGTGGCAATCTCATTATGTTCGAAACCCTCGACGTCGTGCAGCACGAAGACCATGCGATAGCCGGGGGGGAGCGATGCAACGGCGCGCTCGAGGGTGACGCGGTCGACCGAGCCGGCGAGCATGGTGTCGCGCGAGCCGAAGTCGCGCTTGGGCGCGTCGTCCTCGGAGGGGTTGATGGTTTCTTCGAGCGACACGAGCTGGAGGCCCTTCTTGCGCAGATGCATGAGGACGAGGTTGACCGTGAGGCGGTGCAGCCAGGTCGAGAAGGCGCTCTCGCCGCGGAAGCTGCCCAGCTTGCGGAACAGGTGGAGGAAGGCATCCTGGGTCATGTCCTCCGCTTCGGATACGTTGCCGAGCATGCGCAGGCAGAGGGTATAGACGCGACGCTTATGCAGCGCGTAGAGCTTTGCGAAAGCATCGGCATCGCCATTCTTGGCGCGCTCAATGGCTTCGGCTTCGCCGGCGATTGGAGGGTTCCGCTTGAAGAAGCCGGGGTTCGGTTTCGTCTGCATTCTCGGTAGGCCTTGAAGATCCATAGGTGAATTTGTCCGCTCTTGGCCCTCAAATCAAACGGCGCGGATACTCGATCTTCTGTATCCGTTACGCTGCGCGAGAGATAAAGGTTTCAAGAGCTTGGACTGGCGGATGGGCCCGAAGGTTGCACGGCAGGCAGCATGGAAAGCTTAAGCCGTATGGATTGTGATAGTTGCATCTTGAGTATGCGCCAATTTTCAGGACAATGCGCGAACAGCGAGCGTGCGAGCGCGCTAGCTGCCCAGGAACCGTGCGTAGAGCGAGCGTGCGAGGCCGATGTCGGTGGTGCCCTGGACGAGGGCGCGACCGTCGGGGAAGACGGTGATGCTGTAGGGCGGGCGCTCGAAGCGGAGGAGAAGGCCGTTGGCGCGGACTTCGCCGAGCGGCGCGAGCTGTTCGCGGAGGGCGACGAGGTCGATGGGGCGGTGGTGCTCGTGGATCTGGACGGAGTTGCGGCCGCAGAGCGTGATGTGGGGGCGCTGCTCGCCGGAGAGTGCGCGGAAAATTCGTTCGCCGCAGACTTCGCAGTCGGTGCGCGGCCTGGTGGTGGAGATCTCAGAGCGGTCGCCTGTCCAGAGGTCGAAGGAGAGCAGGGAGCGGCGCATGAGGTGGGGCTGGTGGGTGAGGAATTTGAGGGCTTCGGTGACCTGGAGCGAGGCGGCGAGGTTGACTGCGGTGGAGAGAATGCCCGCGGTCTCGCAGGTTTCGAGGTTGCCGGAGGGAGCGGAGGGGAAGATGCAGGCGAGGCAGGCGGTGGGGGGGACAGAGGATAGAGGATAGAGGGTAGAGGGTAGAGGGGGCGGGGGTAGAGAGGGCGAGGCGGAGGGTAGGGACAGCGAAACTGCGCGGGGGAGGATGTTCATGGTGGCGGCGTAGGCACCGACGGCGGCGGCGTAGATCCAGGGCCGGGCGTCGCGCACGCAGAGGTCGTTGATGAGGTAGCGGGTCTCGAAGTTGTCGGTCCCATCCATGATCAGCGCGCAGTCGCCCAGCAGCTTCTCCACATTGCCGGGCGTCAGATCCT
>PLHC01000040.1 GCA_003138795.1 Granulicella sp. | reverse complement strand
ATGTTCAAGAAGCAGCTGGATGAAGGTCTGGCGGGCGATAATGCGGGACTTCTGCTGCGCGGTATCGCGAAGGAAGACGTGGAGCGCGGGATGGTGCTGGCCAAGCCGGGATCGATCACGCCGCACACCGTGTTCAAGGGCGAGGTATACGTTCTGAGCAAGGAAGAAGGCGGACGTCATACGCCGTTCTTCAACGGCTACCGCCCGCAGTTTTACTTCCGGACAACGGACGTGACGGGTTCGGCGAAGCTGCCGGAGGGCACCGAGATGGTGATGCCGGGCGATAACATCCAGCTCGAGATCACGCTGCATACACCGGTGGCCATGGAGAAGGGCCTGCGCTTCGCCATCCGCGAGGGCGGCCGGACCGTCGGCGCTGGAACCATCTCCGAGATCATCAAGTAAAGGCTCTTCGATAAGAAGGTTCTTGCTTCCAGATGACCTGGAAAACTTCAACGAGGGCTGCCGGTTTGCCAAGAAATACGACGGCCGGCAGTCACTCCAAACGATCTTTGAGTAACAGGAAAGAGATTCAAATGGCACAGCAACGTATCCGTATCCGCCTGAAGGCGTATGACTATCGCGTCCTCGATGTCTCCACCAGCGAGATCGTCGAGACCGCGAAGCGCACCGGCGCGCAGGTCGCGGGACCGATTCCGCTACCCACGATCAAGAATAAGTATTGCGTTCTGCGCTCGCCCCACGTCGATAAGAAGTCGCGCGAGGCTTTCGAGATCCGCACGCACAAGCGCCTGATCGACATCCTGGAGCCAACGCAGCAGACCGTCGATGCGCTGATGAAGCTGGATCTGCCCGCGGGTGTCGACGTTGAGATCAAGACCGTCACGAAGTAAGTGGTCGCAAGTTTGAAGTAAAGCAGTCCCTACAGTGCCGGCGCTCAACGCCAGGCATGATGAGGAAGAGGAAAGTATGTCAGTCACAGGAATTCTCGGTAAGAAGATCGGTATGACGCAGTTGTTTGACGACCGCGGCGATATCCANNGACGGCTACGATGCGGCGCAGATCGGGCTCGTAGAGTTCGTCAAGGCGTCGAAGGTGAACAAGGCGATGACCGGCCACTTCGCGAAGTCGAATGTGCCGCCCGTGCGGGAGATTCGCGAGGTTCAGCTCGAGTCGGTGACCGGCAGCGAGGGTGACCAGTCGGCCAAGGCTGGCGATCGTATCACCGTCGAGATCTTCTCGGAGGTCAAGTTTGTTGATGTGATCGGCAACTCGAAGGGCCGCGGGTTCGCGGGTGTGGTTCGCCGCCACGGTTTCGGCGGCGGTCCCAAGTCGCACGGTCATATGTTCCAGGTGCAGGGCTCGATCGGAGCGTCTTCGTTCCCATCGCGCGTATTCCCTGGCCAGCGCATGCCCGGCCACATGGGCACCAACCAGGTCACGGTTCGCAACCTTCGCATTCGCGGCATCGACGTTGAAGACAATCTTCTGCTGGTTGAGGGCGCGATTCCCGGTGCACGTGACGGGTACGTCCTGGTTTCGAAGGCGAAGGCACCGCCGAGAGAGCGTCGCGGCTTTGCGGGTGCTGAGACGCGTGATGCGTTGAAGGCTTCCAAGAAGGCTGCAGTCGGCAAGAAGAAGTAGGACTACGCGCCCAGCCGGTAGCGCCTTCGGCGCGAGAGCGGGATGTGAGATTGAGTATCAACCTCTGCTCGGGGAACAGACCGGTCAAAGCAGACGAACAAGAGTCAGGCCTGCCGCATCGATGGCGGGCGAGAAGAGAGAAGAAGATGGCAAACATCAAGGTAGTCGATCTCGGCGGGAAGGAAGTCGGGACGTTCGAGCTCGACGAGATCTTCGCGGGAGAGGTCAACGAGGCATTGCTCTGGGAGGCGGTCAAGCACTATCGCGCCAGCCTGCGCCAGGGAACGCACGCAACCAAGAACCGCAAGCTGGTTTCGGGTGCAGGCAAGAAGCTGTGGAAGCAGAAGGGAACAGGGCGCGCGCGCGTCGGTTCTATCCGCACTCCATTGTGGCGTGGCGGCGGTACGGTCCATGGACCTCAGCCGCGCAGCTATGAGTATCCGTTTCCGCGCAAGAAGCTGCTGGGTGCGCTGCGTTCAGCCATTGCGTCGAAGATCAACGACGGCAAGCTGACGATCGTTGAGAACTTCGACGTCGCCGAGGCCAAGACCAAGGTGTATCGCGAAGCGCTGAACAAGCTTGATGCGAAGAAGACCGCGCTGCTGGTCGAGAGCTCGCAGCAGTTGAGCGAGAAGCTGTATCTCGGGTCGCGCAATCTGCAGGGCGTGGAGCTGGTGCTCTCGTCCGAGGTGCATCCGTATGACCTGCTGAAGTATGAGAACGCAATTTTCTCGAAGGTCGCGTTCGAGACCCTGCAGGAGACACTGAAGAAGGCTGTTTCCAAGCGGCAACATGCCAAGAGCGACACCGAGAAGGAGGCTGCATAATGCCTACTGTTTATAACGTTATCCGCCGCCCGCTGATTACCGAGAAGGCCTTGACCATACGCGAGGTAGAAGGTTCTTTGGTATTCGAAGTCGCTGCCAATGCCAGCAAGACCGAGGTCAGGCAGGCTGTCGAGACGCTCTTCAATGTGAAGGTTGCGAGTATTCGCACCGCCAGCGTTGTAGGCAAGGAGCGCAAGCGCGGTAAGTTCTCCGGCTACCTCCCCGACTGGAAGAAGGCGTATGTCCGCCTGAAGGCCGGCGAGAAGGTTCCTGACTTTGCAGCAGAGATTTAGCCACTGATTTCGCGAGAATATTCGCGGCTTACAAATTGAGTAGTAACGAACTAAGTATCGCGCTGACGAAGTACAAAATACAGCGCGGCAGGCAAGGGAACTCGAAATGCCGATTAAATCATTCCGTCCGATTACGCCGACCCTTCGCTTCCAGACGAAGCTGGTCAACGACGACATAACGACCGATAAGCCGTATAAGCCACTGCTGACGGTGAAGCCACGCACTGGCGGCCGCAACAATATGGGTAAGATGGTCATCCGCCACCAGGGCGGCGGCCATAAGCAGAAGTTGCGCCTCATCGACTTCAAGCGCGAGAAGTTCGGGATTTCCGGAACCGTCGCGACCATTGAATACGATCCGAACCGCAGCTCCCGCATTGCGCTGGTGCATTATGCAGACGGCGAGAAGCGCTACATCATTCAGCCTATCGGGCTGAAGGTCGGGCAAAAGATCATGAGCGGCCCTGAGGCTGACATCCTGGTCGGCAATGCGTTGCCGCTCCGGTACATTCCTACGGGCACGATCGTGCATAACATTGAGCTGCGTCCGGGTAAGGGCGCGCAGATGGCGCGTTCTGCTGGCGCACAGGTCAACCTGATCGCGAAGGAAGGCGACTACGCTCTCTTGAAGCTGCCTTCGGGCGAGACGCGCAAGGTGCTCGTTGAGTGCATGGCGACCATCGGCCAGGT
>PLHC01000127.1 GCA_003138795.1 Granulicella sp. | reverse complement strand
TCAACCTCGCCCTCGATGCGCTAGCCCGTTAGGGCATATCAGCGAAGAATGGGTACCCCGAGCCTTTAGGCTCGGGTCTCATATAGGCCAGCAGAAAAATGGGGGCTTTAGCCTTGGCGAAGAATGGGTACCCCGAGCCTTCAGGCTCGGGTCTCATGGGCCAGAAGAGAAATCGGGCTTTAGCCCCTGGGGCATGCCTACCTTCTCCCGCCACAACCCACCTTGTTTGAACCACTTATCCAATCCAAAAATACTTCCTGCGAAAACAGCCCAATACTCGCATGTCAAGCCCCCCACGCCCACAGGAATCACCAAAACCCTCATTAACACTGGTGTTTTAACGCCAAACCATTTGGCATAGTTCACCCACCCAACTCTCTAAAATAGAAGTAGGGCATAAAGCTCAACAGAAGGAATCCAGCTTTTCGCTGAGCAGCGACTAACGCTAATCCCTGTTGTTATAGGGCAGCTTTGAAAGGTCGGGACTTTAGTCCCGCCGTAAACCAGCCAATCCAACGCGGCTTTAGCCGCTGCGGGAATGTTTCCCGCGCTAAACCATTGAAAACACCACCAAGTCCTTTGAATGGAAGACTTTGCCTATAAAGTCTCTGAATGGAATACCTTACAGACACCAATTTTCGCAACTCTTGATTCCAGAGACTTTACAAAACCAGGGGGGAGGGGGGGTACCCCCTCACCTGTTCGTACGCCGCCGAGGATTCGCCGCAACGGAGCTTCCCTCGTCAAACCCGGTCAGGCGCAAGGTGATCACCATTGCAGGTACGAGATACGCGAACGATCCCAGCACCCACATAATCACTGCGCCGAGGACCTGATCCTCGAGGACCGGGATGTGGAACGGGTTTGGGTGGTCAATGTAGTAGGGGTAGACAGGACGCTCGCAGAATGCCAGAAATGCCGAAAGAAGCGTCATAACGACATCGCCCAGCGCCAGGTAGACCAGCATGCCCCAGTCGTCCGGGCGCTCCTCGGCGGGCCATGGGCGAAAGATGTACCACCAGAAGAGCAGTGACGTAACGAGGAAGCAGAGATGCTCCACGCCGTGCACCGTCTCGTTCTCCAGCGCTAAGTCGTAGGCCGCAGGGATGTGCCAGCAGAGATACGCCACGTTCATCGCCAGCCACGCGATAGCCGGAGTGACCAGCCATTGCCCCACGCGCCGCAGTGCCGACACGCGCAGCAGCGGCCCGACGATCCAGCGCAGCAGCGGCGCGGGCAGCCCACGCAGCAGGGGCACCACCGGCAGCCCGTACAACAGAAGCATCGGAATGGCCGACATCATCAGCAGATGTTCGACCATATGCGCGCTCAGCAGCGCATCGGCAAAGCCATCCATCGGCGAACCGGTCACCAGCCACAACAGCGCGAGCCCACCCAGGAACGAAGCCAGCCGCACATCCGTAAACTGCTCAGGCCGCGTCTTGCGAATCGCCAGCCAGCCGCGCACGTACAACGCTGCCGTAATGACAATCGAGACCGTCAGCCCGATAGGCAGCGTCCAATCCGCGAAGATGTCATGCACCGCGTCAGACATACGCTAGGGTGTCTGCCCCGACGACACCGCGGCAGGAGACTTAGGCACATGCAATTCACTGGCATGCACCAAACCACGCGACTCATCGACTGCTGGTGCCAGATCGTTACTGCGCAGCGTCATCAGGAAGCTCACCAGCGCCTTCGTCTCCGATGGATTCAGCGCGTTACCATATGCCGGCATGTTGCCCCCGCCCTGTAGCACCTGCCGCACAATCTGATCTTCTGTCAGCCGTGTTGCAACTGAATCAAGTGCGGGTCCACGCAATCCACCTGCGCCGTCGAGCGAATGACAATTGCGGCACTGCTTGTCCTGCAGCACCAGCGCTCCCTCTCGCTCCAGCGGTGTGCGGTCGTGCAGATACTTCGGTGGAACCGGATCGCTCGCCCACGCATTCATCACCGGGCTCCACGGAGTATAGGTTCCCAGGCGCGTGAATATCCCAAGCGACACGGCAATCACGGACACCATCAGCACAGCCACCGGGCGCCGGGCCCAATGCCGCTCTCCCTCGCTCGCCACCAGCGGCAGCAACAGCATACCCGCAATCCCCAGGACCGGAGCAACGAGTAGCACCGGCGTCTCGAGCGATGGGGGCAAGAATGCCAGAACGGCATAGATCCAAAGAAATGCGAAGTCTGGCTTCGGCGCTGTCTGGATAATCGTCGGATCGGGTTGACCACCAGGACCGAACGGTCCAAAGAAAAACGCGCACGCCATCACAGCAAAGAGGATAGCGGCAGCAAACAGTGCGTCCTTCCACGCTGCGTCCGGCACGAACGGAATGCCGGTCTTCGCCGTCAGTTCGTGATATTCCCGCTCGTAGGTTGACTTGCGCACAAGCCGTCCCGGCATAGGCCAATCGCTGACACCGTGCCGCAGCACCATCCACACATGCACCCCGACCCCGGCAAGCAGGAGCCCTGGAATCACGAACACATGCAGTGTAAAGAACCGTGACAACGTCGCTCTGCCGATGATCGGTCCACCAAGAATCATATGCACCAGCGACGCCCCGATAATCGGTATGCGGCTTGAGATCGAGGCACCAATCCCCAGCCCCCAGTACGCGTCCTGATCGAATCGCATCACCTGCCCGGTAAAGGCCATGCCCAGCGTCATCAGCAACAGACCGATACCGACGATCCAGGTCAACTCCCGGGGAAATTTAAATGAGCCAAAGAGAAACACCTGCACCATATGGATCAGCACGATGGCAATCATGAAGTCTGATCCCCAGCCATGCAGCGCTCGTAGATACCATCCAAGTGCAATGTTGTGATTCAGTACATTCAGGCTCGTCCAAGCCTCATTCGGCGTTGGGCTATACACCAGCGCGAGCAGAATACCTGTAACCACCTGCAGCATTAGAAGCACCGTAGCCGCGCTTCCAAAGACATACCACCAACTCGCGTTGTTCGAAGGCGTCGGGTGCGCCGCCGCATCAGCCATCGGCTTCATGAGGCCAAGGCGGTGCTCAAGCCACTTATAGGTTTTGAGTCCGGCAACGGTCCCGCGTTCCTTCAACCTTCCCATGTCGTTGACCTCGTCTCACCTGTTGCAGGTTCAATCTGGACAAGCGGTTTCTCCTTACAAGACGCTTGGGTCGCAAGCGTCGGCATATCGCCTGAATGGATCACAAGCGAGTTTCCTGCAATCTTGTACTTGTATTCGAAAAGACCACGTTCAGGCGGCCCCGACGCTCTGCTACCGTCTTCGTAGTACGCGCCGCCATGGCACGGGCATAAAAAGAGCTTCGACTCCGAGAACCATCGCACAGGGCAGCCGAGATGCGCGCAGTTGATCGCGAACACCTGAAATTGCTGCGCCGAAACGCGCCGAACCCAACACGCAACCTTTGCAGTCTCGCCATCACCGAAGCTCGCGACAGGACTCTTGAAATCAACCAGCCGTGTCTCCCCCACAGGGAAATCGCTCACCGCACCAATGCTTATCCACGACCCAACGTCTGAGCCCCTCTTCGTCACCGGCCCAAGTAGATACCCGATCAGAGGCACCGCTAGCACCGCCCCCACCAGGGCATTAAGACCAACAGCCACCTTGAACAGGAAGGCCCTGCGCGTGTGTGCCGCCGCCTTACCCTCCGGCTGGAGGTCGTCGTTACTGGATTCTCCTGGATAGTTAAGAAATTCACTCATACTTATCTCCGCACGCTGGTAAAACTCTATGGATGCATATAAGGCTGGCCCGGCGTCGCGATCCGATGCGAAGCCAGCCATGCGACGGTGTCGGCTATTTCCTGGTCCGTCATAGCCCGCGAACCTGCCCCGGTCATATCGGATTTCCAATCAGGCATATTCTCCTGGGGCTGCCCGGCGAGAATCAGACTGCGCAGTCCCTGGTCGCTGATCAACGCAAGATAGGCCGGATCTACTAGGGAGCCAGTATGAATCTTGCCGCGCACAACTCCGGCCCCATCGACTCCGTGGCAACTTGCGCAGAACGTGGTGAACGCCTTTTGTCCTTGCGCCGGATCACCAGCAGAACTGCTCGCATACGGCGGCGGAATTTGCCCGCCAAGCGCATCCGCCCTGCCCCACTCTGACTCCAGCCCTTCTGCGAGGACCGCAATCTGCTGGTCGGTCAACATGCCCCCATGACTCTTAGCGAAAGCAGGCATCAACGTTCCAGGAACACCATTCGCCGTAATCTGCTGTATCTTGTCGGCTCCCGCCACGGCAAGATACACCGGATTCGCCAGGGAGATTGCCGCCCCGCTTCTTCCATCCTCGCCATGGCAAGCAGCGCAGTTCTGCTTGTAGAGCACCGCAAACTTCAACACCTGGTCAGGTCTTTCTGCCTCAGATCCTGGCCTTCCAGGCACATCTTTACACCCTACGCACAAGAACGCGGCAGCGCAGGTCATCATCGAAATACTCAACAAGCGAAGATTCATCGCGGAGTGTCCTTGTCGTCTGAATCCGTTAGCTCGCCGTGTTTCCGTTCATCGAGGTCGCTGTGAAGTCCTGCACGCACGGAAAATGGCAGCGCTTGAAACTGTGGCGTTCGGACCTTGGCCTGTAGATTCACAACAAACCCGCACACAAGTCCAAAGGCTATTTGCGAGATAACAAACCAGAACCAATCGATGCGCTGGTTGAGAATCGGGCTTACGATGCCGAGCGCCGAGCGCAGGATGCCGGTGAATAGCAACGGTACCATGAAGCCTGCTGTAAGAATTGGGTACTTCGGGAACATGGGAAGCATTGCCCCGTACAATAACCCCACGAGCAGAGACGTTAATCCATGAATCACAAGCGCGGCCAACAACCCGCGCAGATGAAACTCGCTCAGAAATGCGTTGCTTGCGCCCGCCCAGGAGATAAACCCGCCGGCAGCAAGCAGGTTCATCGCGTACCAGATGCTGTGGTACTTGAGCACACTGAAGATCACCGCAGGTACCGCCATAGCGATCCCCCCAGCAATCCCTCCCTTGATGCCCGTGACGATTCGAAAGGTCTCAACGGGGATAATCTTGCGGTGCATTGGGCCTATTGGAAGTCGCGCAGCGAGCGTGCGAGAACTAACGATGCGCACCTCTTCGGTGCTCACTTCGACGGCTTCGTGCGCCTCGTGCGGAAGCACCTGCCAAAACCACCCAACCATCCCAGCAACCGCGAGAATGCCGCCAAGGATGCTGACGATACCGTCCGTCACCATGCCCGTGAGAACAAGCGCGATGCCAAGGGCCAGCACCATTGGCCACGCTGTCGGTGACGGAAGCTGCAGCTCATTTTTTTGTTGTGAATGATCGCCGTGCAACGTGGCTCCTTCTTGGTTCATCTTCCCAACACATAAACAACCGTAAATACAATGACCCACACGGCGTCGACAAAGTGCCAGTAGAGCGATAGCACCTCGAGCTTCTCGCTATGTTCACGGCCCATCTCACCGCGCAGCGAGAACCACAAGGCCAGAGCCAGCATGATCAGACCGACAAGCACATGCGACGCATGCAACCCAACCAGCGAATAGAATGTGGTACCAAACAGGTTTGTCTTGATCGTCAAGCCATCGTGGTAAATAAGGTCATACCACTCGTGAGCAGTCCCCGCGAGAAATATCCCTCCCAGCAGTACGGTCGCCGCCAACCACAGAGAGCATAGGTTTCTTTTGCCCTGCCGCAGTGCCGAAACGGCTGCATGAACCGTGAGACTGCTCGAGAGCAGACAGATGGTCGTGAAGATCGGCAGCGTGAGTACATCTTTCGGCGTGGGCCCGTTCAGGCTCTTGCCGATGTAGAAGACATACGCAACCACGAAGATGACGAAGATTGCAGCCTCGGCAACGATCAGGCACGCCATGCCCACGACGCCGCGGGATGGCAGTTCCCATCTTTCGTTCGGGCTATTCGGTATCACAGCGGTTGTGCTCACTTACTCTCCTCAGATCTCTTCCGCGGAACGCTCTGTTCCATCTCGTAATCGCTATCGGGATCCTCCGGATGTTTCAGATCCCAGAGAGGACGCCGGCTTCCGACGCTGGGAATTTTCGCGAAGTTATAAGACGGCGGTGGCGAGGTCGTCGACCACTCCAGGGTCCATGCGTCCCAGGGATCGGCTCCGGCGACGGCTCCCTTGAAGTACGACCACACCATGTTGAACACGAAGAGAAGAGTTGCAACAGCTTGAATGGCTGCTCCACTTGAGACGAGCATGTTCCAGATCATCCAGCCCCGGTCCGCCTCGTAGGTGTAAATGCGGCGGGGCATGCCCAACAGTCCGGGCACATGCATTAGGTCGAACGTAAGATGGAACCCAATCAGGAAGAGCCAGAAGTGCCACTTCCCCAGCCTCTCGCTCAACATGCGGCCAGTGATCTTCGGATACCAGTAATAGAACGCCGAGAAGATCATGAAGAGAATCGCACCGACCAGCACATAGTGAAAGTGCGCGACAACAAAGTAAGAGTTGCCAAGTTGCCAGTCGAAGGGCGCGACCGACAGCATGATGCCCGTGAGTCCGGCGATGAGGAACTGAAAGAGAAAACCTATGGCGAACATCATCGCGGCAGTAAAGTGGATCTTCCCGCCCCACAGCGTTGCCAGCCAATTGAAGATCTTGATGCCAGTGGGCACCGAAATAATCATCGTAGCGAGCGTAAAGAACGTATTTGCACCAGGACCCAGGCCCACCGTGAACATATGGTGCGCCCACACACTAAGACTAATGAAGCCAATCCCTACTGATGCTGCAACCATCGCGGGGTATCCGAAGATCGCCTTGCGTGAAAAGACAGGAATGATCTCATTGGCAAATGCAAATGCAGGTAGTACGAGGATGTAAACTTCCGGATGTCCAAAGATCCAGAAAAAGTGCATCCACAATACGGCGGACCCTCCCGCCTGCGTGTCGAAGAAGTGCGAGCCCACATAACGGTCGAGCATCAACATGATCTGTGCCGCAGTCAGCGGACCGACCGCAACGAAGGTCAAACCCGAGGTTACAAGGTACAGCCACACCAGCAGCGGTAACCTGCTCATCTTCATCCCCGGACAGCGCATGCAGATCGTAGTCGCCACGATGTTCAGGGCGGTGCCGATTGTCCCAATCCCGCTTAGCAGCAGTGCGAGCGTCCAATAATCCGTACTATGACCAGGCGAAAAAACACGCGCGGTCAGTGGCGCATACGCAAACCAGCCCACATCGGGCGCACTGCCCGCCCCGTACAGCCCACTTCCACCGAGATAGCTGAAGTAGAGCAGCAGGCCACCAAACGCTGAGATCCAGAAGCTGAACGCATTCAGCCGCGGAAATGCCATATCGCGGGCACCAATCATCAGCGGGATAAGGTAGTTGCCAAAGCCGAACAGAATGGGCATTCCGACGAAGAACACCATCGTCGTTCCATGCATCGTAAATAGGCCGTTGAACACCTGCGGCGAGACGAAGTGATTATTCGGGACCGCCAACTGAATGCGCATCAGCAACGCTTCAACCCCAGCCACCACCAGGAAAATCAACGAGTAACCGATATACATCAGGCCTATTTTTTTGTGATCGACCGTCGTGACCCAGTCATGAAGCACCTCGAGCCAATGACGCCGCGGGGCCTTCCGCACTGTCAGATCAAGCACTTCGGTTGCGGGCGTTTGCGTTGCCATCGTGTTCCTTCCTAAACGCACTACTTCAACGTCCCTAGGTACGCTGTGACAGCATCAAGATCGTGACTGTCAAGATGCATCGGAGGCATGAGCGCCCCCGGCTTGAAATGAGCTGGATCGTCGACGAAACTGCGAAGGTTGGCCGGGGTATTTGGCACCGAACCCGACGCGATCGTATCGCGGCTCGCGACATGCGTAAGATCAGGGCCGAATCTACCGGTGGCCACTGTGCCGCGTATCGTGTGGCAACTGATGCACGCATTGTGTTGAAAGATCTCTCGACCCTCCGCAACGTTAGGATCCTGCACTGCCGGTTGCTGCTGTTGTGAAACCCACGCCGCAAATGACGCCGGCGTGTCTGCATAAATGCGTATTAGCATCTTTGCGTGCTGCGTCCCACAGTACTGGGCGCACTGCCCTAGATAAAGCCCCTCTGTCTGAGGGGCGATCCACATCGTGTTGACCTGATTCGGAATCAAGTCGGTCTTACCCGCAAGTCTTGGCACCCAGAAGCTGTGGTCGGTATCGGCCGAAGACATCGTCAAATAGGTTGGCAGCGGATGCGTGGGATCGCTCACCGGAATATGCAGTTCGTTTGCCGTCACAATGCCCAGCTTGGGATAACTATATTCCCACCAGAACTGATGGCCGATCACCGTGACGTCAAGTGCGGCGACAGGCTTCCGTGCGTGCTGGGTGGAGTAGATGACCCGGGCCGTTGCGAGGAACAGCATCACCACAATCAGGATAGGGACCACAGTCCATGAGAGCTCAATCTGGTTGCTTCCATAAATCTGCGGCGGTTCCTGCTCGTTCGTACCATCCGGGGTTCGCGACCGGTAGCGCACGAGCACATACAGCAGCATCCCCGCCACAACCAGAAAGATAGCGCCTGTGATGCCGAGCACCAGCATCGACAAGCCGAAGATGGAGTCCGCAGGCGTCCCCACAGGGGCAAAAATATTGGTCGGGCTAGCGCCAAATGCCGACAATCCTATAGCGGCGAGGCCGCACCACCCTTGACTTCCAAACATTTGTCTCCAGAACCCCAGCTCGCTCGGTCACGAGCACTCATCTCTTGCGCAATACAACCAGCAAAACCGCTTCATGCACATTATTGCGGAGGCTATCAGTGCGCCCTGACACAATTCTGTTTAAATTTACACACCTTCGGTCCGAATGTGAAGTGTATATCAGGTCCATCATCAATGCAGGTTCGGATCTCAGCGATGCGTGTGCCGGAACGGGATAGCCACCCCTCGACGGCCTTACAGCACAGCGCCCATGGTGATCGGTAATTCCCACCAAATCCTTGATCCCTGATTAGCGAACGAGACACCAAAACAATCTCTCGATCTGATAGACTTAGTTTGTCGTTGCGTTGAGAGTTTTGCTTCCAGTTTGGGGTCCCCAAAAGACTAGAACTGAGGCCATTGACAATGCAAGTAAGAAGGAACGAACACCAGCAGGAGCTTCGAAATCGTTCATCCTTACGTGACATAGAATGAGTTGTAAATAGTAACTGCATCTGGGGACGTAGCTCAGTTGGTTAGAGCGCTGCCCTGTCACGGCAGAGGTCGCGGGTTCGAGCCCCGTCGTCCCCGCCATAAACTCAATAAAACAAAGAGTTTATGGCTGACCTAAAGTGACAACCCAGAAGTCAACGATACGGAATGGTACAGTTGACTTTCCTGCTCCAAAACTTCCCCATCAGCATCTCAATCTGGCGTCCACTGGCTATTCGCTTGTCTGCAGATACGGCCTGTTACGCGCAAGCTCCGCAAGCCCAGTCCCCCCACCATTGCGAACAAGACCGCAGGTCTGAAGCACATCCATGGCTTCCTTTCGCTCGATTGGGACGCTCAGGCCGGCAGGCTCTATCTCGAGATCCCGCACCTCGACACCGACCTCCTCTACACCGACCCGCTCCCCTATGGCACCGGCTCCAACGATCTCGGCCTCGATCGTGGCCATGTTTCCAGGGGTCGCATCATGCGCTTCGAACGCACCAGACCCAAGATCCTGCCGAGCAACTTGCTGTCACCCAGTCCTTCCCCGAGTCCATCCTCTGGGGCTTCACCGTCGCCGCCGAATCTATCCACCGCGCCGCCCTCATCGCCCGCATCAATGAATTCGGACGCGCCCCTCAATTCGTTCCCGCCAAGCCCGTCGAAGCCCTACCGGCACGCCCATTGGCGACGACGAATCATGTAGGCTGGCATCCTGAATCCGTTTCCTGTTCCATTGCTCCCCAGACCCATCCAGTTAGTTGTAGGCTTGAGAAAGACATCGCACCACGCCACGTCAAACTGGCCCGCCCATTGCCATGGCAGAGAATAACCAATCCCGCCCTTACCTTTTCCTTGGCCACGTGGAAACAGTCATTTATGCGGTTCTCGGCATCCTGCTGGGGGCTACCGCCATTCTCGCGATCATCGGCTGTCTCCACCTGTTCGCAAGCGGTGTACGGGACTTGAACGGCACCAGTGCAATCTTTGTGCTCATTGACAGGCTTCTGCTTGTACTGATGCTTGTCGAGCTTCTGCACACGGTTCGAATTTCGATTCGCTCGCATTCTTTGTTCGTCGAACCCTTCCTCGTCATCGGTCTGATCGCTATCATCCGCAGAACGCTTGTCCTGACTCTTCAGGCCGAGGACTTCACGCGGAATACGGCTTGGACACCGGACATAGAATCGCATTTTCGCGCATCCATGATTGAGTCAGGCATGCTGGCGTTGCTGATAGCAGTGTTGGTAATTTCTATCTACGTTATCCGCAAGACAAAGTCTTGGGGATACATCGGCATTGCTGACGATGCCTCCTAACAGTTCGAGGATGCTGTGTTGCAGGACATACTGGGGGTCTGAGGCACAGTGGAACGGAAATCGGGTTAAGGAATCTCGTATTTGTTTAGCGGGAACTGGTCGGGCTCAACTGCAGGGCGTGGCGCTTGGACAGATGGAGCAGCTGTTGCAGGAATGAGGTTGCGGGCCGGAGTTAGTTCTCCCACGGGACTGACACTTGCCTTCTCAGTGATTTCACTGTGCGGCCGAGCCCATGATTGCCTGTTTCGTCACGGACGATCTTCTCGATAGTGCCGATGTCGCCGTTAAGCAATTCCTTACTCATAATCGTTTCTCGGTCTGAATGACCTTATTCCGGGCTTGGAACCTCCGTCCAAACCGATCAGCGGCGGGCTCAGGTATCAACAGGAACAACCTTTCGACCGGCGGGCACCGTCACATCTGCAAGAAATTAGCAGTAGCCAGCCAACGAATAGTCCTAATAGTTGCGAAAGGCTTTACGTACCCTCGTTCAACGGACTACCATCCAACAACTGTCGCGGAGGACGGACAGCTCATGTCAGCCACCATCAACGGCAGGTCGCAAGCGATCCAGCCCGGGGAGCGCTTGATCGACGTTGTCAACCGTAGCGGCGTAGAGATCCCGCAAGTTTGCTATCACCCCCAGCTAGGACCAATCCAAACCTGCGATACCTGCATGGTAGAGGTGGACGACAAGCTGGTAAGAGCCTGTGGCACCCTCGCCGCAGACGGCATGAACGTGGTTACATCCTCGCCGCGCGCGGACGCGGCGCAGCGCGAAGCGTTTGACCGCATCCTCGGCAATCATCTGCTCTACTGTACGGTCTGCGACAACAACAATGGCAACTGCACGGTGCACAACACCACCAGTCTTCTCCATGTCGAGCACCAGGAGATCCCCTACAAGCCCAAGCCGTATGAAGTGGATCTGTCCAATCCCTTCTACCGCTACGATCCTGATCAATGCATCCTCTGCGGACGCTGCGTCGAGGCCTGCCAGAACCTGCAAGTGAATGAAACGCTGAGCATCAATTGGGAGGCCCCCCATCCCCGCGTCTTGTGGGATGGAGGAGCGCCGATAGGCGAATCGAGCTGCGTCTCGTGTGGCCACTGTGTCACCGTTTGCCCCTGCAATGCGCTGATGGAAAAATCCATGCTCGGCGAGGCTGGCTACTTCACCTCCCTGCCCAAGCCCGCTCTCAACGGCATGATCGACGTGGTGAAAGGTGTCGAACCGGAGCTTGGTTATGGATCGATTCTTCAGATCTCGGAAGTGGAAGCGGCCATGCGCGAGTCCCACATCAAGCGCACCAAGACCGTCTGCACGTACTGCGGAGTCGGTTGCAGTTTCGATATATGGACAAAAGACCGGCACATCCTGAAGGTGGAGCCTGCCCACGGCCCTGCCAATGGCGTCTCCACCTGCATCAAAGGTAAGTTCGGGTGGGACTATGTCAACAGTCCCGACCGGCTCACCAAACCCCTCATCCGCGAAGGGGACGCCTTTCGCGAAGCCTCCTGGGACGAGGCTCTTACTTTGGTGGCGCGCAGGTTTGCCGAAATTAAGGCAGCTACGGGCCCGGACTCGCTAGCTTTCATTTCTTCATCAAAATGCACCAATGAAGAAAGCTATCTAATGCAAAAGCTGGCCCGTGCGGTGATCGGCACCAATAACATGGATAACTGCTCCCGCTACTGCCAGGCGCCTGCAACCACAGGCCTCTTTCGTACCGTTGGCTACGGTGGCGACTCCGGATCGATCTCCGACATTGAGAACGCGGGGCTGGTGCTCATCGTAGGCAGCAACACCGCCGAGAGCCATCCGGTTTTGGCTACACGCGTCAAACGCGCGCACAAGATGCGCGGCCAGAAGCTTATCGTCTCCGACCTTCGCGAGAACGAGATGGCGCGGCGCGCGGATGTGTTCCTGCATCCGCGTCCGGGTACCGATCTTATTTGGCTCTCGGCAGTTACACGCTACATCCTCGACAACGGACTTGCCGACCAGGCATTCATCCATAAGTGGGTCAATGGCGCCGGGGAATACGAGAAGAGTCTCGAACCCTTCACCTTTGAAATGGCGAGCCAGAGATGCGGAATCCCCATCGAAACACTCACCAAGGTCGCTCACATGATCGTGGAAGCCGACGGTGTCTGCATCCTCTGGGCCATGGGAGTGACGCAGCACACCATGGGCTCCGACACCTCGACGGCGATCTCGAATCTTCTCCTTGCCACCGGAAACTACATGCGAACGGGAACAGGCGCCTACCCTCTGCGCGGACACAACAATGTGCAGGGCGCCAGCGACCACGGCGCCATGCCGAACTTCTTCCCCGGTTACCAGAAAGTAGAAGATCCCGAGATTCGGGCCAAGTTCGAGAAGGCATGGAATGTCTCCTTGCCCTCGAAGCCCGGACTTGATAACCACATGATGATCGACGCCATACACGATGGCCGCCTCAAGGCAATGTATGTATTTGGCGAAGAGATGAGCATCGTTGATTCAAACGCCAATTACGTTGGAGATGCACTGTCGAAGCTGGACTTCTTTGTCATGCAGGAGATCTTCTTCAGCGAAACCTGCCGCTTTGCCGATGTCATCCTGCCGGCCAGCCCGAGCCTGGAGAAGGAAGGAACCTTCACCAGCACCGAGAGGCGCATCCAGCGGCTCTACCAGGCGCTTGAGCCGCTTGGAGAGAGCCGCCCCGACTGGGAGATCATCCAGGACATTGCGAACCGGCTGGGCGCTGATTGGAAGTACGAGCATCCCTCCCAGATATACGAAGAGATCGCTCCACTCACCCCAATGATGGCAGGCGTCACCTACGAACGTCTGGAGGGGTATAAATCGCTGCAGTGGCCCGTGGCTGAAGATGGCAGTGACCAGCCCCTGCTCTACACAAAGCAATTCAAGTTTCCCGACGGCAAAGCTACGTTCTTCCCCGTCCCGTGGTCGGAGCCAACCGATCAGCAGGATGCAGAGTTCGATCTGCACCTGAACAACGGTCGCCTTCTTGAGCATTTCCATGAAGGCAACATGACCTATCGTACCGAGGGCATCCGCGAGAAGACGCCATGCACCTTTGTTGAAGTATCCCCCGAGCTCGCCGCAGATCGCGGAATCCAGACCGGCAGTTGGGTTCAGCTAACCTCGCGCTACGGAAAGGTCAGGGTACAAGCGGTAATTACTACTCGAGTTCACGGAAAAGAACTATATATGCCCATGAACTCTGTCGACGAACCGGTCAACCGCCTCACCAGCAGCCATACCGACAAAGTAACCCACACTCCAGCCTACAAGGAAACCTCCGTCCAGCTTCGCGTCTTGGGGGAAACCGGCGAGAACCCGCTGCCACCCACGAACTCCCGCTTCGGACATCCGACGCCTCAGAATGGCGTCGAGGTGGAGCGCAAGTGGAAGCGTAAGGATTATCGCGAGCCCGGCAATCAACTAGTTCATATCCAGACCCACTAGACGCACCTGCCGGAAAGGAGAACAAAGATGGCTCGACCCATTGCTCTGGAGTTACCGCCCCGCGATCCTCGCCTGGAGTTGCGCAAACGGCTGGAAGCGGCTCCTGTTGAGTACGCCGAGGCCTTGCTCGACTCCTACGAATTACTGCAACAGCTACATGACCATGGCGTCTTTGATCTGTTGCGCGGCGCACTGGGCGCAAGCGACAAACTCGTTGAAACTGCGGTGGACGCTGCCAAGTCGGACGAATCGGTGCGCGCGATCCGCAACGCCATTATTCTCGGCAAGGTGCTTGGAGCCATCAATCCAGATGTGCTCCAGTGTGTCGCTTCGGCAGTCGGTGAAACACTCGGGTCCCACGAGAAGCCGGTCATTAAGGCGCCGGGGCTCTTCTCGCTCTTGTTTCAGTTCCGCCATCAGGAACTGCGCCGAAGCATCTCTCTGATCAATAAGTTCCTGGAAAATCTCGGCAAGCAGATCAAATTGCGAGCGAACAGCAAATAAGCTCGGAAGCAGCTCACAAAGCAGCCTGAGAGGAATTCTTATGTCCAACACGAATCGCTGGGGACTCGCAGCAGCGGGCTTTCTCATGCAAATGGCTCTCGGCGCCGTCTACGCCTGGAGCGTATTCCGGACTCCTCTCGCCAAGCAGTTTCACTGGTCGATTGCCGATGTAACGCTGACCTTTACAATCTCCATTTTTGTCCTTGGCATCGCGGCTTTCTTTGGCGGCCTCTGGTTAAACAAGAAAGGACCCCGCGTCGTCGCGCTTACGGGTGGATTTCTGTATGGCCTCGGCGTATTCCTGGCAAGCTTCTCAGCCTACAAACTCTGGTGGCTGTATCTGAGCTATGGAGTTATCGGCGGAATCGGATTGGGATTCGGTTACATCGTTCCGATAGCTGTGTTGGTTAAGTGGTTCCCTGATCGACGGGGTCTCATCACGGGCATTGCCGTTGGCGGCTTTGGCGCTGGCGCGCTGGTAACCGCACCCGTAGCTACACGGCTGATTCAGAGGGTCGGCGTTTTGCATACCTTTGCCTACCTCGGCATTGCGTATCTGGTCGTCACCATGACTACCGGTTATTTTATGCAGAACCCGCCAGCCGGATGGAAGCCGGCAGGTTGGGTTCCAAGCGCTACCCAGAGCGCGCAGCGTGCGGAAAAGGACTACACGCTCGGCGGCGCCCTCAGGACGTGGCAATGGTGGGCGCTGTGGGTGCTCTTGTTCCTGAACACCTCGGCTGGCATCTCGCTCATCTCGCAAGAATCGCCGATGTTTCAGGAGATCGCCAAGGCGAGCGTAATCGTCGCCGCAGGCATGGTCGGCATCGCCAGCATCGGCAATGCCGCAGGCCGGGTCTTCTGGGCCTGGGTCTCGGATGCGCTCACACGGCGATGGACCTTTACTCTGATGTTTTTACTTCAGGTTGGTCTTTTCTGGATGCTGCCCAACATCGCGTCCATTGCAGTTCTTACGACCGTATCGTTCATCATTCTGATGTGCTACCGAGGAGGTTTCGGCACCATGCCGGCATTCGCGGCAGACTATTTTGGATCGAAGAATGTCGGTCCTATTTATGGCCTTATGCTGACCGCATGGGGTTGTGCAAGCGCATTCGGCCCGCTGCTCATCGCTCACCTGCGTCAGTCCAGCGGATCGTATGTCAGCGGCCTCCATGTGATTGCGGGCATCATGGCCGTATCGGTTTTGTTGCCCATTCTCGTCTCGCCGCCGAAAGTGCAGAGGAGTTGAAGCCGCAAGGACGACTCCGAGATATCTCACTTCGCCGAGGGTGACATTCGAACAACCTCACCAAAGTAGCGAGTCGATAAAGCCGGAAGAGGCAACTTCATCTCGCCGGAGCCAGTCGGCGTTGACTCTGCAAAGGAGATGTCACTGCTCCCGGTGCTGTTTCGTATCGCGGCGCAGTGGATGCTGTCAATCAGTCGGGAGCAGCCGTCTGAGACGAAAGCTGGTTCGCCTGCACGTCGAGTGCTGGCATCTCCGGGGCAGGTGGAACTGCTGGCAGATCGAGCCTTGGCACGCCCTCGTAATGACGAATCGGATCCACAAGTTTGCCCAGTCGCGAATGTTCCGCTTGCGCCTCAGCGATTCAACGCCATCCTTCGTTGCTTCGTGATAATCACGACATGTCATTGACGGTATATCTTGATTCCAATGTCTACATTAGAGGAACCCGTGATCGACTTATCCATTGCCCCAAAGATCGCCGAATACAAACCCATCAACAAGGTTCGTTTTGTCACGGCGGCCTCGCTATTCGACGGTCACGACAGCGCGATCAACATCATGCGCCGCATTTTAATAGCCAATGGGGCGGAAGTCATTCATCTTGGTCACAACCGCTCGGTTGATGACATCGTGACTGCCGCTTTGCAGGAAGACGTCCAAGGAATCGCGGTGTCCAGCTATCAGGGCGGACATGTCGAATATTTCAAGTACATGATCGACCTGCTGAAAGAGCGCGGCGGCGCTCACATCAAGGTATTTGGCGGTGGCGGCGGCGTCATCATTGCCCCAGAGATCGCAGAGTTGCAAGCCTATGGTGTGGCCCACATCTTCAGTCCCGAAGATGGCCAGCGGATGGGCCTGACCGGCATGATCCTCTCGATCATCCAGGCTTGCGATATTGATCTTTCGCAGTACGCCCCCACCAGCCTGACGGCATTGACTAACGGCGAGATGGGGTCACGGCATCGCGCATTGGCGCAGTTGATCACCGCACTGGAAAACGACAAGGCTGCCCCGGGGCTGAAAGCCGCGTTGCATCAGGCCGCCAGGGCTGTCACGGCACCGACGCTCGGCATCACCGGAACCGGCGGTGCCGGCAAGTCATCGCTGACCGACGAATTGATTCGGCGCATTCGGCTTGACCAGGGCGACGCTCTGGATATCGCCATGATCTCTATTGATCCGTCGCGCCGCAAATCGGGCGGCGCGTTGCTGGGCGACCGCATACGCATGAATGCGATCGGTCCGTGGAGCGGCCAACACCGAGTCTTCATGCGCTCGTTGGCGACCCGCGAGGCCAGCTCCGAAATTTCGTTGGCACTGCCAGACGTGATCGCCGCCTGCAAGGTATCCGGCTTTGATTTGATCGTTGTAGAAACTTCCGGCATCGGCCAAGGCAACGCCGCCATCGTGCCTTTGGTCGATCTCAGCATGTATGTCATGACACCGGAATTTGGCGCTGCATCGCAACTGGAAAAGATAGACATGCTGGATTTTGCCGACTTTATCGCAATCAATAAATTCGATCGCAAGGGTTCGCAAGATGCGCTTCGCGATGTCTCCAAACAGGTTCAGCGCAACCGCGAACTATGGAGCCAGCGGCCGGAACAAATGCCGGTCTATGGCACCCAGGCGTCGCGCTTCAATGATGACGGCGTAACCGCCCTGTATCAAGGCTTGCTGCCGAAACTGGCGGCGTTTGGCTTGCCGGTCAAGGCCGGCAAACTTGGTACGGTCAGCGTGAAATTCTCGTCCGGAAAAAACGCGATCATACCGCCGACGCGTAGCCGCTACCTGGCGGAAATCGCCGACACCGTGCACGGCTATCACAAATTTGTCGCTAAGCAAGTCACGCTCGCGCGTGAACGCCAGCAGTTGCAAGAGTCGAAACGCATGTTGACCGCCGTCGGCAAGAGTGCCGACCTGGACGAATTGATCGGCGAACGCGATGACAAACTGGACGGCCGCGCAAAGAAGTTGCTGGCAATGTGGCCGGATATGCAAGTCGCGTATGCAGGCGATCAATATACGGTCAAGATCCGCGACAAGGAAATCCGCACACAGCTGGTTACCACTACTTTGTCCGGCATCAGGATCCGCAAAGTCGCACTGCCGCGTTTTGAGGAACACGGCGAAATCCTGCGCTGGCTGATGCTGGAAAATGTGCCGGGATCTTTTCCCTACACAGCCGGCGTGTTTGCATTCAAGCGCGAGAACGAAGACCCGACCCGGATGTTCGCCGGTGAAGGCGATCCATTCCGTACCAATCGCCGTTTTAAACTGGTGTCGGAAGGCATGGACGCCAAACGCCTGTCGACCGCCTTCGATTCGGTCACGCTCTATGGCGCCGACCCGGCTTTGCGGCCCGATATCTACGGCAAGGTCGGCAATTCAGGAGTATCGATTGCCACCCTGGACGACATGAAAGCCTTATACGACGGCTTTGAATTATGCGATCCGGCGACCTCGGTATCGATGACCATCAACGGCCCGGCGCCGACCATTCTGGCGATGTTCATGAACACCGCGATCGATCAGCAATTGGAAGACTTCCGCACCAACAACAAGCGTGAGCCAACCGACGACGAAGCCGCCAAAATCAAGGCCTGGGTCTTGCAAAATGTGCGCGGCACGGTGCAAGCCGACATCCTGAAAGAAGACCAGGGCCAGAATACCTGCATCTTCTCGACCGAATTCTCATTGAAGGTAATGGGTGATATTCAGGAGTATTTTGTCCATCACCAGGTCCGCAATTTCTATTCGGTGTCGATCTCCGGTTATCACATTGCCGAAGCCGGTGCGAATCCGATTTCGCAGTTGGCGTTCACGTTATCGAACGGCTTTACCTTTGTCGAGGCCTACCTGGCGCGCGGCTTGCACATCGATGATTTAGCTCCCAACCTTTCGTTCTTCTTTTCCAACGGCATGGACCCGGAATACGCGGTGCTGGGCCGGGTTGCGCGGCGCATCTGGGCAGTTGCGATGAAGGATAAATACGGTGCCAATGAGCGCGCCCAGAAGCTGAAATATCACGTGCAAACTTCGGGCCGCTCATTGCATGCGCAAGAGATCGACTTTAACGATATCCGTACCACGCTGCAGGCGTTGATCGCGATTTACGACAACTGCAATTCACTGCACACCAACGCCTACGACGAGGCGATCACCACGCCGACCGACGAGTCGGTGCGCCGCGCGCTCGCCATCCAGTTGATCATCAACCGCGAATGGGGCCTGGCCAAGAATGAAAACCCCAATCAGGGCAGCTTCATCATCGAAGAATTGACCGACATGGTGGAAGAGGCGGTGCTGCAGGAATTCGAACGCATTGCCGAGCGCGGCGGCGTGCTCGGCGCGATGGAAACTGGCTATCAGCGCGGCAAGATCCAGGATGAGTCGATGTTGTATGAGCAACTAAAACATGATGGCACGCTGCCGATCATCGGCGTCAACACCTTCCGCAATCCGAAGGCAGCCGGCAGGGTGCAGCACATCGAACTGGCGCGCTCTACCGATGAAGAAAAGCAATCGCAACTGACCCGGCTAGCCGCCTTTCAGGCGCGCCACGCGGCAGAAAGCCCGTCCATGCTGGCGGCCTTGCAGCAGGCGGTCATCAACGATGAGAACGTGTTTGCGAAGCTAATGGATGCGGTACGGGTTTGTTCGCTGGGGCAGATTACCGAAGCGTTGTTTGCGGTCGGCGGACAGTATCGGCGCAATATGTAGGAGCCGCTAAGTCACCGCGTTTCCACATCGATGAGCGCGCTGAGCGCTATTGCCTCGGCGACGTTCTTTCAACAAGCTCCTATGTGCCGACAGATTCCCTGTCCATATGCATCGCAGACCTGTTAGTGCTTCCGTGGCCTTCAGGGAGCCTGCTTCTGCAATCTTTCTAGATCCCCCAAAGCAGGTACATGTTTCAGCTATAATTCAACCCGCACCGTGCTATGCATGGTGCTGACGCTCCTATTTGCACTTGTAATTGTGGAACACGTTTACCACGAGGGTCTGTCGATGCCACCTTTCGACTGTGATTTTCTCATTGTCGGATCGGGCTTCGGCGGCAGCGTTTCGGCGTTGCGGCTTACGGAAAAGGGCCATAAGGTTCTTGTCGTTGAGATGGGTCGCCGGTGGACACCCGAAAATTTACCAACGACAAACTGGAAGTTGAACCGTTACCTCTGGAAACCTAAGCTCGGGCTGCGCGGGTTTTTCAATATACGGTTTTTCCGGCATGTCATTGTCCTGCATGGCAACGCCGTAGGAGGCGGCTCAATCACCTACGCCTGCACCATGCTGGTGCCACCCGATACCGTGTGGGACCATGGCACATGGGCAGGCCTGGAAGACTGGAAGCGTGTGATGCCCAGGCATTACGCCACCGCCAAACGCATGATGGGGGTCGTCACCAATCCCATCATGGGGCCTGCTGATCTGAAATTGAAAGAGATGGCAGAGGCCGCTGGCGTAGGAGACACTTTCTACCCTACGGATGTTTCTATCTTCTTCGGCAAAGACGGCCAGAAGCCCGGTGATCCTTGTCCCGATCCATATTTTCAGGGTGAGGGTCCGGAGCGTCAGGGTTGTATCGCGTGCGGAGGCTGCATGGTGGGCTGCCGTCATAACGCCAAAAACACTTTGGACAAGAACTACCTCTACCTGGCCGAGAAAAAGGGCGCGCGTGTCCTCGCGGAAACCAAGGTGGTGGATGTAAGGCCGCTCAACGGCAAGCCGGACGGGAGCGATGGATACGAGGTATTCACGCAGTCTTCCCTCGCCATGTTCAGGGGGCCAGGGCAGCGTTTTACCACGCGGGGCGTTGTCTTTGCCGGTTCCTCGCTCGGCACGCAAGAGTTGCTGTTCCGGCTCAAGCAGGGCGGCTCGTTGCCAAAGATCTCTGACCAACTTGGTAATCGCGTGCATACGAATGCAGAGTCCCTGATAGCAGTGCGTTATCCGGGCAGCGCAGAGGACATGTCCAAGGGCATTGCCATTGGCTCCGGCATTTACATCGACGCGAACACGCACATTGAAGCCACCCGCTATCCGCGCGGCTCTGACGCACTCGGGCCTCTATTGACCTTACTCACACATGGCCGCCCTGGTCCCACGCGCATCTTCACATGGCTGGGAACATTGGGACGCCAGCTATTGACGTCCCCGTGGCGGACCCTGCGCGCCATCCAGCCATTCGGTTCCGCCAAAGAGACGCTGATCCTGCTCTGCATGCAGGCCATGGATGGACATCTCAACATGCGGCTCAAAAGGCCCTGGTACTGGCCTTTTACAAAGGTGCTGACGACTGGAGGGGGCGACATCCCCACGAACATTCCTGCAGCGAACCGGTTCGCCGCAATGGGGGCCTCCGTTACGGGTGGCGTGCCTTGCACGACGATCACGGAGGTGCTCTTCAACATTCCGATGACGGCGCACTGCATCGGTGGGGCAGGCATTGCGGACACGCCCGAACACGGGGTCATCGACCGCTACAACCGCATCTTTGGCTACAAAGACCTCTATGTCTGCGATGGCTCCGTGGTCAGTGCAAACCTCGGCGTCAATCCGGCCCTCACCATCGCCGCACTCACCGAGCGCGCCATGGAACATGTTCCACCGAAAAGAGCAGAGGTCGCCACGGACCCTTCATGATAAATCAGACCTCTTCTCCATACGTCGCCGGCAGCTCCTCGTCAGAAGAGATGCGCCGCGTTTTTCAGATGCAGAGGGACGCTTTCAGCCAGCGCCAGCCACGCAGCTATGCGGAACGTATCGATGCGCTGGATGCACTTCTGGCAGCCATCTTGCACCACAAGATGGACCTGGTGGAAGCAATGAGCGAAGACTACGGCCACCGCGCACCACAGGAGTCTCTGTTGATGGAGATGTTCCCCGTGGTGGACGAGATACGTTACATGAAACGGAACCTCAAACGCTGGATGCGCCCAGAGCGCGTTAGGACGACGCTGCAGTTATGGCCCAGCCGCACCTCTGTTTTCAAACAGCCGCTGGGTGTTGTAGGGATCATGGGCGCATGGAACTATCCTTTGTACCTCACCCTCTTGCCACTCGTCGATGTGCTGTCCGCAGGCAACCACGCAATGATCAAGCCTTCGGAATTAGCCCCGCGCACAGCGGAGTTAATCCAGCAGATGCTCGCTGGGATCTTTCCTCCTGAGTATGTAAGTGTCATCCTCGGCGGGACCGAGGCAGCATCCTTGTTCTCATCCTTGCCGTTTGATCACCTTCTCTTTACAGGCTCCAGTCGCGTGGGCAAGCTTGTGATGCGGGCCGCCTCTGAAAACTTGACGCCTGTAACGTTAGAACTGGGAGGCAAGTCTCCGGCGCTGGTGCATGAGAGTTTTCCCATGTCTCTTGCTGCGGACCGGATCTGTTCCGCCAAGTTCTGGAACGCCGGACAGACCTGCGTGGCCCCTGATTATGCGATGGTGCCGGAGGCCCGGCTCGACGAGTTCCTGGACGCTGCAAGGGCCGTGACGGCGCGGCGGCTACCAAATCCGGCAACCACTCCTGACTACACCCGCATGATTGATCGTTCGCACTGGGACCGCATGGCCGCACTGGTCGAGGACGCGCGGTGCAAGGGCGCCCAGATCTATCAGATTGGCGCTGCCACAGAAACAGGCAACACGGAGGACCGCATGTTTCCTCCGACGCTGGTTACGAACGTCAACGACCGCATGCGGATCATGCAAGAGGAGATATTCGGCCCTGTCCTGCCGATTCTGACCTACCCATCCATCGATACGGCGATTCAATATATCAACCAGCACGCCCACCCGCTGGCGCTGTATTACTTTGACCACAGCCGCTCCCGCGTGCGGCACATATTGGAGCGGACCACTTCCGGCGGCGCGACAATCAACGATTGCATCTTTCACCTGTCGGAAAGCAATCTTCCGTTTGGCGGCGTGGGTGCAAGCGGCATGGGTGCCTACCACGGACTCGACGGACTAAACACATTCAGCCATCGCAAAGGAGTGCTGGCAATGGACCGCGCCGTGAGTTGGAGCATGGCGCGCTTTCTGAAGCCGCCCTACACGAGATGGTCGGATCGTATTCTCCGTTTTCTCCTCCGTCCATCTTCATAGAATGTACGTGTCTGGAATAATTTCCAGCACCACCGCACCATACCGCAGTCCCGCATACTTCGGCGTGAAGATAGCATTCACAATGCCTGTAGCACCTGCGCTGTAGACGTAGCTGGTTCCGTTAGAAGTGTGCCTGTGCCGTCGCCCACGTCGTTTAAGTCCAGCCCGATTAGGCGCATACTGACTTTCGTACACGCTGCTGCCTGGGCCGGATCATCTGTCCGCATATTGATGCGACAGTCTAAACCACGGGTTCAATGCCTATCGAGTTTCCAGCAGGAATCTATCCTGCTTTGAACATCTGCTTGATCCCTCGCAGTGCCTGTCGTGTGCGCTCTTCGTTTTCGATCAGCGAGAACCGTACGTGCGCGTCGCCATGCTCGCCAAATCCGATGCCCGGGCTCACCGCGACCTTGGCCTCAACCAGCAGCTTCTTCGAAAACTCCATCGAACCCATCGCCCGGTACTGCTCCGGAATTCGCGCCCACACGAACATCGTTGCTTTAGGCAGATCCACCGGCCACCCGAGCTTGTTGAGGCCCGGCACCAGCACGTCGCGACGCACCTTATAGATGTCACGGATCTCTGTGACGCAACTCTGTGGCCCTTCAAGTGCCGCAATCGCCGCGATCTGGATAGGTGTAAACATCCCGTAGTCGAAGTAGCTCTTGATCCGCCCCAGAGCCGCTACCAGCTTCGGGCACCCGACCATAAAGCCCACCCTCCATCCCGGCATGTTGTAGCTCTTTGAGAGTGTAAAAAACTCGACCGCAATCTCTTTCGCACCCGGCACCTGCATTACGCTCGGTGCCACATACCCATCAAACGTAATGTCCGCATACGCAAGATCATGCACCAGATAGATTCCCAGTTCCTTGCATAGCGGCACCAGCCTTTCGAAGAACCAGAGGTCCACACAAGCCGTCGTAGGGTTTGCGGGAAAATTCAAGATCAGCAGCTTCGGTCTCGGCACCATGCGCGGCAGTTCATATTCCAGCTTCGCTATCAGCGTAGCCTGGTCGGTGCCGTCCAGTTCTATACTCTGGATCTTCGAACCCGCAATCACCGGCCCGAAGATATGAATCGGATAGCTTGGGTTCGGCACGGCGACGGTATCCTCATCATCGAGCATCGCCAGGCAGAGATGAGCAATCCCTTCCTTCGATCCGATTGTGACGATTGCCTCTGTCTCAGGATCCAGGGAGACGTCATACCTTCTCTTGTACCAGTTGCAAATCGCTGCACGCAGGCGAGGGACACCTCTGGACAGTGAATACCTGTGCGTCGTCGTCCTCTGTGCAGCTTCGATCAGCTTGTCAACAATGAACTTCGGAGTCGCCCCATCAGGATTCCCCATTCCAAAGTCGATAATGTCCTCGCCGCGCTTGCGTGCAGCCGCCTTTAATTCCCCAGTGATGTTGAACACATACGCCGGCAGGCTAGCCAGCCGTCTAAACTCTTCCATCTTAATTACCGCTTTCCAAAAATCTGAGATATCTATTGAATCACGCGGGTCGCGCTGACGATGTGATCCAAATCTCTATTTCCCATTTTTTGAAATGGGGGTTACACGAATCGCTAATCTCTATTTTTCTATGCCCAACAGATTCCCTGCACTGCTCGGCCCTGACTCTATTAGACCCCAGAAAGAGATTCAACACACTCGACCCAGCGTGGGACCCTGCATCCACGCTCAGTGCACCCGGGAACTCCCGATTACCCTAATCCAAGCGCCTCCTTCGGTAAGGCTTTCCTGGGGACCCCGAATCCGCTCGTCAACCCCTTTTCTCGATGGCCGCCAGTCGGGCATCTCACGTTTCACCAGCGGCCTGCCGTTCTCGTTTTTGTGCCCTGTCTGGACAACCGACTGGGAGCAAGAGTCATGTGGTGTCGCGACCTGTCCCAGTCAGGTAAAATCGTGCAAGGTAAACGCCAGGAATGGTCAAGTCACGTACTTTAGCAATGCCGCGGGCATCGATGCCGGCGTCGCCACAGACTCTCCCGTCCAGCTCCCGTATCCACGCGAGGCGGTCCAACCTAATAAGTTCAATGGCGACGGCCACCTTGACCTCGATTCGAGCCTTTCGAACTCCTCGAGTTTCGAGAGATCTCGGACGCTTCAGTTCGCCTGGGGAGGTTTACAACGTGACGAACACGGCGCGCTTCATAGCACATGCGGAGTCGGTGTCTGCGCCGGGGCATCTGTTTCACGAGAAGCTGAACGAGTTGCTCGATACTGAGCGCTTTGACGAGTTCGTTGAGAGCCGGTGCGCGAAGTTCTGTGCGATTGGCGCCGGCGGCTGCCAATGACGCCAGGAACCTCCTTTCGTTCGCTGCTGAAGGGGTATTTCGACGCCATCGCGACCGCGCGCGGCAAGCAAGTCGATCTGCTGTTGTTGCATGCGCCAAGCGTCTACGACTTTCGTGAGCACGCCATCCTATACGGGCCTGTCAGCGACATGATTCCCTCCTCTACGGTCTTTGAGATGTACCCGCTGGGATTTTTGACCATCGCCAGTTACATGCGAAAGCGCGGCGTAAATGTGCGGATTGTCAATCTAGCCCTAAGGATGATGAACAATCGGCAATTCGATGTGCCGCGCTTCCTGGCGAGGCTCAATCCCAAGGCGGTCGGAATCGATTTGCATTGGTTGCCGCATTGCCATGGCGCGATAGAGGTGGCCCGGATCGTCAAAGAACTGCACCCGAACGTGCCGGTTATCATGGGCGGTCTGTCGTCGAGTTATTTTCACCGCGAACTTATTACTTATAAACAGGTTGATTTTGTGTTCCGCGGTGACAGTACTGAGCCGCCCCTGCATCAATTGCTGCTCACCTTGGCCGACGGCAGCTCGCTCGATAAAATCCCCAACCTCACCTGGAAAGACCAGGCAGGGATTCACGTCAATCCGCACACCTACGTGCCAACGTCGCTTGATTATGTCGACCTGCGGCCGGATCTAATGGCCGAGATGGCAATCCGGTATCGGGATCTGGAAAGTGTGTTGCCCTTCAACGGCTGGTGGAGCAACCCGATCACAGCCGTGTTCACGGTCAAGGGCTGCGCCTCTGAATGTGTGACCTGTGGCAGCTCCCACACGACTTGTACCGACCTGACCAAGCGGCATCGGCCCGTATTTCGTAGTCCGGAAAGTGTAGTGGAGAATATGACGGCAATCAGCCGTCTGTCGCGCGGTCCGATTTTTCTCGTAGGGGATCTGCTGCAAGGTGGAGAAAGCTATGCTGCGGAAGTTCTGGATCGACTGCAGAAAGCAGGTTTGCCTAACGAGACCGTTTTCGAGTTTTTTACTGTGCCGCCGATCTCGTTTCTGCACGATATTGATCGCTGCATTCCGTCTTGGAGCATCGAGTTCAGCCCGGAAAGCCATGAGCAGGCGGTTCGCAATGCCCAGGAAGGCGAAGCTGGCTACACCAACGACGATATGGAGGTGATGTTTCAGGCTGCACTGGCTCTGCGCTGCCACCGCATCGACGTGTTTTTCATGATTGGCTTGCCAGCTCAAACCGGGAGTTCTGTTGCCGCTACCATCGACTATTGCGAACATCTATTTCAGCTCGGCGATCATCGACTCTCCTGTTTCATCTCCCCAATGG
Organism: Granulicella sp.; assembly: GCA_003138795.1. Taxonomy (GTDB): domain Bacteria; phylum Acidobacteriota; class Terriglobia; order Terriglobales; family Acidobacteriaceae; genus Granulicella. The sequence goes on along the minus strand of PLHC01000127.1, from coordinate 19,390 downwards.
GCCCGTTCGCCGACCCCGGCAGTCGAAGCTTCGAAGACCCGGAGCGGTTTGGCTATACCTTGTTTGCGCACACGCTGGAGGAGCATCGCCAGCTTTTGGTGCAACCGAGTTGGGAACAGATATTGAATTACGAAACCAAATGGATGACACGAGCCGAATTAGTCGATGCCACCTATGACGCGGCGGAGCGTCTGAATGCGCTCAAAATCTTCTATGGAAGAATTTCGCGCAATCGAGGTGCGAAGGTCGCACAAGGCATCGCCGAGGCACGAGCGCTACGAGCGCGCATTGATGCAGAAATGGGTAAACCGGACGAAACCGCATCGACCGTTCTTAAAGGTGAAATCAATCGGTTCAGCGTTTCCACAGTTTGCGATAAGCGTGAATTATTTTGGCCGCGGCGCGTATTTAACTTCAAAATGCTGGAAATCCTCCGCATTGCATGGCGCTATTACTTCGGACATTCACCAGAGTAGAAGTCCACAATTTCATTCCTCCAGCGTTCTTTGCGCAGACTTCCCGTCAAGTTCATGCTGGAAACCATGTCATTCACTCAGACCACTCGAAGGCCAGCTATGCGCTCGGACAGGCCGACGAAAGGAGGCCGGGCAGCACGCCCGTGGCTGAGCCCAGAACAATCTCATCGAAGGCGTTGGCGTTGAGAGGCTCCTCCGGTCCGACATAGACGGTGCGGATCCCGCGCTGCCTGGCAACATGTACGAATCCCGCGGCGGGATAGACGGAGCCCGAGGTGCCGACAACAAGCAGGACAGTGGCACGGTCGAGTTCCCGATAGATACCTTCCATATCCAGCGGAACTTCGCCAAACCAGACGATATGCGGACGGAGGAGAGCGCCGCACTCCGGGCAGGTGGGAAGGTCCGTTGCGGTCTCGTGCAGTGCCTTATCCGCAACGGGCACGTTGCAGTGCACGCATCGCGACTGGAAGAGCGTTCCGTGCATGTGATGTATGCGATGCGAACCAGCGCGCTCGTGCAGGTCATCGACGTTCTGGGTACAGAGATAAAACTGGTCGCCCAGCTTCTGCTCGATCTCTGCGAGCGCGACATGGGCAGCGTTCGGCTGCGCAGCGAGGGCATCGCGGCGACGCATCGAGTAGAACCTCCAGACAAGCTCGGGATCGGCGTCCCAGGCTCCGGGCGTTGCGACCTCCTCGACGCGATAGCCGTTCCAGAGCCCTCCAGAGCCCCGAAAGGTAGCTAGGCCACTCTCGGCGGAGATGCCGGCACCAGTGAGGACGAAGAGGCGATCATTTGGGGTCAGACGCATGATGAGAATAATACGCACTCCGGGAGCGAACGCCCTCCCTCGAATGTTTATGAGACTGTTCTAGAGGTGGCCGTACTTATCGAGAGCAGCTAACAAGGGAAGGCCAGCGATGATCTCCGCTCTTGCTCCATTCTCAACCAGAGACCACTCGATCACCTTCGCGGTAACCTCGTCGAGAAGTTGCTGCGGAATGGCTATCTGACCATCCGCATCTCCAACGACGGTGTCACCCGGCGCGATGCTGATCCACTCTTCGAGTGCCCCACGAACACGCACGACGACCTGTGAGGCTGTAACTCGCCATCGGCCGATTCCCTGGGCCGGTGTCCGGTATCGCGCTACTACAGGCATCCCGAAGCCTTCCAGAAACGACGTGTCCCGCACGCCACCGTCAACGACAGCTGCGGCACAACCGCGAGCTCGCATCGCGCTCGCAAGTAGATCGCCAAAGCAGCAGACCCCTTTTGCGTCCATGCTCGACCAAATGGCGACTACGCCAGCAGGCATATTGTCGATTGCCGCAAGCTTTGCGCGGTCCCCGCCTTTGAAGTGTATGGACTCGCCGGTGATGGTATAGGCCGGCCCGGCAAAGATCGAATTCACGCAGATCGGCCGCAAGCTATTGTCGAGTACAGGCGGTGTAAGTTGCAGTGAGTCGAACACATCAGAGATTACGGCTGTCCCGGCCGCCATAAGCGCTTCGAAGCTAGTCTGCATGGTGATCCTCAACCGAAGATTTGTTGCATCTCTATTTTCAGCGGTCAGTAGGTTGAGGGCAAATCCTGGGGGTGCTGGCGAGGCTGCTGAGGTTGTTTTCGGATCGAACTTCACCACGAGAATGGTTCGTCAGCGTCTTTGCATCGACACGCATCACGGAGAAGACAGCTGCTGCGAGGTATTTCTCTTCGCAGCAGCTGTCAATATCTCCGCAGTACGGTCTAGGCTCTGCTCAATTGGCTGAGCAGTTCATCCTGCGCGGCTAACTGACCGCTTGCCGCCTCCGTCTTCGCTTGATACTGCGCATCTGCCTTCTGACTTGCTTGTGCCATCGCAACCTGCGCGATAGGCAGGCGGGCGACCGAACAGGAGACGTAGTCGACTCCGAGGGAGTGGAAGAAGTGTATCGACTCTGGATCTCCGCCATGCTCCCCGCACACGCCGATCTTGATCTTCGGGTTAACCATGCGCACCTGTTTCATGGCCAGGTCGATCAAGTAGCCGACTCCTTCCTTATCGATGGTGATGAATGGGTCCACTTTAAAGATTCCATTCTCCAGGTAATAATCAAGGTAGGTGCGCGCATCATCCCGCGAGAAGCCGTAGGTCATCTGCGTCAGATCATTCGTTCCGAAGGAAATAAACGAGACATGCCTCGCGATCGCCGCGGCACAGATGGCGGCTCGCGGCAGCTCGATCATGGTTCCAATCGTGTAACGAATGCTCTTCCCCTGACGCGCAAACACCTCGTCAGCGGTCTCGCGAATCATGCGCGCCAGAACGCTCATCTCCTCCTCGGATGAGACCAGGGGAACCATGATTTCGGGCAGCGGCTCGAACCCGGCTTTCTCATCTCCGGCGACAGCGAGCGCAGCCTGCAGGATGGCCTTGACCTGCATCTGCAGGATCTCCGGATAGGTCAGGCTGAGTCGGCATCCTCTGTGGCCCATCATCGGATTGACCTCAGTCAGCGATTCAATGTGCCGACGCTCGATCTCCAGGGCGATGCCCTGCTCCCAGTTTTCATCCTTCCGCGCTGCGGCAATCTGGACATCGATCTCCTCGGGCGAGGGCAGGAACTCGTGCAGTGGCGGATCCAGCAGACGGATCGTCACCGGCAGTCCGGGCATGGTGCGGAAGAGCTTTTCGAAATCAGTCTGCTGCATGGGCAACAGCTGCTCGAGCGCCTTGATACGATCCTTCACGTCGGTCGCGAGAATCATGGCACGCATAGCAATCAAACGGTCGGGGGCAAAGAACATGTGCTCCGTCCTGCAGAGGCCGATCCCCTGCGCTCCCGCGGCCAGGGCAGCCTTTGCGTCGGCTGGAGTATCTGCGTTGGCGCGAACTACGCTCGTACTGACCTCCGCCGCCCAGGAGAGAAACTTGTTGAGAGCAGGAAGGTCGCTGCTGGCCGCGCGAGTCGGCAGCTGGCCTTCGAAGATCCGTCCAGTGCTTCCCTCCAGCGAGAGCCAATCGCCCGCATGCAGGAGTTTTTCTCCAATCCAAACGGCATCCCCATCGCACATTCGAATGGCGCGGGCTCCGGTGATGCAGCACTTGCCCATTCCGCGGGCCACCACCGCTGCATGGCTCGTGGCGCCTCCGCGAGCGGTGAGGAACCCCACCGCAACAGCCATGCCCTCGATGTCGTCTGCTGTCGTCTCCTCTGTCACCAGAATGACGGACTCGCCCCGCCCCGCCATGCAGACGGCCTCGCTCGTTGACAGCGCGATCTTCCCTACGGCGGCGCCAGGCGAAGCCGGCAGGCCATGCGCCAGCGGCCCAGGGCTGCCAGCATGAAGATCAAGCTGGGGAGAAAGAATCTCGGCGATACTTGCGGGCTGCACTCTCGAAATGCCTTCCCGCTTCGTAATCAATCCTTCTTCCACCATATCCACGGCGGTCTGGACTGCCGCCAGCGCAGCCCTCTTGGCCGAACGAGTCTGCAGTAGAAACAACCGGCCGCTCTCAACGGTGAACTCGAAGTCCTGCACATCGCGATAGTGCCGCTCCAGTTGGGCAACAAGATCTCGAAGCTCCGCATAAAGTTTTGGCGACGTATCCTCCAACTGCCCGATCGAAGTCGGCGTCCGCGTACCCGCGACGATGTCTTCGCCCTGCGCATCGCAGAGATACTCGCCGAAGATATGCCTTTCTCCATTGGAAGGATTGCGGCTGAAGCCGACACCGGTACCACTGTCCACACCGCGATTGCCGAAGACCATTGTCTGCACGGTAACGGCCGTACCCATGTTCTCGGAGATGCCGTTCAGCTTCCTGTAAAACACCGCTCTCTCACTGCGCCACGACTCGAAGACGGTCTCGATCGCCATCGAAAGTTGCTCTTGCGGGTTCTGCGGAAACGGCCTGCCCCCGAACTCGAGAATGAGGTCCTTGAAGACCGCGACCACGCGGCGAAGCGCCTCCGCAGAGAACTCCGACTCCCGGCTTGCGCCTTCCGACTGGCTAATCTGTTTGAAGGCGCTGTCGAAGACCTCCTTCGGCACCTTCATCACAACCGAACCGAACATCTGCAGGAGGCGCCGATACGAGTCAAAGGCAAAACGTTCGGAGCCGCTCTTTTCGGCCAGACCCTGAACGCATTCATCGTTCAATCCAACATTCAGGATCGTATCCATCATCCCCGGCATCGAGACTGCAGCTCCGGAACGAACGCTCACCAGAAGCGGATCCTTCGGGTCACCAAGCCGCTTGCCTGCAACATCTTCCAGCCATGCCAGCGATTCGCGCAGTTCCCCACTCAGGTCACTCGGGAATATGCCCTGGGACAGATAGAATCTGCAGGCATCGGTAGCGATTGTGAACCCCGGAGGCACAGGGAAAGATAGACGAGTCATCTCCGCTAAGCCGGCGCCTTTTCCGCCCAATAGCTCCGTCATCTTGCCGTTGCCGTCTGCCACGCCATTGCCGAACCTGTAAATGTTTTTTGCCACATGAATCATTGCAAAGCCCCTGACTTATTCGTTGGTTGGTTTCGAGTCGCTGGCTGATTGACCAGCTATAGATCAAACCTAGCAAGGCAGAAGATCAGGCGCAATTGCGTCCCGCCCGCTTCGGACGGGGAACGCGGCGGCCCGATTGCTGCACACGATGACATTCTCCCCATCAGCTATAGTAGAGAATGATGCCAGAGCAGATACTGCAATCCACGCTTCTGCAGGAGCTGGAAGATAGTCTCATCTCCAGAAACATACGTGCCGGCTTTGCGCTTCTGGACGATGCATTCGGTCATGGACAAGCGCTGGATTACCGCGATCCCGACGCCATTGCGATCCTTCTTTGCCTGGCCCAGTGGACAGATCTCGGCTATCGGGACATTGCCTTCCTGGACGTCTGTCTCGCCGGATTTCCGGAGAATGAGCGCGTCCAGCTTCGCTTCCTGGACTTCCTGAGATTGAGGTTGGTGGAAGCATTCCGGGCCCTTGCCCGTGAAGATCTCGACCGCGCCATATCGCTCCTCGACATCGTTCTACGTGCCGGCGAAGGTCTGCTCCCCACTCACCTGGTCTTCGTTGCCAACTTCTGGATGGGACGGGCTCTGCGAAAGAAGGGTGAGTACGAACTCGCACTATTCCATATCACCGCAGCGCGAGCGACGGCCCAGAATGCCAACGCTCCCAAGCTGGTAGCCGTTACAAAGATCCACGAAAGCTGGCTGGTGTTTCAGAAAGGCGAGCGCCGCCACGCGCTGGACCTTCTCGACGAGGCCGAAGCCGAGCTCCGCGTCACCGGTCACGCCCTCTCGCTCGGAAACATCGAGTCTGCAAGAGGCCGCTTTATCCGCCGTTCGGGCGACTATGCTCTCGCTCTTGAGCACTTCGAGCGCGCCATCGCGATTTACTCTGAAACCCACGCCAATCACCCAAATCTTGCTCGTGCGCTGGTCAACGCTGCCTACGTAAAACGTCTTATCGCGCTCGACATGCAAGCCCAGTGGAAGAGCGATCACGTTCGCGGAGCCGTTCACGCCGAGTACCTGCTGATTCTGCGCGAGGCGCTCCAACTGCTCCGCAAGGCCCGCGATATCTATGCACTGCACCAGCATCAGGGTGGCACGGGCTCCGTGCTGGTCAACGCCGGACACCTGCACCTGGAAAGCGGCGAGATCGATGAAGCCTTCACCGAGGCGGGGAAGGCGTTTGCGCTCGGGCAAGAGCGGCATGATGTGATCTTGATGGCGCGTTCGCGCATACTCCAGGCCGCCGTGGAACTTGCGCATGTGGATGAAGAGTTGGGGGAGTCTCCGAACGCCGCATTGCACGCCCATCGTGCCGTGCAGTATGCGGATGAGGCGATCGAACTCGCACAACACACACAAAACAGGCGGCTGCTCGCCGAAGCCTATCTCGCCCGCGGATCGGCAGCCGCGGACTTTTTCCCGCCGGAGTGGGAGACCGCCAGGGACTATGCCTCCAAAGCTGCCGCCCTCCTTACCGAAGAAGACCGCGATCATCTGGCAACAGAACTCAGCCGGCTCAAGGCCAAGATCCTCCGCTCCACCGGCATCGACCAGACACTGAGATTGTGGTCGGACGGACAGTTGGGCAACAAGAGCTTCCAGCAGATTCAGGAAGAATTCGCCGAACTCGTGATTCCGAAGGTGTGGAACAGCGTCGGGAAAAATGTGACCCTGGTCGCCCAGAAACTCTCCATCTCTCCAAAGAAGATCAGGCGGATCCTGCGCAACACTGGATTCATGGATGGATCGAGAAAGAAGCCTTAAGCCAGGAGACGGCGGACGGCCTCCACTGAGAAGCGGCCCGTCCGGATTGGCCGCCCGGCTACTTTCCGGCCTTCACCTCGTCGCCCTGCGCACTCGCCAAACCCAAATTCCCATACTGGTTTCGAGGATTCCAAAGCAGCCAGCCGTCGGCTCCAAAGTCCCTTGCCGCTCGTGTCTGGGCTTGAACTTCGACGGAATCGAAACGACGGTGATCAAAAGCATAATCCGTGAAGGCCTGCAGCCATGGCCGGAACCGTTCCGGCGATATCTTCACCCGCCGAGTCGCGTTATCGAGTGAGTCTCGTACGATCTCATACGGGTGGTCGACGGGCTTGGGAACGCCCGGAATTCCAAATTGAAAGCCCGACGGATACAGCATCGGCGAGATGTAATCGACGTGCTTGATAATCTCCTCCAGTTGCTGGCCGATCCCCGTATCGTTTGTATTCCAAAGGACGTAGCCGAAGATATCAACCCCGAGAAAGACATTGTAGGGTGCCAATTGCTCCCGCGCCTGCGCCAGGAAGTCATCGATCGCTTTCACCCGCGCCGCTTCGGTTGGCTCCTGCGCAAAGCGGAGATTTTCGCCAATGCCGGGGAACCGGACATAGTCGAACTGGATTTCATCGAACCCTGCGCGGGCTGCCTCGACCGCGATTGCGATGTTGTAGTTGCGCACTTCTTGCTGGAACGGATCTGCCCAGGCCAGCCCTTCCCGATCCACGTAAACCGCTCCGTTGCTGCGCCTCACTGCTAGATCGGGCCTCGCCGTGGTGAGGGGCATGTCCTTGAAGACCACAATCCGCGCAATGGTGTAAATGCCATCGTGATGAAGCCGCGCGACCAGCGCGGAAAGATCAGGAATGGTTGTCATCTTGCGAGCGCCGTCCTTGAGCGCCAGGGGGATCGCTGTGGGATAAGGAATGATGCCGCGGTCGCCCTTGACGTCCACCACGACGGCGTTGATTGATCCCTCGTGAGCAAGCGCCAGCGCCGACCCGAGGAGCGCCTTCGACCCCACCCCGTAGACCGACAAGTACAAAGCTCTTGGCTGGAAGGGCGCGAGCTCGATATCGGTTGTTCCGTTCCTTGAAGCCGCCACTTTAGAAGCTTTGAATCCAACCGCTCGAGCGAACACCGTATCTCCCGCACCATCGAAACGATACCGTCCGCTGCCGTCGGTCGTTACCACAGCAGTCCCATACGTGACCGTCGCTCCCGCGATTCCCGCATGCGTTTTCGCATTGAGCACACGACCATCCAGTGCATTGGCAGATGAGGCCAGACAGGCCAGAAATCCAAAAATAAGATATCGCCCGGTGAAATTGCTCATCTCTTTTCTCCATGTGTCGTTGGCTCTGCAAGCATGGCGGCAAAACGAGATCCCAGCTCCGCTCCGGCTACAGGTATTCGAGGAATAGCAAACATATCACACCCGGAACGGGCCAAACCCCCTCCAAAACCAAACGCCGCTTCGTAGCCAGCCTCTGCCGCAGCCGCTTCGAGCTCCGGATCGTAAATTCCATAAGGCCACGCCAGCGAGTCCACTTTGGTCCCCAGCTTCTCTTCCAACACCTTCTTCGACCTCTGAAGCTGGAAGTCGACGAAGGCCCGATAGGCTGAGGGAGAAAGTCGTGCGCGCTCGGTTCGGAAGTTCGGGTGCCAGTAGGTGTGGGACTGTACGTCCACCAGTCCTGATCCCTGCATCGTCTTGATCTGTTCCCACGTCAGCACCGAGGAGGAGCGCGAAACCGCAGACGGGAAGATGAAAAGTGTGACGGGGACATGAAATTTGAGCACCAGCGGGTACATATCGGTGTATACCGACTCATCTCCGTCATCCGCGGTGATCGCTATTGCGGGCAGCGCGAATGTCGCGTTTGGCTCACGAAGCGTCGCGAGAATGGAACGGAGCGGCAATACGCGGTACTGGTGATCTGAAAGCCATTGCAGTTGCGCTTCAAAGGCTGCCGTCGGAACTGTAGAAGTCGAATCGGTTCGCACCGAACTAAATCGATGATAGGCCAGAATCGGAACTGACCTTGTCTGCGCCTGGACGCTTATCAGCGCTGCGATCGACAAGCACAAAACCAACAAACTTCTCAGACTTCCAAGGATCCTTGGTTTGCATAAGCGGTGCATCGGCTGGCTCCAGCCGGGAACGTTCTGGCCTGAACAAACTCTCCTCCTTCACTCGTATGGCCGCAGTGCTCAGCATCACAGGAGCCGGAAAGGCCAATACATGCTCATCTCAATCCATCCAGCCAACAATCCTGAGTACCCCTCTGGAACGAACTTCCAGACTCAATCTGCCGGGCGAACGCTCACCCCGAGTCCAAGAGCGAATCCGCGCAGACTTGACAAAACCTGCCCGCGCAAATCGCTACAATAAGAAGCTGGGAAACATGCGGCGCGGCTAACTCCTGCGAATAGAAAACTTTACCGATAAATCCTTTATCCTGAATACTTTACAAGCTCCGTTTTTCTAACTGCTGAAAGCAGAGACTTTACAAAATAAGGGGGGGGAGGGGTACCCCATTCACACATGAACCGTCACACCATGAAAAAGCTACTGCTTCTGCTCGCACTCACTGTAACCGCAACCGCTCAGACGCCCACCGCGCCCGCTATCGCCCATAAGGTCGACGCGCACTACAACCATCTCCAATCCCTCACCGCCCGCTTCACCGAGCGCTATCAGGGAATGGGCATCGACCGCACCGAGAGCGGAACCCTCACCCTCCGCAAGCCCGGCCGCATGCGCTGGGCCTACGACGCGCCCTCCGGCAAGCTCTTCGTCCTCGACGGCAGATCCGCCATCAGCTACACCCCCGGCGACGCCCAGGCCCAGCGCACCCCCGCCAGGCAGCTCGACGACCTTCGCTCGCCACTGCGCTTTCTGCTCGGACACACCGAACTCAGCAAGGAACTCGACGGCCTCACGCTCACCTTGGTAAACGGCGGTTACACGCTCTCTGGAACCCCCAAAGGCAGCCAGCAAGGCCTCCACTCCATCGCTCTCACCGTCGACCCATCCGGACAAATCCAGGCGATGCGCATCGAGCAAACCGATGGTGCAACCACCAGCTTCACCTTCACCGCCATCCACGAGAACATCCCCACCACGGACAGCGACTTCACCTTCACGCCACCAGCCGGAGTGACCATCATCAACGGCACAGCACCCATCTAGACCAGCACGTGCCCTGATTCTCCAACCGACGTCTTACCGCCAGTCACCGCGGCAGCAAGGTACTTCGCGCTCCTGGCCAACCTGCTGCCCGAAGCCTCCCAGAAGTCGGCCTCGCTCACGTCCACACGTAATACTGCAATCTCCGGATCGTTCTTACCCTTCGGAAACCAGTCCTTTAACGTCGGCTTCCACAACGCATCGATCTTCGCCCGATCATGCGTCATGGTCGCGCGCCCCTTCAGCGTCAGGAACCTCGATTCCGAAGGATCTGCGAACGTCAGTGTCACATGCTGGTCCTGTCCGATCTCGTCTACCTTCTCCGAGCTCGATCGCGTCAGGAACCACAGCGTTCCATCGAAGTCCTCCTCCTGCACCTCCATCGGCCGGGCGCTGATCGACCCATCCTTCGCGAGGGTTGCCACCATGGCGATGCGAATGCCCTTCAGCAACTCCGCAATCTTTTTCAGCCCCTCTTCGCCTCTCAGTTCCTTGTAGTCCTTCTCGTGCTCAACATGCGTCTCGCTCATGATCAGCTCCTTGGTCTCGTTGGATGCCGATGCCGAGCAGCCCGTTAGCTCGCGTAACTTCCATGCAAAGCCGCTCGGCGTGTACCGTTACTCCATGCGACTTTCTCCCATCGCCACGCTTCTGGCCTGCGCAACAACTCTGATTGCACCCTTCGCCGCCGCCCAATCGCCGCTGCACCTCATCCCACTGCCGCGCCAGATCGTGCAACTCCCCGATCAGCCGCTGACCAGCGGAGTCATCGTCGCCTGCACCGCCTGCAACCCCGAAGACACCTTCGCGGCTGACGACCTGCGCCAAACCCTCGGCACCCGAGGCGTTCTCCCCGGCAACGGCCTGCGCATCGTCCTCCAGCGTCTCGCCCAGCATCCTGATCCCAGCTTCACCGACGAGATGCGCCCCGAAGGCTACACGATCAGCTACTCCAAGAGAATTCTGACCCTGACCGGAGCATCCGCCGCAGGCCTCTTTTACGCCGCACAAACCGCCAAGCAGCTCATCGAGAGCTCGCCCAATGGCCTCGTCCTCCACGCAGCCGAAATCCACGACTGGCCTGCCATGAAATACCGCGGCCTGCACGACGACCTCTCGCGCGGCCCGGTCGACACCCTCGACTTCCAGAAGAAGCTCATCCGCACGCTCGCCGCCTACAAGGTCAACCTCTACTCGCCCTACTTCGAAAACACCCAGCAGTACGCCTCCAACCCCCTGCCCGCGTCGCCAGAAGGAAGCATCTCCGCCGATGATGCGCGCGCGCTCGTCGCCTACGCCGCGCAATATCACATCACCGTCGTGCCCGAGCAGGAAGCCTTCGGCCATCTCCACAAGACCCTCGTCTGGGAGACCTACGCCGATCTCGCCGAGACACCCCACGGCGCAGTCCTCGCGCCCGGTCAACCCGGCTCCATCCTGCTCATCAACCAGATGTTCACTGAGCTCGCCGCGCTCTATCCCAGTCCATTCCTGCATATCGGCGGCGACGAGACCGTCGACCTCGGCGTTGGCCGCACCAAGCCGGACGTCGACGTCCGCGGCCTCGCTCCGGTGTATCTCGACTTCCTCCAGCGCATCGTCATCAGCCTCCAGCCGCTGCATCGCAAGATCCTCTTCTGGGGCGACGTCGCGCAGGATGCTCCCGCACTCCTCAAGGCTCTGCCCCCCTCCATCAAGGACCAGACCATCGCCGTCGCGTGGGGTTACACGCCCAAGCCCAAGGGCTTCGCCGCCGAGCTCAAGCCCTACACCGACGCCGGCATCGAGACCTGGGTCGCGCCCTCCATCAACAACTACCGCCAGGTCTATCCCAACCAGCAACTCGCACTCGACGACATTCAGCAGTTCACCCGCGACGGCCAGCGCTTCGGCGCCACCGGCCAGCTCAACACCCTCTGGAACGACGACGGCGAATCACTCGCCAACCAGAACTGGTACGGAATCCTCTTCGGTGCAGCCGCCGCCTGGCAGCCCGGCGAATCCTCCATCCCCGCCTTCCAGCAGAGCTTCGCGCAGGATTTCCACGGCGATTCCACAGACCTGCTCAACCAGGCTCAAGACGAGCTCACCGCCGCCATGAGCCTCCTCCACGACAACAAGGTCATCACCAACACGGAAGGAACCGACGGCCTCTTCTGGGTTGACCCCTGGTCCAAGGACGGCGTGGTCATCGCCGGGAAGATGCATCCCATCGCCTCCGCCGTTCGCCTGCACGCCGAGCACGCCCTCACCCTGATCGCCCAGGCCAAAGCCACCGAGCCCAACCTCCGCGAGCCCGACGCCATCGACGCCATGGACCTCGGCGCGCGCCGCATCGACTTCCTCTGTCTCAAGTTCCAGCTCGCCGACGAGGTGGCCGACTCCTACAGTCGAGCCACCATCGCCGCCAACTCCACCGACCCCAAGCTCCACCGCACCACCTCGCGCGAACTCTCCGACATCAACGGCGTCAACGGCCGCCTCCAGGACATCATCGGCACCTACTCGCAGCTCCGCGATATGTTCGCTCAGCAATGGCAGCGCACCTACCGTCCCTCTGGCCTGCGCCCCATCCTCGAGCACTACGACTACACCATCGCTCTCTGGTACGCACGCGTAGACAAGGTCCGCAGCGCCCAGCGTCAGTGGGCCGACTCCAGAACCCTTCCCCCGGCCGGCGATCTGGGCATTCCAGAACCGCCCCCGCCCGCATCCGCCCAGCCCGCGACTCCAACGCCAACACCCTAGCAGGAGGAGATACCGCTTGGCCAACTCGATCTCCGCACTTGCACTCCTCGTCGTCTCGCAGCATCTTCGAGCCTTCGATCTCGCGCTCATCGCGGTTTATCTCATCGGCATCACGCTCTTCGGCCTGCGCTTCCGCAAAAAGCCCGGTACTGGAGCTCCCGCCGACCGCTCGCTCCGCAGCTACTTCCTCGCCAACAACACCATCCCCTGGTGGGCGATCTCGCTCTCCATCGTCTCCGCCGAAACCTCCACCCTCACCATCATCTCCATCCCTGGCGTCGCCTTCGCCGGCAACTTCGGCTTCCTGCAAATCGTCATCGGCTACATGATCGGCCGCATCGTCGTGGCCATGCTCTTCCTACCGCGCTACTTCGCCGGCGAGATGCTCACCGCCTACCAACTCATCGACCGCCGCTTCGGGCCCGTACTGCACAAGGTCACCGCCGGTCTCTTCCTGCTCACCCGCGCCGCAGCCGAAGGCGTACGCCTCTTCGCGGTCTCCATCATCGTCGGCATCGCCATCGGCACACGCGACGTCCTCTCCATCGGCATCATCTCCTTACTCACGCTGCTCTACACCTTTGAAGGTGGAATGGCCGCGGTCATCTGGACCGACGTCGTGCAGATGGCCATCTACATCGGCGGAACCTTCGTCGCCATCGCCACGCTCGGCTCGCACGTCAGCGGAGGCTGGACGCAGATTCACACTGTCGCCTCCGCCGCAGGCAAGTTCCACATGCTCAACTTCGCCTTCAACCTCACCACGACCTACACCTTCTGGGCAGGCGTTCTCGGCGGAACCTTCCTCACCATGGCCTCGCACGGAACCGATCAGCTCATGGTGCAGCGCATGCTCGCCGCCCGCAATCTACGCGAGTCGCGCCTCGCCCTGCTTAGCTCCGGCGTCGTCATCTTCATCCAGTTCTCACTCTTCCTCCTCATTGGCGCCGGCCTCTACGTCTTCTACGGGCAACACCCCGCGGTGTTCTCAAGTGCCGACAGAATCTTCCCCACCTTCATCGTCCGTGAGATGCCCATCGGTATCGCCGGCCTGCTCGTTGCCGCCATTCTCGCGGCCGCCATGTCCAATCTCTCCGCCGCGCTCAACAGCCTTTCGTCCACCACGGTCGTCGACTTCTACATGCACCTCCGCCCCAGCGCCGACAACCGCGAGCGCGCCATCATCAGCAAGTCCTCCACCGTCCTTTGGGCTCTCGTTCTCTTCGCCATCGCGGTCTACTCGCTCGCCGTCGGCGGCAAAGGCCACGTCGTCGAGATCGGTCTCTCCATCGCGTCTGTTGCCTATGGGTGCCTGCTCGGCGTCTTCCTGCTCGGCACCCTCACGCGCTTCGCCACCCAGACCGGCGCAACCATCGGCATGGTCTTCGGCTTCATCCTCAACCTCTGGCTCTGGCAAGGAGTGTTTCCCGTGCATCTCGGTCCCATCACCATCCCGCACATCGCCTGGACCTGGTACGTCCTGATCGGAGCCATCGTGACCTTCGGCATCGGCTCGATCGCCAGTCTCATCTTCGGCAAGCAATTCAGGCGCCGCGCGATAGCTGCAGCTGTCCTGCCTTTGCTTTTCTGCCTGTCATTCCGAGGCGTAGCTCAGGAACCTGCTTCACCCGCAGCGATTGCACCTACACAAGCGCCAGCTCCCACCCCCGACTTCACCCCCGTCTCCACGCTCATCAACGACGCCATCGCCGCCCACAAACTCCCCGGAGCCGTCGTCCTCATCGGCCACAACCGCAACATCGTCTTCAAGCAAGCCTACGGCGACCGCAAGCTCGCCGACGAGCCCGGCCTCGACGGTAAGCCCTCGCCCGCCGAATCCATGACCGAAGACACCATCTTCGACATGGCCTCACTCAGCAAATGCCTGAGCACCGCCGCCGCCATCATGCAGCTCTACGAGCGAGGCAAGCTCAACTTCGACGACCCGATCGAAAAATACCTCCCCGCCTTCAACCCCACACACGACCCCGAGCGGGCGCAGGTCACCATCCGCATGCTGCTCACCCACACCTCCGGCGAAGCCCCGGACATCGACCTCAAAGACGCCTGGGGTCTCGCAAAACCCAACAAAGCCGAAGGCATCCACCGCGCACTCACGACGCCGCTACAGTCCACACCCGGCGAAGTCTTCCGCTACTCCGACGTCAACTTCATCCTCCTTGGCGACCTCGTCAAAACCCTCAGCGGCCAACCGCTGGACGTCTACGCGCAGCAGCACATCTTCAAGCCACTGGGCATGACCGAAACCCGTTATCTTCCCGTAGTCAAAGCCTGCGGCCCGCATCACGTCATCGGTGCTGCCATCGCGTGGGCGCCGAAGCCTCGTGGCCGCATGGCGTATGCTTGCGCCCCCGGCACTTGGAGCACCTCACTACTCCAGCGCATCGCTCCCGAAGCCCACGACAACGAAGGCACCGCCGCCACCAACCCCGACTTCGACCATCTTCTCCGCGGCACCGTCCACGATCCCACCACACGCCGCATGGGTGGAGTCGCCGGACACGCAGGAGTCTTCTCCACCGCGCATGACGTCTCGCTCTTTGCGCAAGCTCTTCTCGACCGACTCGCCGGCCGTCCCAGCAACTTCCCGCTCAAGCAATCCACGCTCGAGCTCATGACCACACCGGAGCAGCCCGGCCACGACCCTGGGCAACTCCCCGCCGCCAACGCAGCCGAACAAGCTGCCATGGCCGCCCCGACTTCAGAAGACGAGCCCGCCGCCCCCGGCCTCGCGCCCCACTATCCGGCCATCAAGGGGCAGGATCTGCACGGCTTCGGCTGGGACATCGACACTGCCTTCTCTAAGCCACGTGGCATGATCTTCCCCATCGGCAGCTTCGGTCACACCGGCTTCACCGGCACCTCGCTCTGGATGGACCCCGCCTCCGACACCTACGTCATCCTGCTCGCCAACGCGATTCACCCACGCGGCAACCGCCCCATCTCCAACCTGCGCGGCGAAGTCGCAACCGCCGCTGCTGAGGCTCTTCAACTTTACGGATCAGCGCCGGACTCGGGTGCCCCATCCTCGCCCGGCGGTCTCATCGCCGGGCAGGCCGGGGTCCCCGGCGAGCGGTCCTTGCTCGCTGGGGTGGAGCGTGGGCTATTGAGCGAAGCTCGACCGTTCCCGCCAGCTCTAACCGGCCTCGACGTCCTCGAACAAACCCACTTCGCCGCCCTCGCCGAAGCCGCCGACCACCACAACCGCCATCTCGCCCTCGGCCTGCTCACCAACCAGACCGGCCTCGACGCCCACAGCCGCCGCACCATTGACATCCTCGCCATCGACCTGCCGAAATCAGTTCCGACCGCGCACCTCACGACGCTCTTCTCCCCCGAGCACGGCATCTTCGGCAAGCAGGACTCCACCAGCTTCGCCGCCGAAACCGACCCAACCACCGGCCTCCACGTCACCAGCCTCTACGGCCCGCACGATGCCGACAAGCGTCCCTCGCACGAGCAACTCAAAGACCTCGATGCCGTCGTCATCGATCTCCAGGACGCCGGCGTTCGCTTCTACACCTACGAGACCCTCACCGGCTACTTCCTCGAAGCCGCCGCCCGCGAGCAGACCGAGTACCACCACGACCTCGAGATCATCCTCCTCGACCGCCCGGACCTTATCGGCGGCGAGCAGGTACAGGGCCCCGTCTCCGACCCCGGGCTCGAGTCCTACACCGACTACATGCCGCTGCCCGTACGCCACGGCCTCACCCTCGGCGAACTCGCTCGCTACATCGACGGAACGAAGCATCTCGACGCGCACCTCACCGTCATTCCCATGCAGCACTGGTCGCGCACCGAATACTTCGACGCCACGGGTCTCCCCTGGACCAACCCCAGCCCCAACCTGCGCAACCTCACCGCTGCCACGCTCTATCCCGGCCTCGGCTTCCTCGATTTCGCCAACATCTCCGTCGGTCGCGGCACCAGCACTCCCTTCGAGCTCTTCGGCGCCGCATGGCTACACGCCGCCGACGTCGCCGATGCACTCACCGCCCGCCACATCCCCGGCGTCACCTTTGCCGCAACCACCACCACCGTAGCCGAAGACGCCAACCACTATCCCTTCCACGGCCAGACCATCGACGCCGTACGCATCACCCTCACCGACCGCACGCTACTCGACTCCCCCGAACTCGGTATCGAGATTCTCAGCGTCCTTCACCATCTCTACCCAACCGAATTCCAGCTCGACAAAACACTGCGCCTCATCGCCAACCGCGCCACCCTCGACGCTCTCCAGCGCGGCGATGACCCGCGCAACATCTCATTTTCGTGGACCACCGCGCTCGACCAATTCCAGTCCGCCCGCACACCCTATCTCCTCTACAAGTGAGCCCTATGCCGACCATAACGCAAACCGCCACGCAAGCTTTCGACGCCATCATCATTGGGGCCGGCCAGGCTGGTCCCCCGCTCGCCGCTCGTCTCACCGCAGCCGGCCAGACCGTCGCCTTCATCGAGCGCAAGCTCTTCGGCGGAACCTGCGTCAACACCGGCTGCACGCCCACCAAGGCCATGATCGCCAGCGCCTATTCCGCGCAAGTTGCACGCCGCTCCGGTGACTACGGCGTCTCCATCGATACCGAGATTGAGGTCGACATCAAGGCCGTCAACGCACGCCGCGAGGCCATCGTCTCCAAATCTCGCAACGGCGTCGAAAAATCCCTTCGCGACAACCCGAAGATCACTGTCTTCACCGGCACCGCCAGCCTTGAATCACCCACTACCGTCCGCGTCCGCAACAACGGCAACCCGGATGCTCTCCTCGCAGCAAAGCAGATATTCCTCAACGTCGGCGGTCGCGCCACCATCCCCGATCTCCCCGGCATCAACAACGCGCCCTTCCTCACCAACAGCAGCCTCCTCGCACTCGACACGCTGCCGCAGCACCTCATCATCGTCGGCGGCAGTTACATCGGCATCGAGTTCGGCCAGATGTACCGCCGCTTCGGCTGCGACGTCACTATCATCGAGAAGGCTCCTCGCCTCGTCGCGCACGAAGACGAGGACGTCTCCGCCTGTGTGCAGAGCATCCTTGAAGCCGAGGGCATTCAGATCCGCACCAGCTCCGAGTGCATTCACTTATCTCCTCACGAAGACGGCGTCACCGTCGGCACCAACTGTACCAGCGGCGAGCCCAACATCACCGGCTCGCACCTCCTGCTCGCCGTCGGACGCACGCCCAACACCGACGATCTCAGCCTCCAGAGCGTCGGCGTCGCCACCGACGACCGCGGCTACATCCTCGTCGACGACCAACTCCGCACCAACGTTCCCGGCATCTACGCGCTTGGCGACTGCAACGGCCGTGGCGCCTTCACCCACACCGCCTACAACGACTTCGAGATCGTCGCCGCCAACCTGCTCGACCGGGAGAAGGGTGAGTCTCCGCGCCGCGTCACCGACCGCATCCCCTGCTACGCCATGTACCTCGATCCGCCGCTTGCGCGCATCGGCATAACAGAAGCTCAAGCCCGCAAATCCGGTAAGCCGACACTCATCGCAACGCGTTCCATGTCCCGCGTCAATCGCGCCATCGAGAAAGGCGAGAGCCTCGGCTTCATGAAGGTCCTCGTCGACGCCGAAACCAAACTCATTCTTGGCGCGTCACTCCTCGGCGTCGGCTGCGACGAGGCCATCCACTGCCTCCTCGACATCATGTACGCCCGAGCGCCCTACACCACCATCTCGCGCGCCATGCACATCCATCCCACCGTCTCGGAACTCATCCCCACCCTACTGCAATCGCTCAAGCCTTTGTCCTAACACCTCGCGCCGCGATATGCGTCTAACCTGCGCCGGAGTTTGCACAGTAGCAGCACTTTCTCGCGGCAGAAACTCGAGTTACACTCCTAAGGATGGACGGACTGCTTTGACAGATTCGACGGCAAACCGCACGAGCATCACGCTCGACTCCGTGCTTGGCAGCGTTGAGATTCTTGAAGAGACTGCCGAAAAATTGGCTCGCGATGCGGGTTTCGATGAAGACACCGCAAGCCAGATCGCCATGGCCACGCGCGAGGCCGCCATAAACGCGATTGTGCATGGCAACCGATACGATCCGACCAAGCATGTGACCGCAAGTTTCGGCATAACTGACGATGCGCTGACCATTCAAATCGCGGATGAGGGTTCCGGGCTGGATCCGGACAAACTTCCCGATCCGCTTACGCCGGAAAACATCCTGCGCACGTCTGGAAGGGGTGTTTTTCTCATGCGCGCCATAATGGATGAGGTACAATTCCACCAGTTGAACCCGGGAACAGAGATCAGGCTGGTCAAACGCAGAATTCAAAAGGAGACGCACTCATGAGCATGAAGTTCACAACCCGGGAAGTGAATGGCGTTACAATTCTGGACCTGAGTGGCAAGATCACACTCGGCGAAGGCGGCTTGACGCTGCGCGAAGAAGTGCGGAATATCGTGGCGAAGGGATCGAAGAAGATTCTGCTCAACTTGGGCGATGTGAACTACATTGACAGTTCTGGGCTCGGCGAACTAGTCAGCGCGTTCACCGCTGTCAAGAACGCCGGCGGCGAACTCAAGCTACTGAACCTTACGAAGAAGGTGCGTGACCTGCTCGTCATCACGAAGTTGGTCACCGTCTTCGACGTGAAGGACGACGAAGCGTCCGCTGTGGCCTCTTTCGCTTAGACCTCCCTTAACCGATT
>PLHC01000099.1 GCA_003138795.1 Granulicella sp. | reverse complement strand
AGTGGGTTGGGGAGAGCGAAGTACTTAGTTATATTCCAGCAAGAAAGCAGGCGGGCAAGCGCAACTGGGAAGGCAAGCAGTCTGAGGAGCAAGCGGTAAATGCCAACCAGAGCAGAGTGACTGGAGATTATGGCAAACAGTTACTGCGAAGGCGGGGAGAGTTTGTCGAACGCAGCTTTGCTCACTGCTACGAGACGGGTGGGATGCGGCGCTGCACTTTGCGCGGACGGGACAATATTCTGAAGCGTCTGCTGATTCACGTCGGCGCATTCAATCTCAGCCTAGTGCTGCGGACGATGCTGGGCGCAGGCACTCCGCGAGAGCTAAAAAACCGCGCTGCAAGGCTTGTTTTGCGCCTTCTTGAGTGTCTTACCTGCCGCTATCAACCCAACGGCACAGTAGAATCCCGCACCACTCCGGTTCTCGCCTCTCTAGGCACCCACCACCCCCTCAGACCACGACGTCGGCTCATCTGGAAGTCAGACACTTCTACCACGGGCTGCTAGCGGTGTGCTCAGCGCATCTCTTACGCCACTTATCGCTCAAATCTTTACGCCAGATAGCGCTCAAAGCAACAGGTCATCTCCGGGCCTCCCGACTCTGCGAACACCCAAACGCCGGAAAACGGCCTCGTAGAAGCCCAGCAGAGGCTTCGTCGGATGGTGCTTGACTCCCTACTCGTCCGTTTTACCTGCTTCTCGCATTGAATCCGATATAACCTCAGAGCACAATGAGAATATCTGTGCTCTGCTTCGCCCTAATTGCTCTGCCGACCCTTGCGCAGACGCCGTCGAAAACTGCTAATCAACAAGCCGTCAGCCGACGCGGTACTCAGAGCCCACTGAAGGATGAGTTTGCCAAGAGTTCTCTGCGGGCGTTGCGAATGATTCAAGGGGAGACATCTGCGTTCACGGTAGGTCAAGATGGGAGCCTATTGGTTCCTCGCGTTACTCAAGATGTCTTGGATAACTTGGATGCAGACGCGCAAACGAAAACTGAACAGGCAGTGGTCGGTGTCCTAAATACCTTTTTCATAGCACGGTTAACCCACAACACTTTTATCTCCGACATTTCCGCCAAGATCAACTTGTCTCTGAGCGGCAAACAGAATGAGTACCTCTACATGGACGAAGATCAACGGGCTTTGATGGTGTCAGGGTTGGCTTCCAAAGATCTCGCAGTAGCAGAGATGCGCAATAAGGAATTGGCCTGCTCTACTCAGCTTGAGGCTACGCTCCGTTCCCGCAGGTTTCGAGAGCTTCCGGCTTGAGATGAGAAAGCACTGGCGGTTGATGAGAAAGCACTGGCGGTTGATGAGAAAGCACTGGCGGTTGATGCCCCCAAGTGAAGGCCCGTTGCGTCCTTGTCCCTAAGTTGCTGGCTGCACTGTTATGCCGCCACCCGGTACAACGTTATGCCACCACTAGCGACGAAAGGCTGCACAGTTACCAGCGCCAGGCCTGCCGCCTGGTGAATCGCGAAGCGCGGGACCTTACTTGATGTGCGCGCGCAGAATCTCATCCACACGCGCCTGCCACCCAGCTCCCGTGCTCCGAAACGCCTCCACGACATCCGGCGACAACCGAATCGATACAGGCACCTTCTTCGGTGTCCTTTGCGACCCCCGAGTGCGACCAGAAAGCGTCCGGCGCAGCTCGGGCGGCAGACCGCTGAACGGCAGCGCACGCTCAAAATCCTTCCTGGCCCATTCAGGATTCTCATGATCTACAACAGGCTTAGTGGCTCTGTTCATACTCATCTTCTTCATGTTTGGTCGCCTTTCTAAGGCTGATTGCCCGGATGTTCTCGCCATCCTGGGTAAAAACAAGTGCGTGGAGCCGCGCATCCAAAAACCCGATAGCGCGTATCCGTACTTCCCCATAAACTTCCCGATCATCGATCACGAACAAAGCCGCTTCAAAATCGAAGTCGACCGTCCGTCCAAGCGATACTCCGTGCTTCTTCCTGTTGAGAAGGTCTTTCGCACGGTCAAAGAGGAACTCCACGGGTCTAACTGTATATACAATTAGATTCCAGGTCAACTTTGAACGGGTGCTGGTCGGGCAGGAGTACACCCAGTTGGGCAAGGCGGAGCGGGGCCTGGTGCGGCGCCTGCCCGCGATGTCTTTGGTGAATTCGCTATTATGGCGCTGATGCAAAAGTCATCTTGTGTCGTTTAGCAATCTTCCGGGTCATTCGTATGCGCTCCGCGCAAGACGGAACTTATACAGAAGCGATATATCGGTCGCGTATAAGTAAACAAACACGGCCGTCACCCGCATCTGTGGGAGATGAAGGGAGAGTTCGGCTACCCTGCGCCACGGTCGGCTGACGGATCGCACTCCCCTGCCCCAGGCCAATGTGCACATGATGATCCAGCGGCGGGCACGCGCTGCAGGACTGCGAACCAAAATCAGCGCCCACAGCTTCCGCGCCACCGGGATCACCACCTACCTGCAAAACGGCGGCAAGCTGGAGATCGCCCAGCAGATGGCCGGCCATGAGTCGGCGCGGACCACCGGGCTCTATGATCGGCGCAACGATCAGATCGCCCTCGATGAGGTGGAGCGGATTGCGTTCTGAAGCATTATAAAAATCCAGAATCATTCTCAGCATCCTGCCGGAGCTATGCAGTGCCCAGCGATAACCGGCAAGTTCGGTCACTTCAACGGGGGAAAGGCACCCCGATTCGAAGTTGCCGCAAACCGGGGCGGTCTCAACCGGTCGA
>PLHC01000046.1 GCA_003138795.1 Granulicella sp. | reverse complement strand
CAGGGTTAGAACTCGTAGTGCAGTGATAGGGTTAGAACGTTGGTATGGAAGTTCCGCGGAGCGGTATCCCCGTAATAAGGCGTGCTCGCATTCATCGCGGTACCCGCGATCGTACTGCACGCTACAGGGGTCACTGAAGTTATGCCTGGCGCAACAGCCCTGACGTTGCACCACTGCGCACCTGAATGACCTTCGCCCTCTCCATAACCGTAGTAGTCGTACTCGCCTTTCCAGATCAACCCTGGGTGAACCGTCCATGCAATATTCACAAAGGGAGTCTGGTACGTGGAGACCAATGAACCATTGACGTCGGCCGTATCGGTGAAGGCCCGGGTGCCGTTCACAGAGCTGACGCGGTAGCCAAGAGCCGAGTGGATCTTGTTAGTCGGAATCAGCGCCAGGGCGATCGATCCGTACTGGGTCGGAGCGTCCTCGAAGTCCTTGAACGGTCCGGCGAGGATGGCCGGACGGGTAGGTCCAGTGGCGGCGGCGCAAAGGGTTCCAGTCGGGGTTGCAATGCCAGGGTAGATGGCGCCGCCTTGCAGGACGCTAATCGCACTTTGGGCGCAGGCATTGGTTGACGTGTACACGTCGTTGTACGCGTAGTTGAGGTCCAGGCCGTAGTGCTGGTTGGGCATCAGGTCCGCGCCCAGGCTTATGATCCGCGTGTGAGCGACGCGATCCAGGGCAATGGGGGCACCGGTGGGAGTGAGAGAGACGGTACCCGTATTGTTGGTGTTGTTGTGCTGTTCCTTGTCGTTGAAGGCCGCGGAAAGCGTTGCCCACGAATTTGGCCTGTACATCGTATGTACCCGGTAGTGTTGTTCCTGCCGTGCGCCAACCGGGGTGAAGACATTGTCGTTGTAGAGAGCCTCGACGCTACCGTTGATATCCCACTTGTCGGTGGGACGCAGAGCTACGTTGAAGATCCCTCCGTTCTCATTGATCGTGTAGGTTTCCAGACCCCCCTCAAAAGACGTGCCGGTGCTCATGTTGCCGGAGTCCTCGGCGATGACATGATTTTGGTAGCGGTAGGTGAGCGAGAGGGTGGCGCGATCCGAGGCATCCCAGGTCGCAGTCGCGTTATTGGTCAGGAACTTCTGGCCAAAGTAGTTGTACGCTTTGACGCCGAGAGCCGCGCCACCTTCAGGAAGACTGGCTGTGCTCGGTGTCAGCGGCAAGTGGTTGATGGTTTCAGCGCCGGCCGTCGTGGGCGTCGACAGCTCAGGTGCGCTCGTGAACTCGCTGGTTCCCGGCTGGTGAGCATGCGAGAAGCTCACCTGATCGGAGACGCTGAAGGTCCTGGTCGCCCGCCAGGTGATGCCATAATCGGCAGCAACCACTTGCCGCTTGGCGTTTGCATAGCCCGCATAGGTGATTGAGCGAGCCGCTCCGTCCAGGCCCTGGAACTGCGCGTTGAAATTCGGCAGGTTCATATTCGCGTTGGTGTAACGGAAGTTGCCGTTCATGGCGATGTTCCTGATGCTGGAGCTCTGGAACCGGAAGATCTCGGTGGGGAAGATCTCGCGCGTCGGCTGGGTGCGGGTATAGCTGCTGATCACGTTGCACGCCGGATCGATGATCGGCGGGCCGCCTGTGGGATTGGCATACAGAATCGTGGACGGGTTAATCATGCTGGTGCTATTGCAGTTGCTGCTAGCGGCAAATGCTCCCGTGGTGCTGTTATAGCCATACGGCAACGAGCTATGGTAGATGTCCAGCAGGGCAACCCTGGTTCCGTCCGACTCCTGCACGCGGTTGTAAGCGGGATCCATGATGAAGTAGGAGTCGCCTTTGTAGTGGTCGACCTGCTCCTCAAAGGTGAACTTGGTCTGCTGAACTGGCTTCCAATCGACCGCTCCCGTGAAGTCGTCCGTGCTGTTGCGCTGGATCTCTTCAAGGATTACAGAAGTTCCAGCCACCGAATCACCGCTCGGGGTGAAGCTCGGCCCCTGAAAGATGTTCTGCGAGTACGCGACGCGGATCGTCACCTTGGACAGAGGAAACAGCGTCAGCTTGGTGTCCGTCATGCGGCGCACCGTATTGAACATGAACGGCGAGTCCGTCACCTGCGGCCATGCATACTCACCCGTGGGGGCAGTCGACGGGCCGATGGGAATCGTCTCCCCGCGGGGGATGCCCGGGTTGCCCAATAGATCGTAGTCAAAGTACCGCCGGTCGCGCCGGAACTGACCCGAAAACTCGTAAAGCTTGCCCTTGGAGAAGTCCAGTTTGGCGAAGTTGTTGGGGTCTCCACCGAAGCCCGTGCTGAAGGCCGACAGCTCGTCAAGCAGACCGTGCTTGCTGCCCGGAACTGCCTGCATCGTAAACGTCTGGCCCAACACCCGAGGACCGGACTGGATATTGACCAGGGTGTCGTACATGGCGCCGCTTCCATTGATATCGGCGTAGTGACCACCCAGATCCGCACTCTGATGGATCAAGTACCCATCCTGGACTACCGGCGTTGGGGCCAGTGGCGCGTTGGAATTATCCGCAGTTGTAGGGGTTGAACCCTGAGCGGCTGCGATTCCTGTCATCAGCAGCAGTACGGCGACTCCAATGCCCCCAGCGACCCGACGGGTCTTTGTACGAACGGGGTGTTCATTGGGCAGCCGAGAAAACCAGTTATTTTTTGTCATCTCAAGCCTCACTTGAAGTAAACATTGCTAGCGTTGGACCCATCAATTTTGGGCGTAACTGTTGGTGCGGGATCTGGACCGCGCCGTCCGATTGTGAACGGACGGCGCGGCGCACATTACTGAAGGAACGCCGCGTTCATGTTCGAACCATGAATGTAGGTGTGGCAGCTCGTACACGGCACGCTGTCCGATGATCCCGAGCTCATCCCGTGCACCGTGTCCTGACTGACACCACTGTGGCACTGATTGCACAACACATTGATGTTCGGCATGTTCAGCAGGCGTGCGTTCACCGAGCCGTGCGGCGTATGGCACGACATGCAGCCTTCACCCTTCACCGGCGCATGCTCAAACACAAAGGGACCACGAACGTCCGTATGGCACTTGGTGCAGATTGCGTCTTGATCCGCGGTGGCCCGGAGGTTGTTGTTTTCGAAGGTGCCATGCACGTTGTGACAATCGCTGCATTTGACCACGCCCTCGTTAACCGGGTGATGGAACAGCATAGCGAATGACGGCTTGATGTCGGTATGGCACTGATAGCAGAGCTTCGGCTGCGTGGCGACCAGCAGCGTCGTCTGCGGCACAGATTTATGAATACTGTGGCAGCTGAGGCAGCTCACGCCTGCCTTGGCGTGGGGGGAACGGAGGAAGTTGGGATGAGTATTGGCGTGGCAGCCAAGGCAGGTCTCATCGATCTGCTTGGGCGTGAGCTTGTCGAAGCGGACGATCTTGGTGACATCGCCACCGCCATCGACGTGGGCCTTGCCTGCACCGTGGCAGCTCTCGCAGGTGGCGCCAGTTCCGCCATGCTTGAGCGCCAGCTTGGAATGGGGATTGTTGGCCAAGCCATCAGCTACATCCTGATGACAAGTGGCGCACGTGTCGTTGCCAACGTAATCGTCGGGGTTTTGCACCGTCGCGGAGGACGAATGCTGCAAGGTCTGTGCGGTCGCCATGCGAGTACCGCATGTGGTCAGAACCCCGACCAGCGCAACCACAAGGAAGAACATCGATATTCTACGGGGCAAATGCCACATACTGTAACACCTCTATTTGGCGCGTTAGTTTGTTTAATCTATTGCTTGCGGTCGGCCAAACCATCAATGTCGATAAAGTTAGTGGAGAATCACAGGAGCAGATGTGTCGCCTATCACAAACTCAAAATAAAGATGACAGAGCTGTTACAGTGACCATAACGGATAATTGCATCTAGCTGAAAATACAGTAGTTATCGTATTAATTGGGTCCATGAAATTGAGCCGATATCCGGCTTATCTGATCGCTAATCGGTCATTTGGACTATGAATCAGCAACGATGAAGAATCGTATCGGGGTCGGAATGGTGAACAAATTTGAGCCAGCACGAATCTCTTTTACCCATTCATGCTGAGCACATCAAGGGGATGCCTACGGTGAGGACGGAAAGACGATCCAGGAACTTCTCCGCCAGGCCAAATTCAAGATCATCATGATGAACGTGTATATACACGCAGGCCGTCTCTGACGTGAGCCGGACAGCACACACTCGCGTCGCGAGGCAAATAATTATGGGGAGCAAAGGAAGGAAGATGGAGGCTGACGGCGGGCTTTTTCTTATCAAACCATTTCAAGCCATCAGATTTTGGCTCGGTTTCGACTAAAGCCTTTAGAATGCTTGGCGTCCCCGACGGGATTCGAACCCGTGTTACCGCCGTGAAAGGGCGGTGTCCTAACCGCTGGACGACGGGGACGCGCCGTCTACCGAGAAACATAGACGCATCTCTAACGCTAACAATACAAGACGGGCATGTCAAAGACTTGACGCATTACGGTTGCAACTCAAAGGTGCTCAGGGAATGGCACACGACCCAATCGAACTCCGCGGCGAACCTCAGCGTACTGCAGCAAAATGAAATTGTCGGTCATGCCCGCAATATAGTCGGCAACGACCCGAGCCAAGCCCTCGGTCTTCACGTCCTCAAAGTACGCTTCCGGTAACTCCTCGGGCTCATTGAGCCAAAACGCGAAGAGCTCCTTGACCACCTCTTCCGCTTTTGCGTGCTCAAGTTCAAGCGCAGGGCAGGTATAGAGCGTCTCGTGAAGGTAACGCTTCTCCTGGAGGCGTTCCGCCTCCGCTTCAGCCGAGAAGACTGCCACGCGATGGTCAAGCTCGCGGATGTCAGCGAGCGACTTCGCGCCCGCCCGCGAGACATTCGCCGCTGTCGTCTGGATGAGATCGAGAATCAGTCTCTTCTGCATCGCCTGTAGAGCGTCGTGGAAGACATACTTTTCCTCGGCCTCGGGGTGGGCGTGCTCCACCGCAATATAGCTGCGACGAAGAATATCTACGTGCTCTCGAATGTGACCAATCTCGAGTAGCCCGGACTCAACACCGTCGTCAAGATCAGCGGTGAGATACGCGATTTCATCGGCCAGGTCGATCAGTTGAGCCTCGATCGGCGGACGCTGGCTTAGAAAGTATTCGGCCAGCTCCGGATGATCTTGCGCGCTGTAATCACGTGAGTGCTTGATGATTCCCTCTCGTGATCCCAGCGTCAAATTCAAACCGCGATGCCCTGCATAGCGTTGCTCGAAGCGCTCCACGATGCGCAGTGCATGGAGGTTGTGATCGAAACGCAGACCATGCCGTCGCAGACAATCGTCCAGCGCGCGCTCGCCGGCATGTCCGAAGGGTGGATGGCCGATGTCATGGACCAAGGCCAGCGTCTCAGTTAAATCGACATTGAGGTTGAGCGCTGAAGCAATGTGGCGCGCTACCTGCGCGACCTCTATCGTGTGCGTCAATCGGCTGCGGAAGTGATCCGAGGCGCGACTTGTGAAGACCTGTGTCTTGCCTGCGAGGCGGCGAAATGCGCGTGCCTGTACGACGCGGTCACGGTCACGCTCGAAGGCAGTGCGATCATCGTTAAACGGTGCTGGAAAAGCACGCACAGAGAGCTTGCGCTCCTCTTCTCCGAAGACACCACAAGCATGCAGATTGTGAACCATTACCTTTGAGTTTAGCGTGATTCCGCCGGCATGAGCCATTGCTGGATGCAGCCTAATCGAAATCCTCTTATTACTTTGCCGGCGTGCTGCCGGAGTGGGCCAACCGTACACGGGCTCTCTCGAGTTTGTGCTGGACCTTCGCGACGTCGGCCGGGTCAGCGTCGGGAGCAAGAGATGTCGAGTATTCCTGCAACGACTTCTGCCAGTCCACAATGGCCTGCTGCAGCTTCCCATTCCGGGCTTCGATCTCACCCAGATGGTCAAGTAGCGTTGGGTCGTTCGGCATCCGGAGGGCGGCTTTGCGCTCGTAATCTTCGGCCATCGCATACTGCCCCTGCTTGTAGTAAGCCCAGGCGAGTGAATCGAGGTAAGCATAATTCTGCGGATCGAAGGCTACGGCCTTCTTGAGCATGGCAACTGCATCGTCAAGCTTAATTCCACGGTCGGCGTACATGTAGCCCAGATCATTTTCGAGTGATGCGTTATCGGGGTCGATCGCCAGGCCCTTGCGAAACTCCAGCTCAGCCTCATCGTAGAGCTTCTCCCGCAGTGCGGCGTCGCCACGGAAGTAGTACAGGAAGACTTTGTCTTCAGGTTTGGTTGCCAGGGCCTCTGCCTTGTCAAACGCGAGCGAGGCGTCCTTCCAACGCTTGGCGCGCACATCCATATCCGCCAGATCGAAATAGACCTCACGATCGTCGGGGGTTCCGGTCAACTGTGCCGCAGCTAGTTTGAGGCCTTCCTCTACCTTGCCGGAGTCCGCTAGCTGACGCGCATAGGTGAGTTGAACGTCATGATTGGAGGGCATCGCCTTGGCGGCATCCGCTGCAACCTGCAGGGCTTTCGCCCACTGATGTGCGTCGCGATAGGCATCCACTTCCGAATCGCTCGCACGCGACACATAGTCACCACCCAGATCGGCCATCTGCTGATAGGCGACGATGGCCTGCCCAGTTTCGCCCGCCTGGCGCGCAATATTTCCAAGCAGGCCGAGAAAGACAGAGCGATTGCCCTGGGCCCCGGCCGTATACTTCCCGTCCGGCGATGCCGTTGCAACCAGCAACTGCTTCAGCGTCTTGATGGCATCATCGAAACGGCCCAGAGCGTCGTACACCAGTGCTTCGTTATAAGTGAGCTCCGGATCGCCGCCATCAGAGACAAGCGCCTCGGCCTTCTTCAAAGTCGCCAGAGCCTGCTCATATTCGCCCTTTTGTCTCTGAATCTCAGCCTCGCGGATAAGCGCCTGCGTATCCTGCGGGTCTGTTCCCAGAATCTCCGCGTTGATCTTCGCCGCGGCATCGACCTGTCCCGACGCCGCGAGGGCCGCAGCAAGACCGCGCTTTGCATCGGTATTGTCCGGATCTTCGTCGAGCGCAGCCTGGTAAGCCGCCGCTGCATCCTTGGGCCGCTTCAATTGGTCGTACAACTCTGCAAGCGCGAAGTCCATGCGACCCGTGCGATCGCCCTCGGGCACATCGGCGATCACCTTCGCGGCGCGATCGAGATCGCCTTGCTCGGAGTATTGACGTGCGATGTTGAGCACAACCTCCTCGTTGCTACCATCAATCTTCTGCGCTGCCTTGAACTGCTCCTCGGCCTTGGCAGAGTCATGATTCAGGCCATACAGTTGACCGAGCAGCAGCCTGTTCTCCAGATCGCCGGGCTTAAGTTGCACGATCGTTTCATATTCCTTGATCGCTGCCTGGAGTATCTGGGCCGCCTGCGGGCCTTGACCATCCCCGAGCGTCCGGAGATAGACGCGACCGAGCAGCAGGTGGGCATCAATGTCATCGGAGTGTTTGGTTATCTGATCCTGAGCAGCCGCGACCGCCTCGCGGATTCGGCCGAGCCGAAAATACAGGTTCGCGATGCCGTCCTGCAGAATGCGAGAGTCAGGATCCGCATCAAGGGCCAGTTTGTACTGCTCGATAGCCTGTGTCGCCGTGTCCTGTCGGCCCGACGCTTCAGCCTGGTTCTCATAGATCTTTGCCAGGCCGTAGTGGTAATAGGACGCTGCGTGGTCGGCGGGCTGAGCGGAAGTAGCGGACTGCGCACCCCCGGTCATCGGCGCACAGAGTGCGGCGACGGCTAGAGACAGGAGGGTTGTGCGGCGGATTCGGCTCATGGATGGGTCCTGGAAAGACGCGTTGGCATCGCTCGTTCTATCACCTTAGACGGTACATTACAGGGTTTGGATGCGAACGTGCGAACGCGACAGTCCAGCAGTGAGCTATCCGTGTCGGAAGTGGCGGATTCCGGTGAATGCCATGGCTATGCCAAGCCGATCCGCTGCCGCAATCACCTCGGCATCCCGCACCGAACCGCCAGGCTGGATAATGGCCGTTGCGCCTGCATTGGCAATGGCCTCAACCCCATCCGGGAAGGGGAAAAAGGCGTCCGAGGCGGCAACTGTGCCCACCAGCGGGAGCGCGGCCTTCATCGCTCCAAAGCGAGCCGCATCGACGCGGCTCATCTGCCCGGCACCGATGCCGACCGTCTGTCCGAATCCTTCTTGCAGCCGCGCGTAGACGATGGCATTCGACTTCACATGCTTGCAGACCTTCCAGGCGAAGAGCAGGGCGGCTGTCTCATCCGGCGTAGGCTTACGCGCGGTGGGATAGGTAAGCGTGCCGGCAGTAACCGGCGCGCGATCCTCATCCTGCAGTAGAAAACCGCCGGATATCTGTTTGAGAACTCTGGCCGGCGATGTGGGCTCGATACGAAGGACGCGCAAATTCTTCTTTGTACGGAGCGCTGCCAGGGCTTCGGGGGTGAATCCCGGAGCGACAATGGCCTCCACGAACAACTTGGCCATCTCGATCGCTGCGGGACCGTCAACCACGCGGTTTACGCCAATCACACCGCCGAAGGACGACACCGGGTCGGCTTCGAGGGCGCGAAGATACGCCTGCTCGACGGTAGTGCCCTGGCCTACACCACAGGGGTTGGTGTGCTTGATGATCACTACGGCAGTCTGTTCGAACTCGCTTACCAGCGCCCAGCATGCATCCAGATCGACCAGATTGTTGTAGCTAAGCTCTTTTCCCTGCAACTGCTCGGCATTCGCAATGCCCTTCCTGGAGCCATCGGTGTACACCGCGGCAGCCTGATGGGGGTTTTCCCCATAGCGTAACGAGTTCTTGAGCGTCGCCGAGATGCGCAGCACCCCTGGCAGAGCCGGCGCCGCAGTCGCAACAGCGGAATCATCGGGTAGCGCGGCGGGATCGGCGGGTAGAGCAGCGGGATCGGCGGGTAGAGCCTCGAGGGTCGTAGCAATTGCAGAGTCGTATGCCGCGGTCGTTGCAAAGGCTGCACGCGCCAGACGCCAGCGCGTTTCGAGGCTCAGTTTGCCGCCATTCGCCTTGAGTTCTTCGGTGAGTGCCGGGTAGTCCGCTGCACTGGAAACCACGGCCACGTCGGCAAAATTCTTCGCCGCAGAACGGAGCATCGATGGGCCACCGATATCTATGTTCTCGATCAGCTCGGGCGTTGTCACACCTTCGCGCGCCGCCGTTTTTTCAAACGCATAAAGGTTTACAACCACCATGTCGATCGGAGCGATGCCGTGCTCAGCCACCGCAGCAACATGATCGGGATGGTCGCGGCGGTGCAGAATCCCCCCATGGACACCCGGATGCAGCGTCTTCACGCGGCCATCGAGCATCTCGGGAAAGCCCGTCAGCTCGGCGACATCGCGCACCGTAAGGCCCGCGTCGCGCAACGCCTTGGCCGTTCCACCGGTCGACACCAGTTCCACGCCAAGACCGGCCAGTACTCCTGCAAACTCCACTACCCCTGTCTTGTCGGTCACGGACAACAGGGCACGTCGAATAGCCTTTAAATCGCTCATATTCTTCCGATTTTACGCTAATGACCCTGTGGACGACTGGGCTCTGGGTCTACCGGCCCGCGGATTGCGGCGTTGCCGATTCCGACGGCTTCAGTGCCTCCGTCACCACCCGCCCCACGCACGCCGACGGCTGGTTCACCCGCAGCAGCGCCGCGAACGTAGCCGCAATGTCCACCGGGGCCGTCCGCTCCAGGTACGTTCCCGGCACAAACGGCGTGCCGAAGAACGCCAGCGGAACGTGCCGGTCGTACGAGTAGGGACTGTAGTGCGTGGTTCCTGCGGACGCGAAGCCGGACATCTGATACATCCCCGGCGACACCATCACCCACCAGCCTCCATTTGTGGTGTAGCTGTGCAGAATCAGCCGGCCCTCCTCGGTGTCGGGCAGGCTGCCGGCCGCGATCTGCACCTTCGTGTAGATGCGCCGCAAGGTTGCCGGCCTGAGCGCGCGGCTGTTGGGATCGGCCTTCAGCGCGGCCGGCTGGGTAGCGTCGAGCGCCCCGGGCAGGATCTCCGCAACCAGCGCCTCGGCGTCGCCTTCATTCACCGAGAACCGTTGAAACGCCCTCGCATCGAGCTGGATGTACGGCAGTTCGCCGCCCAGAATGAACTGTTCCGGCTGTTTCGGCGAAAATCGCGCGCTAAGCTCGCGATCAAGCTCGGCGTCCAGCGCACCGGAGGAAAACGACGCCGCCGGCATTCCCTCCCGTGCGGCCAGCGAGGGCGAGGGAGCAACGCCGTGATCGCCGGTCAGCGACACCCAGACGTTGTCCAGCCCGCCGTCCACGTGCTCCTGCAGGAAGTTGAAGAAGTCGTTCAGATCCACATCCACGGCGTCGATCATCTGGCGCTGCCGGGGGGAGTCCGGGCCAACCTCATGGCCGAGAATGTCCGTCGACGAGATGCTGATCGTCAGCACATCGGTGACATCATCCTTGCCCAAACCTTCGTTGGCGATCAGGGCCTTTGCGAAGTCGAGCTGGTAGCTGACGGCTGCCGGCGAGTCGCCGACCTTCGCGTAAAAGTCGCCCTCAGCAGCTCCCGCCTCCTTGCGCGCCTGCTCGGGACGCCCCTTGCTGTTGAATTGAGCCACCCACGCTGGCAGCGCCTTCATGTAGTACTGCGAGCTCTCGAAGTGCCCCGTAGCATGGTCGATCCAGTACGCGCCCTGCGCCGCATGGCCAGAGGTAAGGATGGCCGCGCGGTCTTTCAGGGATATCCCGAAGAGCTTGGCTTTGCCTGCAGTCCCAAGCACAACTTCATCCCCCAGCGTCGAAGCCAGCTCATTGCGCGGCGAGGCCCCTGATTCAGCTCCGCTCGATGCGCCCACCAACGGATAGTCGGGATCGTCCACCGAGGAAAACGAGTGCTTGGCCGACCGGCTGAGGTCCCACCAGTCGTTGACCGCGATATTGTGCCCATTGGTATAGGCTCCGGTGCCAATCGTTGAGTGCCCCGGTGCGGTCATGGTGTTCGCGTAGTCGTAGTAGCACTCGGGAAAGTAGGCGCCGCGCTTCAGAAAGAGGTTGAAGCCGTTCGGCGTCTTGAAGTCCGCCCGGAAACGGTCGAGATAATCTCCGCGAAACTGGTCGAGTACGAGAATCACCACGAGCTTGGGCTTCGCATCGTAGGCACTGGCAAAGGCGGTGGGGGTGAATGCTGTCGCAGCCAGGGCAACGGTGAGGAGGAGCGGGAGGAAGCGCTTGTTCATGCGCAAGAGTATAGCCGCGAAGTGTGACCCGGACGTCTCAATCCATCGCGCCAAGCTAAAATAAACAAATATGCACGATCTGGCTTTTGTCCGGGCGAATTTCCCGCTTGTCGAAGAAAAACTCCGTCTGCGCGGCGCAGACCCGTCGCTGCTCAACGGATTCTACAGCCTCGATATCGAGCGGCGTTCGGCCATCACCGAGGCTGAGACGCTCAAGTCCCAGCGCAACGCGCTCTCTGCCGAGTTCGGACGCTTGAAGCGCGAGGGCGGCGACGTCGCGCTCATCGGCGCGCAAACCTCCGCGCTGAAGGAGAAGACCGAGCAACTCGAAGCGCTCGCCGCCGATGCCGACCTCAAGCTGCGCGAGTTGCTGGCGTCCATTCCCAACCTTCCCCACGACGACGTTCCCGCCGGAACCTCCGAGCACGACAACGTCTGCCAGAAGACCTGGGGAGAGCCTACCGCCTTCGACTTCCCTGCCAAGCCGCACTGGGAGATCGGCGAGCAACTCGGGATCCTCGACTTCGAGCGCGCAGCCAAGATCTCCGGAGCACGCTTCGTCCTCCAGTTCGGTTCGGGCGCAAAACTGGAGCGCACGCTGGCAAACTTCATGCTGGACCTGCACACCCGCGAGCATGGATACGTCGAAGTATTGCCGCCAAGCCTGGTGAATTCCCGCTCTCTCTTCGGCACAGGCCAGTTGCCAAAATTCGCCGAAGACCTCTTCCACTGCGATGACAAGGGGCCCTATATACCGGGCCAGTTGCAGGAGAACGACCACTGGATGATTCCTACGGCCGAAGTTCCCGTAACCAATATCTTTCGCGATGAAACCATCGATCTCTCCGCAGGCCCGATCTCATTTGCCGCGTATACGTCCTGCTACCGTTCCGAAGCCGGATCCCACGGCAAGGACACGCGTGGCATGATTCGCCAGCATCAGTTTCAGAAGGTCGAACTGGTAAAGTTCACACGTCCGGAAGATTCCTACGAGCAGCACGAACTGCTGACGCGTCACGCCGAAACGGTGCTCGAGCGGCTTGGACTTCCCTACCGGCGCATGCTGCTCTGCACCGGTGATATGGGCTTTGCCTCCGCGAAGACCTACGACCTCGAAGTATGGGTTCCCGGCCAGCAGACCTACCGCGAGATCTCTTCGTGCTCGAACTTTGAGAGCTTCCAGGCACGCCGTGCGAATATCCGGTACAAGCCCGAGGGCGCAAAGAAGGCGGAGTTCGTCCACACGCTCAATGGCAGCGGACTGGCGGTCGGTCGCACCTATCTGGCGATCCTCGAAAACTACCAGCAAGCGGACGGCTCGGTGCGCATTCCCGAGGCGTTACAGCCCTACATGAACGGAGCAACGGTAATTACCAGGCAGTCGCTGGGGCGTGCGCTATGAAGCTTTTACGCAGTTACTTCTTCTGGACATATGAGCGTGGCAGCTTTCACTACGACATCATGGTGACGCTGATTCTGCTCTTCCTCTTTGTGTCGCCGCGCTTCATCGATTTCAAAGAGAAACCGGTAAAGATAGTCCCGCTGCAGCACAGCGAGGTGCTCGTCAAAGTGCAGCAAGGCCCCGAAAATGAGGCGCGCTTTGTCTATGAGATTCGCGTAGACGACCTGCATGGCGCCAAGACCGACCCCGAAATCAAGGCCGCCATTCTCAATGTCGTCGAACCGATTGGCGGAGAAGTCACCTTGCAGAAGTACACACCCGTGCTGGACACAAAAGGGCACATCGTCGCCTACGATGCCACTGTTATCCGCTAAGATCGCCCGCCTTTCAGGCGACGTTTGCGGAGCTGCGCCATCTAAATGAACCTATTCAGGAGTTCCATTTCATGAAGCATCATCGTAGCTTGCTGGTCGTAATCCTCGCGCTCACAGCAGCCCTTCCTCACTCGATGTCCGCGCAGGCGAACTCGCCGCAGCTGACTGTGCTGCTAAAGCAGCTGGACGCTGCCAGCGAGCGCTTTGTGAACGCCCGCGCCGACTTCCGCTGGGACTACTATGAACGAGTCGTTCATGACACCAGCACTCAGAATGGATCCATCTATTTCGAGCGCAATGGAACCTCAATCAACATGGGCGCAATCGTCTTGAATCCAAATTCCGCATCGAAATCGAAGATTGATAAGGTCATCCAGTACAAGGCGGCCACTCTTCAGATGTTCGACCCTGGCATTGACCAGATTACGGTGCTGCAGGCAGGCGCCAACCAGGCACAGTACGAGGGGTTTCTAACGCTCGGCTTTGGCGGCAGAGGGAGCGACCTCGACCACGCCTGGCACATCAAGGATCTCGGTCCCGAAAAGTTGTCTGACGACGGCCAACCTGTAATGACAGAGAAGCTCGATCTCACCAGCCGCAACACAGATGGCAACAGCATGTTTACGCACATAACCATCTGGGTAGATCCCACCCGTGCCATCTCGCTCAAGCAGGAGTTTTACACCGCGTCAGGCGACTACAGAACGGCCTACTACTCCCACATCAAAGTGAACGGCAATATTAACAAAGGTGCCTTTGCTATCAAGAAAGACCGCAACACTACAGTCGTCAATCACTAGAGTGCATTCGCCTGCCAGCTAGCGCGAAGCTGGCCAGCAGAATCACGATGGGAAAGCACTCCAGAGTGTAGCGTGGCTCAGAGTTGTCGAGCGTCAACAACAGCAGGCAGCGAAGTCCTGCAAAGCTGAGCATCGCAAATGCCAGAGCGCGTCGCCCGCTCCATTTGCGCGCGCGCCAGCAGAAGATGCCTGCGATAGCCAATCCAAGGTAGGCAGCGTTCAGCAGCGCGTAGGCAATCTCCGCTGCAGATTGTTTCGGATGCGAGCTAATCGCCCACCAGTCGATGGGCATTTGCAGCAGCTCCGTCCGCGGTCGCAGCCACATGTCTAACTCTCGCGCCATCGGCATTACTGCGTAATAACGGAACGGGTGATCGGCGATCCGTTCCTCGGCTATTTGAGCGAATACTTTATCGAAAGCCGGTGTAGCGCTGGTTTCTTCGTTGTACTGCGCGTAAAGCGCGCGCGTTTGAGCAAGCTGCTCGGCGCTGTCGAAGGCCCTGGGCGGCAGATCCGCGAGATCCAGTGGGCTAGCGTCATAGTTCCAGTAGACGTCGAGTGTGGACGTATAGTCGATCGCCCAGGTGCGATACCAGCGCTGAAAACCATAAGGAACGGTTTCGCCAGGATCATTGGCATAGCGCGGTGCAAGTGGCTGAATGACGTGAAAGGTCCGCCAATTGCGCCCCGCCCAGACTAGGAGCGGCAACAGGACGACAAGAGAGGCCACGGTGGCTGGCAGCAACCGGTTCGCCAGGCTTTGATGTCTATGCCTCAGGCCCGCCCAGAGCATCACGGGAACAATCGCAGCAGTGAGCAACCCCTGGTCGGGCCGCAGCAGAACGGCAAACGACAGTGCGAAGCCAGTCGCGACAGCCCAACCGAGCCCTCGCTGTCCGGCCCGCCAGTGTGCGTCCCATCGCTCGAGCGAAAAGAATCCGAGAACGACGCAGAAGATGCTAAGAGGCTCGGTGAGCACAGCTACCGAATAATTTGCGGTAAACGGGCAAAGCGCCGCAAGCCACACTGTAATCAAGCCAGCTCGCCTGCCCGCCAGCCTCCAGGCCAATACGCCCAGCAGTGCGCAGCTCGCGAGGTCGATCGCCATCTGTACCCAAATCACCGCGAGGTAGTTAGCGTTACCGAAGACCACAAAACACGCGGCAAGAAACAATGGGTATCCCGGCAGGCGAATCAACGTCGGACGGATGATGTTCCCGGTGAAGCCGAAGATGTGGTGTGCAACCATATTGTGTGCAAGGTCGCTATAGGTTAGCCCGTCGCCCAAAACGTGCGGGTGGAAGTGGAGAAAAAGCAGGCGCAAGATTCCACCAGCCACCAACGCCGCCCACCCGCCATATCCTGCTCGCCGTTCATCCATTTCTCTGCATCATACGAGGCATCGGCTCTCTCTCGCACGCCCCCCTGCCCCCGGTGCCATAAGCGCATGGGTAGTATCATTAGAAGAACGTTTTGCTATCGATGCGCAAACAAGTCTTCTACGATCCGCAACGCAAACGCTGGAAGCGGCTGCGGCGAATATTCGACGTGCTGGCTCTTCTAGGCGCTGTCGTAGGCGTGTTTTTCGTCGTCGGGCTGGTACGAATGAAGCCCATGCGGGGCCTCGATCTCCGTTCCGCGACAAAGCGCTATCGAGCTCTCTCTAATCCCCCTGCGCCTGAGCTCAACCCACGCGAGAAGCTCAACCGCTCCGCCCATCGTAAGACCGACGTCAAACCTTCCGACGTGGTCCTGAACCAGGGCGAAGGCCTCCGTGCGGCGTTTTATACCGACCTGGACCCGGCCAGTTACGCCTCGTTCAAAGAACACGTGAAGCAGATCGATCTGCTCTTCCCCGAGTGGCTGCACGTGGTGACGCCAAATGGATCGTTGACGGCCTACACCTCGGACAATATCCCGTTCGCCGTCGTCGACTCGACCGGCGTGCATGGCGTCGACCGGGAGAACAAGATCGTCCGTACCATCACTGCAGCCAAGGAAGATACGGAAATCTTCCCGATGGTGAACAACTACAGTCCCATCGACGGGGCCTTCGAGCCGAGCGTCGAGCAGTTCCTTCTTAACGGAGCGGCGCGAGCCAACTTCGTTCACCAGGTCGATCAGTTTCTTGCCGCCAACACGCGGTATCGTGGGCTGACGCTCGACTTTCAGGGCCTTCCTCCGGACGCTCAGGTCGCCTATAGCCAGCTCGTACAGGCCTTATACGACGACTTCCATCCGCGCAATCTGCGGTTATATATCAATGTCCCGGTGACCCTCGGCAGCCTCGACCTGAAGTTCCTCGCCAACCACTCCGATGGTCTTGTGCTGATGAATTATGGTGAGCATCAGACCGAGAGCGATCCTGGCCCCATCGCCAGCCAGGACTGGTTTGCGAACAACCTGCGCACGGTGATGAAGGTTGTGCCGCGCGAAAAGATCATCTGCTCCATCGGCAGTTACGGCTACGACTGGACCACGGCGCTGCCACCCGCCCCGCCGAACCTGCGCAAGGGCCATCGCGCGCCGAAGCCGCCCACAAACCACGTGATTCTGAACACGACCATGCTCTCTACGCAGGAGGCCTGGCAGGAGGCGTCAGACTCTGAAGCGAAGATCAGCCTCGACGGCGACTCCCTGAACCCACGCTTCGCGTATGACGATGTCGATGCGAAAGTACAACATCAGGTGTGGTTTCTCGACGCTGTGACGGCGCTGAACCAGATGCGCGTCGCGCGCGCGCTTGGCATCCAGACCTTCGCCCTGTGGCGGCTGGGACTGGAAGACGATTCACTCTGGAAGATCTGGGACAATCCACTCAAGTCGGATCCCGTGAAGGAACTCGCGGAGGTCGCTCCAGGCCAGGATGTGGACACCGAGGGCGACGGCGACATTCTCCGCGTCACCAGCCAGCCGCAGAATGGCCATCGCACTCTGACGATGGACGACGACACGACGATTCCGCCGCAGTATCTCAGTGTGATGTCCGAGTCGATGGACTCCTATCCCCTGCCCTACACCCTCTCGCAGTACGGCTATCACCCCAAGGAAGTAGCGCTCAGCTTCGATGACGGT
The DNA here is from genome assembly GCA_003138795.1 of Granulicella sp. Taxonomy (GTDB): domain Bacteria; phylum Acidobacteriota; class Terriglobia; order Terriglobales; family Acidobacteriaceae; genus Granulicella. The sequence goes on along the minus strand of PLHC01000046.1, from coordinate 22,643 downwards.
CCGGATCCTGAGTGGACCCCGAAGATCCTCGACATCCTGAAGCAGTACAACGTGAGGGGTACGTTCTTCATGATTGGCGAGGAGGCGCAGGACAATATCGGCCTGATAAAGCGCGTCTACCGTGAGGGCCACGAGATCGGCAATCACACCTACACGCATCCCGACATCTCCGAGATCTCCGACCGCCAGGTGGACCTGCAGTTGAACCTCACCGAGCGGCTGTTTGCGGCGGAGCTGGGGGTTCAGCCCGTATACTTCCGGCCACCGTACTCAATTGACCAGGAACCGGACACGAACGACCAGGCTGCTCCTGTCGACCGCATTCAGCACCTCGGCTACGTAATCGTCGGCGACAAGATCGACACCAATGACTGGGATGAGCATCCGCGCAAGACACCGCAGGCGGTCATCAACAGCGTCTTCGAGCAGATTGCGCAATTTGACACAAAGCCATGGATGAAGGGTTCGGTCATCCTGATGCACGACGGCGGCGGCGACCGTTCTGCCACAGTCGCCGCGTTGCCGGAGCTGATCAAGGCACTCCGCGCGCAGGGGTATACGATCGTCCCGGTATCGCAGCTCATCGGCCAAACACGCGACCAGGTAATGCCGCCGCTAAAGGGACGACAGCGCTACTACGCGGCGATCGACTCCATTGCGTTTCTGTTGATCTCCTTCTTCAACCACTTCGTTATTGGCGTCTTCTTCATCGGTGACGTTCTGATGAGCGGCCGCCTGATCATCATCGGCCTATTCGCTACGATCGACCGATTCCGCCACCGCAAGAACTTCGCCACGCCCGACTACCAGCCGCGGGTAGCTGTGCTGATCCCCGCCTATAACGAGGAGAAGGTCATCGTCCGAACCATTCGCTCGGTGCTGATGTCCAACTACAAGAACATCCGCATTATCGTCATCGACGATGGCTCCAAAGACAAGACGTTCCAGATAGCCTCCGAGACCTACGCGAAAGAGATCGCCGCCGGTCGCGTTACGGTGCTGACGAAACCGAACGGCGGCAAAGCAGACGCGCTCAATTTTGCACTAAACCAGACCGACGAGGAGATTTACGTTGGCATTGATGCCGATGGTGTCATCGCTCATGACGCAATCTCGCGACTCGTCTGCCACTTCGCAAACCCACATATCGGCGCCGTTGCAGGGAACGCGAAGGTGGGCAACCGGGTGAATCTATGGACCCGCTGGCAGGCGCTCGAGTACATCACCAGCCAGAACTTTGAGCGCAGGGCGCTGGATTTGTTCGACGTCGTCATGGTCGTTCCCGGGGCCATCGGCGCGTGGCGGACCGCCGCGGTCAAAGCCGGCGGCGGCTATCATCCGGACACCGTAGCCGAGGATGCAGATCTCACGATGAACCTGCTCGAGCAGGGATACGCCGTAATCTACGAAGATCAGGCGCTAGCCTTCACCGAGGCTCCTGTCAACGCCAATGGCTTGGCGCGCCAGCGCTTCCGCTGGTCCTTCGGCATCTTGCAGGCAATCTTCAAACACCGCGGAGCCATCGCCAATCGCCGCGCCATGGGACTCTTCGCATTACCAAATATTCTGATCTTCCAGATACTTCTTCCGCTCGTCTCGCCGCTCATCGACCTGATGTTCGTCGCGGGCGTCATCCACTACTTCATCGATAAGCACTTCCACCCGGATACCACCAGCCCGTCCGACCTCTACAAGCTGCTAACGTTTTTCCTTGCCTTCCTGCTGATCGACTTCGCCGCCTCGGCGCTGGCGTTCATGCTCGAGCGTAAGCACCCAGCCAGCAAAGGCGATGCGTGGCTGCTCTTCCACATCTGGATTCAACGTTTCACCTATCGCCAACTCTTCTCCTGGGTGCTCATTCGAACGGTAAAGCGCGCCATCGATGGCAAGAGCTTCAGTTGGGACAAACTCGAGCGCACGGCGCTGATGTCCAAGTCGACCGAACGCCTCACCGAAGATTAGCCATATCCCTAAGCCCTGAGTTCCCGGCCTAAAATGATGCAAGAGGTTTTCATGCGCTCCAGCACCCCCAGCAACCTGTCGGCCTTTCATAACGAGCCTTTCACCGACTTTTCCAGCATGGAAAACAAGCGCGCCATGCACGAGGCGCTCGATCGCGTCCGTATTGAACTCGGCCATACCTATGACCTGATTATCGCGGGTAGCGATCTCCAGACGGCCACGACCTTCAACTCCGTTAACCCCGCCAACCCCTCCGAGATCATCGGGATCCACTACGTCGCAAGCGCGAAAGAAGCCAACGCGGCCGTCGACGCCGCCCAATCGGCCTTTGCTGCCTGGAGAAAGACGCCCTTCGCCGAGCGCTCCGCTCTGCTGGTGCGCGCAGCCGAGCTCATTCGCCAGCGCCATTTCGACCTCTGCGCGTGGCTGACGCTCGAGGTCGGAAAGAACTGGGCCGAGGCCGATGCGGATGTCGGCGAGACCATCGACTTTCTGGAGTTCTACGCGCGCGAGGCTCTGCGTCTTGACGCTGCAACCACACCCATCCAATATCCCGGTGAGCGTAACTTGTTCCACTACGTCCCGCTCGGCGTCGGAGCTGTCATTCCACCCTGGAACTTCCCGCTGGCAATTATGGCGGGCATGACCGCGGCCTCCATCGTCTCTGGCAACACCGTCGTGCTCAAGCCCTCACCCGACGCCCCGACCATCGCGGCACGCTTTCTCGCGCTGATGGAGGAGGCCGGTCTTCCCGATGGCGTCATCAACCTCGTGCAGGGCGGTCCCGAGGTCGGGCGCACCCTGGTCGAGCACCCACAGGTCCGCTTCATCGCCTTCACCGGCTCGAAGAAAGTCGGCCTCGAGATCCACGAGCGCGCGGCACGCACGCAACCCCGTCAACACTTCATCAAGCGCACCATCCTGGAACTTGGCGGCAAGGACACCATCATCGTGGACGCCGACTGCGACCTGGATGCGGCGGTCGACGGTGTCACCGCCTCGGCCTTCGGCTTCAATGGCCAGAAGTGCTCGGCCTGCTCGCGCGTCATCGTCGAATCTCCGATCTACGACATCTTCTGCGACCGTCTAAAAGAGCGCGTAGAGGCTCTGAGCATCGGCACGCCCGCCGAGAACTTCCAGACCGGTCCGGTGATCAATGAGGTTGCGAAGAAGCGAGTGCTGGACTACATCGCGATCGGCAAGAGCGAGGGCAGGCTTCTCACTGGCGGTTCTGCAGTCGAAATGCCCGGCAACGGCTACTACATTGCGCCGACGGTATTCATCGATGTGGCACCCACGGCAAAGCTCGCGCAGGAAGAGATCTTTGGTCCGATACTCGCGGTGATTCGGTCGGGGAACTTCGACGAAGCGCTCGCTATTGCAAATAACACGGAGTACGGCCTGACGGGAGCGCTCTACTCCAACTCACGCAAGAAGCTCGATCGTGCGCGCGACGAGTTCCACGTTGGCAATCTCTACTTCAATCGCAAGTGCACGGGGGCAATGGTGGGAGCGCATCCATTCGGCGGATTCAACCTGAGCGGAACGGACTCCAAGGCTGGCGGCCCAGACTACCTGACGTTGTTTACCCAGGCCAAATCAATCGCGGAAAAGCGCGGTTATGCCTCGGACTCGCGCGAGGAGCAGCAGTAACGCATGGGAACCTGGATGTTTAGTTCCGGCATTTGATGGATAGTCTGGGCGATCGAGTTCAGATTTTTTGCGCTGGCAATGTTGCCAGTGCTCTGGGGAACGCATGAAAATTGCAATCATTTCTGACATTCACGCCAACTTCCCTGCTCTCCGGTCTTTTCACGAGGACTGGGATGAGCTTTGGGTGATCGGCGATCTGGTCAACTATGGACCGAATCCATGCGAGGTTGTGGATTGGGTTCGCACCCACGCTCATTGCGTCGTGCGAGGCAATCACGATCACGCGATAGGGTTCTCGGTTGACCCACGGTGTTCCCCGCCGTACCGGGCAATGGCGGCAGAGACAGGCGCATTCACGGACAATGTCCTCTCTGCAGACGCCAAGCGCTATCTCGAACGGCTCCCATTGACGATTGAGCGACGCCTCGGCGAGCACACGTTCTATCTTTGTCACGCGACTCCATCGGATCCTCTCTTCGGATATCTGGACAAAGACGCATCCCGGTGGGATTCCGAGGTCGCTTCCACGGGGGCGAAGATTGTCGTCACTGGGCACACGCATGTTCCCTTGATCCGCGGTGTTGGCGATCAAACCCTCATCAATCATGGCAGCATCGGACAGCCCAAGACCGGTACACCCGACGCTTGTTATGCGATCTGGGAAGATGGACGGCTTGAACTTCGCCCGTATGTCTATCCGGTGGCCGAGACGGAGTCGCACATCCGAATGATGCCGATCTCGGATCCGGTAAAAGCAGACCTCATTCGCACCCTCGAAACTGGCGGTCTCAGCGCGAAGGAGGCCGTATAAACGTCAACCGTGATCCCTATGCTCTCGCAGACCATCTCTCGGCCGACTCGGTGCCCATCTAAATGATTGCTCCGTTTCCTGCTATCGCCTACACTTAGGTTCATGCCCGGAGTGGGCGGATAGCTCAGTTGGTTAGAGCGCCTGCCTTACAAGCAGGATGTCGGGGGTTCGAGTCCCTCTCTGCCCACCAATCACTCCCGCAGGTATAAGAAAACAAAGGTAAACAGTCCAGAATAAACACTTATGGACAGTTTGCCTTTGTTCATTTTGTTCAGATTGTTGAAGGAATTGGGTTCCTTCTCATGTTTTTTCTGACAATGGCAAAGTTTTCTGACAATGGCCAGCCACCAGCGCCCACCTCGCGCCGACGGCCCAGCGCATAGTATGTAAGCGCGTTCCACCCCGCCAAGCGCCTACGGCGATAGGTATGCGCCGCGATTCTCCGCATAGACGGCGCTGATGTGAACCAGCAGTGCTTCGTCGCTGAGGTGACGGCGCTGGGCAATATGCACGCATCGCGCCAGGTGTTGATGATAGCCAGAGACGCTCACCAGCAGCACCCGGCACTGCACCGAGATAGGCCAAATCAGCTTGTGGAGTATCTTGTGGAGTGTAATGAGTAGATAGACTCGGTGTTTTTCTCGAAAGGATTTCCTCCTTGAAAGCTAGAATTCTAGCTGTCGCCCCAGGTGGCGGGCACTTGCGCGAAGCTAGGATTGCGCTTGAGTTGGTCAGCGGGTCTGATGTGGTTTACGTGACCACACGTCTCCCTCATTTGTTGGAAACCGCCTCACCAAACATGATCTTTATTGTTGATCCGCATCGAAGCCTTCATAAATATATTCTTAATATCGTCCAATCATTTGCTATTTATCGAAAAACAACGCCGGAAATAATTCTCTCCACTGGTGGTGGTCAGAGTATTGCTCTGTTCTTGATCGGCAAGATTCTGGGATGTAAGACCATATTCGTTGAAAGCGGATCAAGAATCCAATTCCCCTCAAAGACGGGGAGGCTGCTTTATCACTTTTCCGATCATTTTTTCATTCAATCGCCAAATCTCTTCGCTTTCTATCCAAAGGCAAAGTTCTTGAGGGTAATGTGATGGTACTTGTGTTACTAGGAACCAATCCCTACGATTTCCGAAGACTTATCGAGGCAATTGATACTTATGCGGAGTCGAGCGAAGATCGGGTAGAGGTGCAACTCGGGAACTCTACGACATTGCCGAAGCACGCAACATATTTCAGGTTTATGTCCCACAGCGAAATCGAACGCAAGATTAGGGATGCCCGAATAGTTGTCACGCATGGCGGTTACGGAAGTATTTACGAATGCCTAAAGCTGAAGAAGAAAGTGATTGCTGTTCCTCGCCTGAAAGAGGAGGGAGAAGCGCTTGATTCTGGATTGGGGCAGACTGAATTGGTACGCTATCTTGAAATCCATGGAAGAATTCTTGCGTTGTATGATGTTGCAAATCTTACTGAAAAACTGAAAGACGCTGAATCGTTCGAACCAAACCTGACCATTCAGAATGAAGTAGCTCCTGCCATCTCTCGAATCTCCGTCTTAGAGACGCGCCCGGATAGGAAGAGCGGGTACAACGTGTTTCGCAATATCGACGGCTTGATATTCAAGAATCGCCTGTTGGAGATGACTTTCTTTGTGACTGATAAATGCAACTTTCGATGCAGGCATTGCTTTCTGTTGGACAAACTCAACGTGAAAAAGACAAAGTTTTTGTCTGTTGAAGAGGTTCAAGAGATGGGTAAGCACATTCATTCAATGCAAAGGGTGCATATAGGCGGAGGCGAGCCATTGATGCGCAACGACATCTCTGAACTTGTTCTTTCCGTGGCGCAGGACTGGAACACAGAGACCGTCTGTCTTCCAACGAACGGCTCCCAGGAAAAGAACGCCACCAAGGTCGTGCAACTATTTGGGGAGAAAAGCAAGAAGTACCTTAGATTTCACTTTTCGCTGAATGCATTAGGTCAGGAAATGAATGAGTTTAGCGTTCATCCAAAGGCGTTTCAGCTTTGGGAAGGCACAGTAATAAAGGTTCAGGAAAATGTCAAAAGGTTCAAGAATATATCCTTATGCGTCATCACCACTTTTGGCGATTACAATCAATCGAAAATTGATGAGTTGATGTCCTACATAAGAAATAGAGTCAGACCCGATGACATTAGCTTTGCATTAGTCAGGCCGCATAAAAGTTATCACCCAAAGCTTGATCTCCAGAAATTCGAAGAGCTAAATCACCAACTTCATTGTGAATCCAAGTCACACAATCCCTTTATTAGAGCCTATCGCGAATTGATTCGAATGAAGATCGCGCGATATTATCAAAATCCGAAGTTCTATGTTCCCTGCCAGTCTGGGAAACTGCGCGTGGTTATGTCACCAGAGGGAGACGTGTTTCCATGCGAGAACCTTGGATACCCGGAGGGGCTCGATCAGGATAGATGGAAAATGGGCAATATTAGAGAGTTCGACTACAATATCCATAGCTTATTGGCGAGCGATACGGCCAAGGCCCTGAGAAAAACGATCAGGGACACTAGGTGTCACTGTCATCACGGCGTAGACATGTCTTTGAGCTATCAATCGACCTGGAGATTCAAACTCGAAGTTACTCTTCTCGGAATGAAATATTGGCTCCATCGCAGCCGACGGTAATGCCTGAATGCATAGAGCGTGTTTCATGTGCGCCGTGCAAAGGCGCTGGTCAACAGTGGGTGCAAGTCCCGCAGGATGGCTGTTCCTGTCCCCGCTTGCTGCTGCGGGCCGCGTCTCGTCTTGTCTACTTGTCACGCTATTCAGTGACTTGTTGACATAGACTACGACGCTTTGTTCATCACCCGCTGTACCTGCACAGCCGACCACTCGCCACCCCGCGCGGTCGTTAGCCCCTTGCTATTTAGGACTTCGGCAATCTGGCGCAATGACGATGCGCCGTTTGCTTGTGCAGTCCGAATGACGGGGAGTAAGTCGCTGGCGCGGTTCGCAGCCTTGGCACCACGCTTTACAGCACTTGCCTTTGCACCCTTGACGGCCTCTGCTGCGATGTTGCCGCGATCACCACCTAACACCACCCCGCGAGCCTTGGCAGCGCCTAGAGCAGCCTTGGTGCGTGCGGAGATCATACTTGCCTCATGCTCTGCTACTGCTGCGAGAATGTGAACAGTAAGGCGGTTCGCTTGTGGGAAGTCAACAGCGACAAACTCAACACTTGATTCCATAAGATTGCTTATGAAATTGACGTTCCTCGCCAGTCTGTCCAGCTTCGCAATGATCAACGTTGCACCGTGTAGGCGGCACAGTGCCAGGGCCTCTGCCAGCTTCGGACGGTCGTTCCGCTTGCCGCTTTCAATCTCGACAAACTCACCAACCATCTTCCAGTGTCCGCCGTTCAGGTAGTTGCTCACCGCTTGCTGCTGCGCTTCCAGCCCTAGTCCAGATGCGCCTTGCTTCGCTGTGCTGACTCTGAAGTACCCTACAAACTTGCCGTTTGCCATCTCATCCACCCCTGTTACGTTTTCTGCTACGTTCGATGAGGTCAATGTAACAGGCTAGCTGACCCATGTCAAGGCCCACTTCTTTCGCTGGAGGAGGGCTTTTGTTGTGTTTGTACTTCCCTGCGCGTCCCTGCACCTAAATGCAACTCCCTGCACTCCCTGTACGCTGCTGCACTATACATCAGTCTGGGCCTCAGTGCTTGACAAAGAGGCCATCGGACTATAGTATTACATTCAGAGTCAAGAACAACTGTGTCCCTGATTTTGCAGTATGGCAACTTTGCCATTCCTACCCTTTCCACCATCACAAGAGCAACACCGCAGGACGCAGCCAGAACATTGAAGTCAGAAGTAGGACGCCATTAGAACGGGCACCCACTGAACAACAATGTGAGTAGGCTGCAAGTCGATACCAAGACTCTAAATTGGAAGCACCGACCCCGGTGCTGTTCTTCCCTTGGCGCTCCCCGCAGTATGCTCCATCGTCCTAGCCCGGACTCGAAATATCAGGCACACCCCACAATCCCATTCAGACAGAAACCGGTGATGTTCACATCGCTTGGTCTTGCAGTGTGCATTCCTGACGCTGTTCTCCCCTTTGCTGCATCCACTATTGCGACCTCTAGCACACCTGCGGTTGTTGGGAGGTTCGCACCTAAGGAATCCTATGCCTGAATTGTCCCTGTTTTTACACAGGGCAACCACCGCCGTTTGGCGACCCAATTGCCTTGTAATTTTGACTTGACGGGCCTACCTGAAAGTATTGCGGTAAGTGATTTATAACAAGGACGTTAGATAGTGCCTCGGAAGATTTAGGCCGTATCTATTCCTTTCGTACAAACACGTCTGCACACCTAACCATTTTCAAGAATTACCCCACACATACAAACATATCTACTATCAACAACTTAGAGAACCAGGTATGTCTAAACCCCAATGGAAACAATAAAAATATGAGTAAATTCTACCCCTCTTTGGAGCGCGTTTCAGCCGATGTATCAACAGTTTTGCACAGGTTCAATCTGTACAAAGACGCAATAAAGATTCGTCACTGCTACGGCTTCCAATGGTGCAAGTCTCCATTCTGTCCACGATGCAACAGCCGCCGAGCGTGGCGCGAATACCAGCACCTCTCCGAGACACTATCCGCATTGTTGGCAACCGATGAAGACCTACAACTTTGGTTCCTGACCCTTGCCACCGAGGACAGCGCCGACGTTCACAGTTCAGCAAGGGCAGCCGTAGCAGCAACCCGCCGCCTACTTCGACACCCACGGATTGCCAGCCGCGTCGTTGCCTACTTCGCAGTTGCCGAGGTTGCGACGAAGCATCTCAACGCGCCACCGTGCGTCCACACGCACGCGATCCTTGTCACCCGTCCGATGGATCAGGGCCGACACCGCATCAGTCAAGGTGGTTGGGTCAACCTTTGGGAAGAGTGTTGTTCACTCGCTCGTAAGCGCAATCCGAACTTCTCACTCAAGAGGCAGAACCCCAGGCACCCCGCAAGGGACTTGAGCGCCGTAATGCTGCGAGTCCCACGATGCATCGACGATCTGGAGCGTGTCACGCGCTATGTCTGCAAAGGCTCATTGACCAGTGACGCCGTAGCAGAGTATCGCCAGCAACTCCTAGACCCGAGCATGTTCATCGACCGTGTAGCGGACTTGCAAGGAACAACTCGCTTCTTTGGCCCACTACACCGCCAGCGTCCCAAACCAAGGGCAGTGACCACTGAGGCAGTGATTGAACTTGCCGTCGCTGCATAGTATGCCAGCCGACATGTGATCCCCACGGAACACCCTAGAAGCAATCGTTACGTTGTAATCCATCCCCGCTGTCCACCGTTTGCATACTCTGCGCGAGTGGACAGCACCACCACCAAGAAAGATCCTCAAATGCTTATCAAAGTACCCACCACGAACCTAGAAGCACCAGCCCCACCATCACGGCCTGAACCAATCAGTATCACCGTAACGGCCTCCGATCATCTCAGCATCTACGGCCTCACATCGAAACAAATGGCAATCTGCCACAGGTCCGCAGCGCCCTGCGACCTTGGCGGAGATAATGCCTTGGTCGCTGCGACCACGCGCGGGTTATGCTCGCTGTCCACCCGAACGACAGAAGCCGAACTGCTGATCTGCCAACGTTGGGCAGCAGCCGAAGGCCACGAAGAGCCAACGTTGTTGACCATTGAAATACGCACCGACAATCCCAGTTTGATCGAAGCCGCGACGTATCTGCGCGAGGAACCTGCAACCATCGCCGATGAAAGCCGCCCACTGAAGAAACAACTCCGAAGGTTCAATGTTCGGTGGACGCTGCTGCAACCCGACTCCGAGGAATTGAAGGCGCTGCAACGTTGGGCAGAACTTGAGTGTCGCCCAGGTGTATGCATTGGCCGTGCTGAAGAGACGCGGTATCGCGCCGCCAAGTCCACCTATGAACCACAGCACGGCGGTATCGACGCTGAGGCAGAACGCGATACAGGACAGGATGCATCGCAGGATGAAGGCCAGGACGAAGCAGCCGAAGCCGCCTAGCCGTATCACATTAAGCATGTAAGCTGTTTGTTATCAACTACATAATGCACTGGTAGGGGTGAGTAACTTCCCACAGGTCTTCGACCGCCAGCACCGACGCCATAATAAAACTTTCACAGCAACACATCACACAGTGCTGATAACAAAGCACTTATCCCGTACCTATTGGCAGTTCAGGTTTGAAACCTCGCCCTAGAAGGGGGTTCAACCCCGAATAGCCCCGAATAGAACCCCCTGCTGCGAATGTTAGCGACTCGCCTTCACCAGATGCACTAGCCCTGACGCTGGCTGGCCCGTGGTGCTGTCGCTGGACATTCGCGCGGGGGTTTTTATATCCTTCAATTCGTCCTAGAGCCTCTGAGAGCCTAAAGGCGAGACATTGTAACACAACTCAACACTGGAGACTCATGCAAGAGAATTATACCACCCTCGCCTACGGCCAACCCGCCTTTGGCATCGACGACAGCGACCCCTTCGACCTCACCATTGATCTGCAAGCCGCTGCTGCCCCTGACGGTCTGGAAGCACTCGCCTCTGAAATTCGCAATAGGCGTACCGCTTGGAAGGCAGAGGAATTGGCCGAGTTATTCTCCTGCTCCAAGGGGAAAATTTATGAGATGGTCAAAACCAACCGCATACCGTATATCAAACTAGGTTCGATGATTCGATTCCCCGCTGCTGCTATAGCGGCATGGGTGCAGCGTGGTTTTACATCCATTTGATGCCACTGATTTTTTTCTGCATGGGCGCATCTTCGGCTGGGGACAGATAACGCAGCACCGTTTGCATATCTGCATGGCCCGTATAGGCCATCACCGTGCGCACATCAACCCCATTTTGCAAGAGAGTCGTAGTGTACGTTGCCCTGAATTTGTGAATCCACCAGTGGGAGCACTCATTGGATTTTCTGCAACCCTGACAGCGCCCACAGTTGAGTCCAGCCCGTTTCACGACGCGCTTGAGCGAGAGTAGCCATTTTGAGTTTGGGGTATTGTTGGCCGTGCCTAGGACTAGCTTCGTCTTTGGGTGACGCTCCCTCCAATCTTTCAGCGTGACAGCAAGATCATCCGGCAGAGGCATTGATCTTTCTGCACGATCCTTGATACGAACGTCGCCGCCCTGTTCATTGTTCATTGTCTCGCGTACATAAATCATCCCCCTGCGAAAGTCCACGTTTGCCCATGTCAAGTGCATAGCTTCCTGCATCCTGAGGCCAGTCTTTAGCAATGTCTCGAATACAACCCGTTGGTACGGGGTGCAGGATGCAAACAACGTTCGCAAGTCGTCAGCATGGAACGTCTCGACTTCCCGCTCTGTGTAGCTTGGCGGTCGATCTGCTAATTTTTTAGTGTCTAGGCCCAGCCACTTGAAGAAACCAAATAGGCTTGCGTGCTTGTTGTAAATCGTTCTGTCTTGGTTGCCCCGCTTCCTCAAGTGCTTGTAGAACGCGAGGATGGATGCTTCCGTCACCTGATCGGCGTAAGCGATGCCTGTGGCCTCTAGGAAGCCGTCAATCGCTATCGTAGATGTCTCCGACGCGCGGATCTGCCCTCTATCAAGATGGCGCTGTATGAACTCATCTTTCTTGACCAACAGGTTGACTCGCTTCAGTTCTGGGGCAATGACTTCTGCACCAGCCAACGATGCTGCATCTCTGGCGATCATCAGATGGGATTCGCGCTGTTGTGCCGCCAGCGCATCGGCTGCATTGTTGCCTACGTTCTGGTAGACAGTTCTCGTTCCTTCGTACGCTCGCAGTTCATAGTGGCCCTCTAGCAGTACAGGTTTGCCATTGAGTAGCGCGTACCCAGGCCGAACCTTGCCATTCGCACCCATAACAATAGGCAGACGCCGCCAGCCTGTAGGCGTCTTGCAGAGTCGCATCAGTGTTACCTTTTTGTTAGCCATGCCCCAGCAGTATACCGCCAAATCTGACAAAAATCTGACAATGAAAGATATGACCCTTCAAACCATGCATAAACATTGAGGTTTTATACGCTTGGATTCACAGTCCCTCTCTGCCCACCATTCCATTGTTTCAGGACATCCAATACCATCCGACATATCCCATAAATCCCAGTAAATACTGGATATTTCGTGTTCCTGCGTCCGAAGGCGTGCGATGGAAGCCAAGCCCTGCGGTGGGTACTTTTGGGGTGTTTTGTTTTTCACCGGGGCCTTTTGCTCAGCAAGGTGCTTCTTGAAGGCGACAGCCTGTTGCGTGTGGAATGTTTTGAAGTCCCTATACTTGGTGCAGACCTCGAACCGGTTTAGAGCCTTCGCCGCGCGCGTCCTCTGAACCTCCAGAACTCTTTGATGGAAGTCCCCTAGCCCTCACGATGCCTCCGCGCCTCATACTCAATGCCGACGACTTCGGCCTCACCTGCGGCATCAACCGCGCGATCGCTGAGCTTCACGCCCTCGGAGCTCTCACCTCTGCCACACTCATGGCCAACGGCCCAGCCTTCGACGACGCCGTAGCCATCGCCCATGCCCACCCCACTCTCGGTGTCGGCTGCCACATCGTCCTCACCGACGGCATACCTGTCTCCCCACCCCACACCATCCCCACGCTTCTCGGCCCCGACGGCAAGAGCTTCCGCACCTCACTTCCCGCCTTTCTCATCGCCGTGCTCCGCGGCAAGATCAGCGAAGCAGACATAGCCCGCGAAGCCCAGGCCCAGATCGCGCGCCTCCAGCAGCACGGCATCGCCATCACCCACATCGACACCCACAAGCACACCCACATCCTGCCCAGGGTTGCGCGGCCACTTCTCGCCGCCGCAGAGCACGCCGGAATCCCCGCCATCCGCAACCCATTCGAACAACCCTGGAGCTTAGCTCTCGGCAAAAGTTCTCTACTCCGCCGTCTGCAACTTCGCATCATCCATCACCTCCGCCCGCGCTTTCTTGCCCTTCCGCAGATCCGAAACGGTCGCGTTATCACAACCGATGGCACCCTCGGCATCTCCGCCACCGGCCATCTCAACACCACCACGCTCAGCGCCACCCTCGACGCTATGCCCGACGGTCTCTGGGAACTCGTCTGCCACCCCGGCTACAACGACCGCGACCTCGACGCCATAACCACCCGTCTGCGCTCCACACGCGAGATCGAACTCGCCGCCCTGACCGCCGCTTTTGCCGGGACATCCAAACAATCGACGCACCCTTCACGTCTCCAACTCATCAACTACAGAGACCTGCAGAACGCAGCCACCTAACCGCACCTCTCTACCCTCTACCCTCTACCCTCTACCCTCTGCGAGCGAAGCGAGCCTCATGAAGATCGGCATCACGTGTTATCCAACCTACGGTGGCTCCGGCGTCGTCGCCACCGAACTCGGCATTGAGCTCGCAGCACGCGGCCACGAGATCCACTTCATCACCTACTCACCACCCTTCAGACTCACAGGTCGCGAGGCCAACATTCATTATCACGAGGTCTCGGTCTCGAACTACCCGCTATTCGAGTACCCACCCTACGACCTCGCCCTCGCCACCCGCATGGCCGAGGTCGCCGAGTTCCACTCCCTCGATCTCCTCCACGTCCATTACGCGATCCCGCACAGCGTCAGTGCCCTGCTCGCCCGCCAGATGCTCGCAGCCCGTGGCCGCCATCTTCCGTTCATCACCACGCTCCACGGCACGGACATCACGCTCGTCGGCCTCGACCGCTCCTACCTCCCCATCACCCGCTTCGGCATCGATGAATCCGATGGGGTCACCGCCATCTCCTCGCATCTGCGCGACAAAACTCGTGAAAACCTCGGCATCACCCGCGATATCGAGGTAATCCGCAACTTCGTCAACTGCGACTTCTATCAGCGCGACGCCGCTCTCGTCGCCCAGCAGCGCCCTCGCTTTGCAAACGCAGGCGAACACCTCCTCGTGCATCTCTCCAACTTCCGCCCCGTCAAACGTGTCCTCGATGTCATCGAGATCTTCGCCCGAGTCGCCCAGGCCCTCCCCGCCCGCCTGCTCCTCATCGGCGACGGCCCCGACCGCTCGGCCGCCGAATTCCTCACCATGCGCCTCGGCATCGCCGATCGCGTCGACTTCGTCGGCAAGCAGGAGAACGTCAACGAGCTCCTCGCGCTCTCCGACCTCATGCTCATGCCCAGTGAGATGGAGTCCTTCGGCCTCGCCGCACTCGAAGCCATGGCTTGCCGCGTCCCCGCTGTCGCAACGCGCGTCGGCGGCGTTCCCGAGCTCATCGACTCCGGCGTCAACGGTCTCCTCTTCGACGTCGGCGACGTCGACAGCATGGCCGCCGGTGCCATCTCCATCCTGAGTGATCCCGCTCACCTCCAGACAATGGCCAGCGCAGCCCGCCGCACCGCGCAGGATCACTTCTGTTCGTCGCGCATCATTCCCCTCTACGAGCGCTACTATGAACGCATCGTCGCCGCTCCCGCGCGCTAACAACTCTCACTCAAGAGCATCCGCCCTTGTATTAACCGCGAGGATGCATTGCGCCACGAATCTCGCCGCACCCTGCATCCCTCGCCTATCCTCAAGTCAGGTATATCTACGCCTCATTGGGAGACGACCATCTATGAAGATAAAACTCTCCATCTCGCTCACCGCCGCCGCCCTCATCCTTCTGCCGGCCGCACAACTCTTTGCCCAGATGACTGGCACCTCGCACCCCGAAGACCTCGACGACACCGTCCCGACTGTTCCCGTCGACGGAACGCACTACGTCAAGCCCTCGCCAGCGGTACCGATGGCAACGGTCACGGTAACAACGCCCGCTGCCTCAACTCCTGCTCCTGTTCTCTACCAGCGCGGCAATGCCGCAGCGACGGCTCCGACCCAAACCGCCGCGCTGCGCACCGTCGACCCAACCATGGCCGTCACCGACGACGTCAACAGTGGTGTCGTCACCGATGTTCCCGTAGGCCCCAATGAGCTTCCTATCGGCACCATGCTCAAAGCGACCCTCCGGCAGCCCATCTCCACCGGGGCGACCGTAGCCGGCACACCCTTCACTGCAGCTCTCTCCGCCGACATCAGCCGCAACGGTGTCGTTCTACTCCCCACCGGAAGCCTCATCTACGGTCGCATCACGCAGATCCACGGTGGCCGCACCATCGGAGGCCCATCGGCCATCCGCCTCCAGCCTGACAGCGTCAGCCTTCCCGACGGCACCACTTATAAACTCAATGCCGAAGTCATCGACCTCGACCACTTCAAAGCATCGCATGTCAACGACGAAGGCACCATCGTCGGCGACACTCACCCCGGAACCGCCACAGCCCTTGGTGTCACCACAGGCGCAGTCGTCGCCGGAGCCATGATTGGCGGCGGCGTGGGTGCTGTCATCGGTCTGGGTATTGGCGCCGGTGCCATGACGATCTGGTGGCTCAACCATGATCGTCAGCAGGAGCTGCCCGCTGGCACCGAAATAGCCTTCACGCTCAACGACTCCCTCCAGCTCAACCCCGCCACCCACTAAATTCATTCACCCCAAACACTGAAGGCCCTCGAACATCGAGGGCCTTTGCCTTTGCACCTGCCTTTGCTTTTCTCTATTCTCTATCCTCTATCCTCTATCCTCTATCCTCTATCCTCTATCCTCTATCCCCTATCCCCTGCCTTACCCCCTGCCTTACCCCCTGCCTTACTCCATCACCTGCGCCAGCAACCGCTTCCAGTTCTTCTGATTCCTCTTGAAGCTCTTCTTCAAATCCTCAAGAATTCGCTGAAAGTCCGAATTGTCCGCGATTCCACGCCACGCCGGATTCTTGCTGAACCACGGATAATTTTCATTCCCCAGATAAATTGCCCGCCGCAGCCAATGCAGCGCCTCGGACGAATCACCCTCCACTGCAAAGTAGGTCGCCAACCGGTAGGCCATCTCACAATCTGCCTCAGCCGCAGCCAGCGTCTCCTCCAGCACAAATTCCGCAGCACGCTTCCGATCGCCCAGCTGCACGTAGCACATTGCAATCGTCGGAAACACAATGCGCAATGTCGAATCGTCCCGCGTCACCTGCTCCAGCGTCTCGATCGCCTTTGTCAGCTCCCCCTGTCGCATCTGCTGGTAGCCCTTCGAGATCCTCAGCAGTGGCTGCCTCGGCTCCAGCGTCAATCCCTTTTCAATCTCATCGCCCGCCAACTCCAGCTGATTCTGATACTGATACACCCGCGCGCGATGGTTATAGATCATCGCCGCATTCGAGGGGTTCAGCCGCAAAGACGTATTGAACTGATCCAGCGCCTCCTCATAGAGCCCATCGATCCGGAGCGTCAGCCCTGCCACCAGATGCACATTCCAATCATTCGCCGCCTGCTGCAGCAGGTGCTCGATGCCATGCCGCGCGCTCTCCTTCTCGCCGCGGCTCAACAGCATGTACACGCGATATAGATTCGCCTCCACCGACGACTGATCGCGCGCCAGTGCCTTATCGAATGAACGGCGAGCCTCCAGCACATGCATCTGACCGCCCAACCCATGCCGCGCATACTGCAGATGAGTAATTCCAAGTCCCGACCACCCCGGCGCATACGCCGGATCACGCTTCACCACACGCTCAAACAACTCCCTTGCACGGTCAAGTTCATCGCGACTCCCCGTCCTCGACATGAACGATGACAGCAGCGCCCTTGCCTGCAGATACTCCTCCGACACATCATTGCCCAGCGAAGCTACGCTGGCCGGCCCGGGAAGTCCAACCTGAAGCCCGCCGAATCCATGCAGCTCCCCAAACACTTCATCGCAGATCTCCGTCTGCACCGCAATCAGATCGAAGCTCCCCACACTGATGGCACCGCCCGTCCGCACGCTCTGTCCGGCGACGTCCAGCAGCTGCCAGTTCAGATCGAATCCCTTCTCCGACCGCAGAAAACTTCCCGCCAGCACGAAGTCCACCATCAGCTTCCGTCCCACGCTCAGCGGGTCCAGTTGCCGTGTTGGTACATCCATCAGGGCGCTCGACGGCCGCACAATCAGCGACGGCACCTTCGCCAGCCTCGCCGCCAGCGCATCCGCCAGCGCAAAGCCATAGAAGTGCTTCGAGTCGCTCGACCCCAGATTCACAAACGGCAGCACGACAATATTCGGCCCCTTTGACAGCGTCGTCGCCGTACTGTCGCGAAACCTCTCCGCCAGCATCGACAGGATCCCCGTGGAGCGCTTCTCTGCCTCGGGCGTCTCCATATCCAGTCGCTGCTGCGAGGACATATTGATCGCGCCCTCACCCGGCATCAGCATCGAGTCCAGCTGCAACGACTTCACAATCGTCTTCAGCCCCTCCCGCAACTCCGCCGCCGACGCATACCGCTCCGACGGTTGCTTGGCCAGGCAGCGCAGAATCACGCTCTCCAACTCCACCGGCAGGTCCGGCACAATCGCCCGCAACGACGGCGGCTCCGCATACTGGATCGCCCGAATACTCTGCAACTCCTGCGCATCTGGCCGATGAAACGGATGCCGCCCGCTGACCATCTCGTACAGAATCAATCCCAGCGCAAAGATATCGCTCTGGACGCTGCTCTGCCCCGTCACAAATTGCTCCGGAGCCATATACGCGATCGTCCCCCCGCGGGCCGTATAGGTCGCGCCCGCAAATGCCGGCGTCGCCGGCTGCGTCGTCATGGACGGATCGAAATCGATGTTCTCGCGGTTCTCGCGCTTCAACTGCCGCGCCAGACCGAAGTCCAGAATCTTGATCAGCCCGCCATCGGTCAGCATCACATTTGCGGGCTTCAGATCGCGATGGAATATCCCGAGGTTATGCGCCGCCGACAGACCGTCGGCTATCTGCATCCCGCTCGAAAGCACCAACTGCGCACTCGCCGGCCCCTCCGCGATCACCTTGTCGAGACTCTTGCCCGGAATGTACTGCATCACAATGTAGGCTTCGTCGTCCGACTCTCCCACCTCATAGATCGCGCACACATTCGGGTGATCTATCGCCGACGCCAGCCGCGCCTCGCGCAACTGCGTTGCCCTCACCTGCTCCGGCGTCTGCAAGCCGCGCTTCAGCAGCTTCAGCACCACGGGTCGCTGCAGCAGCGTGTCATTGGCAAGGAACACAACGCCGCTTCCACCCGACCCGATCTTGCGAAGAAACTCATATTGTTTGATGACGCGGCGTGCCATAACGCCATTATCTCAGCTACTCTCTCAACCTCTCTGTGAAGAAATGCTTCCGATCCCAAAATGCGACGGAGGCCTCCATTCATGCCGCGAATGGAGGCGAAAGCACGAGTTTCAACGCCTTTTAAAAACAGGGAGGCAGCCTTTACATACAGTCCTGCATCGTAGCTAGTCGTGCACACATTCGCTGAGGGCATAAAACACGAAGGCAGGCCTCTCAGCGCACCACGCAACCCCGACGGTACATCTCAGGAACACATGCCACCCACCCTGCTTCTCCTTGACGACAATGCCATTCAGGCCGCGACTCGTCAGACCATCCTCAAGCGTGCTGGCTACCTCGTCATCGCCGCCCTCAGTCCCGAGCTCGCCCTTGAGCAGTTTCGCAATAACGAATACCCCGCCGCCGTCGACCTCATCATCACCGACCACATCATGCCGTGCATGAACGGCTCCGAGTTCGTTACCAGGCTCCGCGAATTCGCCCCCGACATCCCCGTGCTCGTCATCAGCGGCATGGCCGAGGCGGAAGATGAGTACAAGAACCTCAGCGTCGACTTCCGCCTTAAACCACTGCTGCCTGATAACCTCCTCGCCAGCGTCCACCACCTGCTTGAGTCGAAGCCGTCCTCCAAGATCTAACTCACGGCCTGTAGACTTGTTCCAGCGCGCGTCTTGACCTCATCTCTGACGGGAATCCGCTCATTTCCCCTCCAAATCTCTATCCTGCCTCGAACCATGGGATTGCACGTCTTTTCGCCCACATCACCCACACATGCTTTCGATTCTGAGAGAATAGATTTCGAAGGATGTGCCCGCGAATGTCTCACCCCATGCCGTTGTTCGGCAGCTTTTCTCTTCTCCTGGCCCTGGTGCTGTGCATCTACACGCTCTTGTCTGGTGCCCTCTCGCTCTGGGCAATCGCCCATGGCCGTGTTCTTGCGATTGCGCCTGAACGTCTACGCGAAACCTCCCGCCGCGCCGGCCTTGCCAGCTTCATCGCCGTCTCCTGCGCCGCTTTTGCGCTTATCTGGGCAGCCTTCACCAACGACTTCTCCGTCGACTACATCCTCCACCACACCAGTCGCGCCCTCCCCTGGTACTACAAATTCTCCGCCCTCTGGTCCGGACAGGAAGGCTCACTCCTTCTCTGGGCCTGGCTACTCGCCGGCTACGGCTTCGTCCTTCGCCTCCGCCACAAGACCGACATCACGCTCACCGCCTACGCTTCGACCATCCTCTCCGCCATCCAGATATTCTTCGTCCTGCTGGTGGTCTTCGTCGCTCCGCCGTTCGCCCTTGTCCCCGGCGGCGTCGCGCCAGCCGATGGTTTCGGCCTCAATCCGCTCCTGCAGTACGCCGAGATGGTCATCCATCCGCCGCTGCTCTACCTCGGCTACGTCGGATTCTCCATTCCCTTCGCCTTCGCCCTCGGCGCCCTCATGATGCGCTATCCCGGTGAGAAGTGGATTCAAATCACTCGCCGCTGGACCATGGTCACCTGGCTCTTCCTCACCTGCGGCATCATCCTCGGCATGCACTGGGCCTACGCCGTGCTCGGCTGGGGTGGCTACTGGGGCTGGGATCCGGTCGAGAACGCATCGCTCATGCCCTGGCTCACCGGTACCGCCTTCCTTCACTCCGTCATGATGCAGGAGAAGCGCGGCATGATGAAGGGCTGGAATGTCTGGCTCATCTTCGTCACCTTCATGCTGACCATCCTCGGAACGCTGCTAACGCGCTCCGGCCTGGTTAGCTCGGTTCACGCCTTCGCTCAGAGCTCCATCGGCGATTGGTTTGTCGGCTTCCTTGTCCTCACCCTGGCCGTCTGCCTGTTCACCTTCCTCTACCAGCGCGACCACCTGCGTGCTGAGAATCACCTTGAGTCCCTCGTCTCCCGCGAGAGTTCCTTCCTCTTCAACAACCTCGTCCTTCTCGCCGCCTGCTTCACCGTTCTCTGGGGAACGCTCTTCCCCGTCCTGTCAGAATTCGTTCAGGGCTCCAAGGTCACCATGGGCGCGCCCTTCTATAACCGCGTCACCGTCCCAATCGGCCTCTTCCTGATCTTCCTCACCGGCGTCGGCCCGCTGCTCGCGTGGCGTTCCACCTCGCTCCGCGCCATCCGTCGCAACTTCATCCTTCCCTGCAGCGTGATCCTCGTCACTGCCATTGCTCTCATGCTCTGCGGCGTTCGCCCGTGGCGCGACGATGACGCCACCTCCGGCATCTATGCTCTTGTCTGCTTTGCACTCAGCGCAGGAGTCATCACCGCCATCATCGCCGAGTTCCTCCGTGGAGCCCGCGTTGTCAGCACCCAGACCGGTAAGAACCTCGTCGCCTCCACACTTCTTCTCACCCGCCGCAACACCCGGCGCTATGGCGGCTATCTCATCCACTTCGGCATCGTCGTGATGTTCATCGGTCTCGCCGGCTCAGCCTTCAACCAATCCAAAGAAGCCGAGATGAGCTTCGGCGACTCCATGCAACTCAACGGCTACAATGTCGTCTGCCAGAGTTACTCCCAGGACTCCAACGCCAACTACGACTCAGAGTTCGCGCTGCTCGACGTCTTCCACAACGGCAAGAAAATCACGCGCCTCGCCCCGGAGCGCCGCGTCTACTTCGCTAATACCGACCACGCTCAACCCTCCACCATCGTCGCAATTCACTCCACCCTCGCAAGCGACCTGTATGTTGTCTTCGAAGGCACCAACCCTGCCAACGACAAGCCCATCATCAAGGTCTTCATCAATCCGCTCGTGAACTGGATCTGGGGCGGCATCGTCATCGTCATCTTCGGCACTCTAGTGGCTTTGGTTCCGCCTCTCAAGACCGCCACTCGCCGGGTAGAAGTTCCCTCACCTCTTACAGCGGTTCCACTCACGCCCGATGCAGCTCTTGGCGGTTTCGCTCGCAGCACGGTTCCTATCGCCCCCGAGGGGCCCCATGTATAAGCGCTCGCTCCAACTCGTTCTCATCCTAGTCGTTGCCTTCACGATGCTCGGCGCAGGCGCCCCCTCCACCCGCTTCGACCACCTCGGCCACAAGCTGATGTGCACCTGCGGCTGCAGCGAGATCCTGCTTGAGTGCAACCACGTCGGCTGCCCCAACTCCACCGGAGAGATCGCCGACCTCCACACCCAAATGGATGCCGGTGTCTCTGATGCCGGCATCTTCAAGTTCTTCGCTGCCAAGTATGGCCCCACCGTCCTGGCATCACCCGTGCGCGGCGGCTTCGACAACGCTGCCTGGATCGTTCCCTTCGCCGTCTTTATCCTCGGCATCCTGGGTATCGTTCTGCTGCTTCGCCTTTGGCAGCGCCGCGATGCCAGGCTCGCGGCGGCCTTGCCCAGCGCACCTCCGACACCCGACGCCGACGCCCTCCGCGACCGCATTCGCAACGAAACCAAGTACGGCGAATAACCCAGCTTCCAGGCTGATACCCTCGAATCCACGATGACCCGCCTCGAACTCCTCACGATTGTCGTCGGTCGCGCCCGCAGCAACGGATTCGAGTTCCGCCGCTGGTACACCAGCCGCCTCGATCTCCCCTGGATAAGCGCCGAAGCCGCCCTTACGCTGCTCGATCAGCAGCGCCGTTACTACGCTCTGCTCTTCTCCCACGACTTCGCCAACGCCTTCTGGAAGGCTGGCGAAGAGATCACCTTCAGCGTTCCCGCCCAAACCTTCCAGCGCCCCATGCCCGACGGCACGCTCAAGACGATCCAGCGCAAGTCCTTCATGCGTCGCTCTGCCCGCCGCGACGCATGGCGCTACCACCTCCGCGAGATGGCCCTCGCCGAAGATCCACTCCGCTATCTCCGCAAGTACCTCAACGTGGAAGAAGACCTCACCGAGGACATTGCCGCCGCCACGGCAAACGACTCACCGGGAACCACGCCTCCCGCAACCACCCGCGCCAAGCGAGCCCCCGTGGCTAAGCCAGTCAAAACCGGCCCCACCAAATCGCGCGCACTCCCCACCGATATCCCTGCCTTCCTTCGCCGCCCTTACATTCCTTAGAACCTGTCCAGAAACTAGCG
>PLHC01000149.1 GCA_003138795.1 Granulicella sp. | reverse complement strand
CCGGCCGCTGAAAGCGAAGACATGGCGAAAATACCCCCGCCTCTGCCGGGACGCTCTCGACCCCGCCCTGAACGGCGAGGTTTGCCGCGCTTCGGATCAGCGAAGGCGAGGGATATTGCGTCTAACGAGACAGTGAGGCACGCTTTCGTTTGAGACACCGTTTTTCCATGGCGCTGCAAACCTTCCAGTTCAAGGCTCAAGTCTCTTGGCTGGCCGGCGCGTGCTTGCTCGCCGGTTTGACTATGCCGGGCCAGGTGGCCGGTGCGCAGCAGCCTGCTGTCGTGAGCGCGATCCCGGAACACGCGATCGCGGGGCAACCGGAGGGCACTCCACGATCATGGGCCGAGGCAGCGATCCGCAATGAGCTCAGCATTATCGACGCCGAGGATAAAGTTCCTCTGCGCTATCGCCAGCGCAAGGTCGACGCGAAGGGCGATATCACGCGCGAGATTATCGAGAGCAAAGACGGCAATGTAGCACGGCTGGTGGAGCGCAATGGTGAGCCCATTACGGCCGCTGAAGATGCGGCGGAGCTCGATCGCCTGAAGGAGGACATTGCCGCGCCTTACGACTTTATCAAGCATCACAGGCGGGACAGTGAGACGCGAGACGAGGCGATGAAGCTGGTGCTCCTGTTGCCGCAGGCGATGATCTACAGCTATGCGCCGGGTCAGCCCCAGCAAAAAGGCGCGGACGGGCAGCAGGTGGTGCTCGACTTTCATCCTGATCCAACATTTCGGCCGCCGACGATGTTTGCCGATATGCTGACGGGCCTGGAAGGGCGGGTGTGGATCGACTCCCGGTCGCGCTGCATGACACGCACCGAGGCACAGGTGCTGCACCCGGTGAACATCGGTTTTGGATTTGTGGCAAAGATCTTTCCGGGCGGAACGGTGGAGTTGGAGCAGACACATGCCAGCGGTGACCGGTGGGTATACTCGCATCTCGATGAGCACCTGACGGCGCGCGTGCTGATGGTGAAGACCCTTCCGGAAAATGCTGCGATCACGTCGTGGGACTTCCGGCCAATGCCTTCGCTGCCCTATCAGGACGCGATACGGGCGCTGCTGGCGATGACGATCCCCCTCCGGCAGGGCTTCAGCCAGCCACGGCAGCGCCACGGCGCAACGTTTGACGACGCACGGTGATGCGATCGATGCGATCGGGCTGCACGGCGAAACCGCGGCCGGGCGTGGTGGGTACGGTGATCGTACCGGTGGGGCTCACCGTGACCTCAGGCTCTATGATGTCCTGGGCCCAGTAGCGTTTGGACGCGGAGACGTCGCCGGGCAGGGAGAAGTTGGGCAGCGACGAGAGCGCAATGTTGTGAGCTCGGCCGATGCCGGTTTCAAGCATGCCGCCACACCAGACGGGGATCCCGAACTCCTGGGCAACATCATGCACGGCGATGGCTTCGGTAAAGCCGCCGACGCGGCCGACCTTGATGTTGATGATCTTTCCGCTACCGAGTTCGAGGGACGCGCGCGCGTCGCGGCGGTTGCGGATGCACTCATCGAGACAGATCCTTGTGTTGATGCGCCGCTGGAGCTGAGCATGGAAGTAGAAGTCGTCGTACCAGAGCGGCTGCTCGATCATGAGCAGGTTGAACTGGTCCCAAGACTCGATGGCCGCGATGTGGTCGGCGTTGTCGAGCGAGTAGGCGGAATTGGCGTCGCAGCTGAGCAGGATGTCGGGCCAGCGCTCGCGCACCCTGGCGAAGATTGCGGAGTCCCAGCCGGGCTTGCACTTGAGCTTGATGCGCTGGTAGCCGGCGGCAAGCTCCTTCGCGATGGTGTCCATCAGCTTTTCGGGCGTGGCCTGGATGCCGATGGAGACGCCGCAGGGGATAATTTCGCGCGTACCGCCAAGAAGTTTGGCGAGGGAAATTCCCTGCTGCTGGGCATCAAGGTCCCAGACAGCGTTCTCCAGCGCGGCCTTGGCCATACGATGGCCCCGGACCTGCTCGAAGAGCGCGGGACAGTCGCGGCCAGACGTGATTTCGACGTTGATCAGGCGCGGCGCGAGCTCGGTTTCGGCGATGTGCCATGCAGTGTCGACCTGCTCGTCGGAGAAGTAGGGGTGCTCGCCAGCAACGCACTCTCCCCAGGCGCTGAGGCCGTCGGCTTCGATCTCGACGAGGAGAATGCGGCGGCCGGTGGTGACACCAAAACTGGTCTCGAATGGATGCGCGAGTGGCATTTGGATCTCGCGCAGGTGGATGGCGTCGATCTTCATCGTGTGTCTCCGAGCGGCAGTGAGTAGTGAGTAAGGGGTACGGAGTAGAAAAACTTAGTAGTGGTGATCTTCGTCCCATGTCCCGAGCAAAAACTGGCCGTCTCCGCGCTGGTTGCGTTGGTAGCCGAGGACAGCGAGGTTGCGGGCGAAGGCAGATTCAAGCGCCTGCGCGTTGCGGGCCTGAACCTCGCGGGCGGTGCTGCGTTGAGTATCGGAGGCCTTCCAGGCGTAGATCTCGGAGGGAACGTCGACGCGCTCGATGACCTCGATGGGCTGGGACTCGCCGGGCTGGGGCTCGCCGTGCAGGGCGCGCTCGACGCGCCTGGAGCGCAGCCACCACTCGGCGTAGACGCGATCGGTGGGCAGACCGCCCTGCAAAGGCGAGCTGGATGGGCCGTAGAAGTTGTGCTTGTAGCGGCGAACGATAACGCCGAGTTTCGCGATGTTCAGGTGTGCATTCTTGATCTCGAGGGGATCGAAGGTCCACTCCATGAGATCAAAGCCCCGGGCCAGGGCGTCTTCCCGCTGAGCGAGTTTGAGAGCGTGGGCGATGCCGCGATTGCGGTGTTCTGCCAGCACTCCGACCATGTGTGAGTGAAGATAGGAATGGCCGTTGTGGAAGCCGGGGAGCGCCATGGCAAAGCCGATAGGCGCAGCATCGGGGCTGTCGCCGCTGAAGGCGCCGAGGACCTGGCCGCCGATGCGCGAGGCAAGCAGGAACATGCGGCGTGGAATCATGTCGGCCGGGTCATAGCCCCAGATGGCTTCTTCCAGGGCAACGCACTGGTCGAACTGCTCGAGTTCAGTAAAGGACTTGATGTGGATGGGCTTGGCCTGGGATGTTTCGTTCAATCCTTCGTCTCCACAATCTCGGTTTCAATTTTGGCCTCGGACCAAAGCCGCTCGAGGTCTTCGGCGGACATCGCTTGCAGTTGGGCCGCTCCGCCGCTGACGCGCTCCATTGAGGAGAAGCGTGCGCGAAACTTGGCATTGGTGCGGCGAAGCGCCGACTCCGCGTCGACTTTGAGGTGGCGCGCGAGGTTCATCATGGTGAAGAGCAGGTCACCGAATTCGGCCTCGATCTTGTCGGCGTCGGCACGATTGATCTCAGCGCGCAGCTCGATGGTTTCTTCGGCAAGTTTATCGAAGAGGCCGTCTGCGCTGGGCCAGTCGAAGCCGACTTTGGCGGCCTTCGAACCGAGCTTGGCAGCTTCAAGCGTCGCCGGCATGGAGCGGGGGACGTCGTCGAGCAGCGAGGAGGGTGCGGGTTTGGATTGCTTTGCGGATTCCTTTTCCTGGAGCTTGATACGCTCCCAGTTGCGGAGGACGGCAGAAGAGTCGGCTGCGATAGTAGCTGGCCGGTCCTTATCAGGGAAGACGTGCGGGTGGCGTCGGATCAGCTTTGCGCTAAGGTTTTCGGCGACGTCGCGGAGGTCGAAGTAACCGGCCTCCGAGGCCATCTGCGCGTAGAAGAGAACCTGCAGCAGGAGGTCGCCGAGTTCATCCTTAAGATCCGGCCAGGCGCGGCGCTCGATGGCGTCGAAGACCTCATAGGTCTCTTCGAGGGTGTGGCGCTTGATGGTGTCGAAGGTCTGCTCGCGGTCCCATGGGCAGCCGCCGGGCGCGCGGAGCTTAGCCATGATGGCAGCGGCGCGCTGCAGGGCTGCCGCGGCCAGCGCCTGGGCATCTTCACCATCGATGCGGCTGATGGAATCCATACATTTAGCTTACCCGAGGTCGTCGCGTGGCGTGCGCTGTTTGCTTGCGCTTCCCTGCCCAGGGAGCGGCGTTCCCCGGCTGCCGGGCGTCCAATGGAGTTGAGCAGGAGTTGAGCGGCAGACGATGCCGCCAAAGCGACTAGACTTGAAGGTGCAGGATGGACCTCTCGGAAAAAATCCGGACCCTGCCGACGGGCGCAGGTTGCTACCTCTACAAGAATGCAGAGGGGGAGGTGATCTACGTCGGGAAGGCGAAGAACCTGCGCGCGCGGGTGCGCTCGTACTTCCTCGAAGCGAACCAGCTGGCGAACCGCAAGACGGGCTCGCTGATGCGCGAGGCCGTCGACCTGGAGTACATCCTGGTCGCAAATGAGCGTGAGGCGCTGGCGCTTGAGAACAATCTCATCAAGCAGCGCAAGCCACGGTTCAATATCCTGCTGCGCGACGATAAGACGTATCCGTACATCAAGCTGACGCTCGGGGACCGCCATCCGAAGGTTTTCGTAACGCGCCGGCTGCGCAAGGATGGCAGCGCGTACTTTGGCCCGTACTTTCCTGGCAATCTCGCATACAGACTTGTCGATGTGATTCATCGCAGCTTTCTGATTCCGAGCTGCAAGGTGGACCTCGACCGCTATCATCCGCGTGCGTGTCTGCAGTACTACATCAAGCGCTGTCTTGGGCCGTGCGTGGAGGGTTTCGTTACGACCGAGGAGTACGGCCAGGCGATCCGCGATGTGCAGTTTTTTCTGGAGGGCAAGACGAGTGAGTTGGAGGCGCGACTAACGAAACGCATGGAGAAGGCCGCCGAGAACATGCAGTTTGAGCTTGCCGCGAGGCTGCGAGATCAGCTGATTACGGTAAGCCAGGCGCAGGACCGGCAGCGGATCGCCTCGACTGACGATGAGGATGCGGATGTCTTTGGCTTCCACTATGAGAACGACATGCTCGCGGTGAACCTGTTCCACATGCGCGCGGGAAAGATTGTCGATCGGCGGGAGATGTTCTGGGAGGAGCTGCCGGAGCTCGCGGCGATGGACCTGTCGCACGTGGATGAGGCAGAGTCGGAGCCACAGCTGGAGCCGAATCCTGCGACCGCTGCACCGGAGATTCATGCTGATAGCACGGAGTCGGTTCAAGTGTCGGTACTTGAACCGTTGGATGACGGGCAGCCTCCCGTGTTCTCCGCTGCAACGTTCTTCTCTGCCCTGCTGAAGCAGCTGTATCTCGACCAGGCGTATGTGCCGAAGCATATTTATGCGCCGGTGGACTTTCCCGATCGTGCGCTGCTGGCGGAAGCGTTGCGCGAACGCATCGGGCACAAGATTGAGATTGCCGCACCGCAGCGCGGCGACAAGCGCTCGCTGGTCGACTTGGTGTGCCAGAATGCGAAGCAGTCGTACGACCAGCGCTTTCGCGTGCTGCAGCCGGGCATCCAGACCATGCAGGAGGCGCTGCAAGAGGCGCTTATGCTGGCCGAGCCGCCGGAGCGGATTGAGTGCTTTGACATCTCACACATTCAGGGCGCGGAGACTGTTGCGTCGATGGTGGTGTGGGAGAAGGGAGCGATGAAGAAGGCAGACTACCGCAAGTTCCAGGTGAAGACGGTGAGCGGTGTCGATGACTTTGCGTCGATGCGGGAGATCATTCACCGTCGCTACAAACGGTTGCAGGAGGACAAGAAGCCGATGCCGTCGCTGGTGCTGATCGACGGCGGGCTGGGACAGTTACATGCAGCAGCCGAGGCGCTGCATGAGATTGGGCTGACGACGCAGCCGCTGGCGTCGATTGCCAAGCGTGAGGAGATCATCTATGTGCATGGGCAGGAGGATGATCCGGTGGTGCTCGACCGGCGATCCCCGGTGCTGCATGTGATCCAGAAGATTCGCGATGAGAGCCACCGGTTTGCGGTGACATATCACCGCAAACGTCGGGAGATGCGAGACCGGACGAGCGAACTGGATGAGATTCCGGGAGTGGGGGCGATTACGCGGCAGCGGCTGCTGGAACACTTCGGGAGCGTGCGCGCGCTGAAGCAGACGGCGGAGAAGAATCCTGATGCGCTGACGGCGGTGGTGAATAAGGCGACGGCGGAGAAGATTCGCAGGTTCTTTGCTGAGGGGTCGGACCCGGACAAGCATGATGACCTGGTCAACATCTCAGTCTCGTCGTAGAACGGGCAGGACTGCCTTGGCTGCAGCGCCTAAAAAATCCAGGGAACTTTCAGGTTGGTGGGCGCGTACTCTGGTGCGACGGCCATGACGCACACAACGATCGTTCGCCCTGCTGACCCCACGCTGCGCGATGCTCTGCGCGTGGCCGCGATCTTTGCTGCGGCGAAGCTCGCGTTGCAGTTTGCGCTGACGCTGTGGACGCTGCACATTGGCTACGGCTACTTCCGCGACGAGTTTTATTACATTGCCTGCGGGCGGCATTTGGCGTGGGGATATGTCGATCATGGGCCGATCGTTGCAGCGCAGGCGCGACTAGGAGAGCTGCTATTTGGCGATTCGGTGTTTGCGATCCGGATCCTCTCGGCGGTGGCAGGAGCGGGGGCGGTTTTTCTGACGGGGATGATTGCGTGGGCGATGGGTGGACGGCGGCCCGCGCAGGCGCTGGCGATGTTTGGGCTGATCGTATGTCCGCAGTACATCGGGACGGACGGTTATCTCTCGATGAACTCGTTTGAGCCGGTGTTCTGGATGACGTGCGTGCTCGCTCTGGTTCTGATGCTGCGCGGTTACTCGCAGCGACTATGGTGGATTGCGTTTGGTCTTGCGGCGGGCGTGGGGTTGCTGAATAAGCCGTCGATGGCGTTCTTCCTGGTGGCTGTTGGGCTGGGCTTGCTGGCGACGCGACAGAAACGTGTATTGTTCTCGCGCTCGGCTGCGGTAGGCATTGCGTTGCTGATCGCGATTGCGTTGCCCAACGTGCTGTGGCAGATCCACAACCATTGGCCGACGCTGGAGTTTTTGCGCAATGGACAGGTGCGACACAAGAATTTAGTGCTTGGATTAGGAAAGTTTTTTCTTGCTCAGTTCTCGATGCTGCATCCAGTCAATGCGCTGCTGTGGATCACAGGTGTCATCTCGCTGTTGCGCGCAAAGTCGATCCGCGATGGGCGCTGGCTTGGAGTGGCATATCTTTTGTTCTTCGCGATCATGTTCAAGATGCATGCGAAGGACTACTATCTCGCAGCAATTTATCCGGCGCTATTTGCCGCGGGAGCTATCGCGTGGGAGCGGCGATTTGCAGGATCGCGTGCGGTGCAGCGAGATCGGATTGTGGCGTTTCCTGTCTTCGAAGCTGTGCTTCTAGTTACGAGCCTGATCATTCTGCCGATGAGCTCGCCGGTGCTGCGGCCGGCTGCGTGGGTGCGCTATACCACCGCGCTGCATCTGCATGGAGACAAGCTGGAGACTGCGTCGACGGGGCCGCTGCCGCAGTTCTATGCCGACCGCTTTGGATGGGATGAGCTGACTACAGATGTCGTCAGCACCTATCGTTCGCTTACGCCGGAGGACCAGCGACGGGTGTGTATTGTCGTCAACAACTATGGAGAGGCTGGGGCGATCGACCTGCTGGGCCACAAGATGGAGCCTTCGATGCCTCCCACGGTGGCAAACCAGAACAGCTACTGGATGTGGGGAACGCATGGGTGCAGCTGGGATGTGGTGATTGCGGTGAGTGATTCGCCGCCGGCTGACTTCGCCGATCGCTACGAATCGGTGCAGGTGATCGGTCGTCTCGACAACCCGTATGCCATGCCGTTCGAACACAAATATGTGTATCTATTTCGGCGGCGGAAGCCCGCGATGAAGGTGGTTTGGGCGGATTGGAAGGACTACATCTGAAGGATCGTTGGTTGTGCAGGTTGAGGCTCTGATAGTCTCCCTGCAATGACCTCCGACGCCGCTATGGGACGACCGCACGACGAGCTGCCGCGGGTACTGACAGCGACGAATGCGCTGGCGATCGTCGTTGGCATCATCATCGGCTCGGGAATATTTCTGGTTCCGCGCGAGATGATGGCCGCGGTTGGCAGCTCGCGGATGGTCTACGCGGTGTGGATTACCGGCGGGCTGCTCTCGTTGTTCGGCGCAATGAGTTATGCCGAGGTCGCTGCGATGCGGCCACGGGTGGGCGGCGAGTATGCGTTTCTGCACGACGCCTATGGCCCGCTGACGGCGTTCCTCTACACATGGACGTGGACGATGATTGCGAAGCCAGCGTCGATCGCAACGATTGCCGCTGGGCTGATGCGCGTGCTCGGAACGTTTCCAGCGTTTGCGTTTCTCGATCATGTGGCCTTTGCGCATCTGCTGTGGAGCCAGGTGATGGCGATTGCCGCGACGTGGCTGATCACCGGCTTGAACATTGTGAGCACGCGCGACTCAGCCCAGGTGCAGACCGTGCTGACGTGGTTGAAGGTGTTGATGATCCTGGTCATCGCGGGCTTCTGTTTTGCGAGCGTCAGGTACGGCGATTGGCATAATTTTGGCACGAGATTCACGGGCGCGCGCGGCGGTTTTGCGGGGTTCATGGTCGCGCTGATTGCTGCCCTCTGGGCATACGACGGCTGGTCGGACGTGTCGCAGATGGCGGGCGAGGTGCAGAAGCCGCAGCGGTCCCTGCCGGTGGCACTGATCGGTGGTGTGACGATCGTGGGCGCGCTGTATATGCTGACCAACGCGGCGATCCAGTATGTTCTTCCGGCGGCGGCGATCGCTGCGACTGACCGGCCGGCTACGGATGCGTTGCAGCTGGTTGCGGGCAATCTGGGGGCGGGGCTGGTTGCTGTAGGAATGGCGGTGAGTGTTGGCGCGACGTTTGTCGGGAGCTCGCTTTCGGGCGCTCGCGTGCCATTTGCAGCCGCGCGCGACCGGCTGTTCCCGTCGGTGCTGGGGAAGATCCATCCGCGATTCAAGACGCCGTGGGCTAGCCTGATGTTGCAGGCAGTGCTAAGCTCGCTGCTGCTGCTCGAGGTCGGGCGATTCCAGGCATTGTTCTCGCTGGCAATCTTCTCGGAGTGGCTGTTCTATGCGCTTACTGCGGCGACCGTGTTCGTCTTTCGCGTACGGGAGCCGAATGCATATCGGCCATACCGCGTGA
Source organism: Granulicella sp. (assembly GCA_003138795.1). Taxonomy (GTDB): domain Bacteria; phylum Acidobacteriota; class Terriglobia; order Terriglobales; family Acidobacteriaceae; genus Granulicella. Next base: position 8,304 of record PLHC01000149.1, on the reverse strand, counting down.
CGGGCTACCCGGTGGTGCCTGCACTGTTTATTCTTGCCGCACTGGTGCTGCTGGTGTTTAGCTTTATGGATCAGCCACGCGAGTCCATCGTAGGCGCGATTGTGATTTTGTGCGGCATTCCGCTGCACTTTTTGTTTCAACGGAGCAAGTCTCCATACGATAGGGCCATCTGACGATGTCATCCAAGAAGAAACCGAAGCTCGGGCAGAATTTTCTAATTGACGAGAATGCGTGCCAGCGGATTGCCGACGCGATTGGCCATGCAAGCGAGAGGACCGTGGTCGAGATTGGGCCGGGACATGGCGCGATTACGGCGCTGCTGGCGCAGAGATGCAGGCGGCTGCACTGCATTGAGTTCGATCCGGCGCTGGCGCGGGAGCTGACCTTTCGGTTTCGTAATGACGCGCACGTGACGATTCACCAAGCGGATATCTTGACGACGGACCTGGCGACGATGCTGGAGGGTGCGGCTTCGTTGGATGTGGTTGGAAACCTGCCCTACTACATTACTTCGGACATTTTGTTGCTGCTTTTTGCGGCTGCGCGCGCGGGCGTGGTTGCGCGAGCCGTGGTGATGATGCAGCGCGAGGTTGCGGAGCGCATCGCCGCCGCGCCGGGATCGAGCGATTATGGAGCGCTTTCGGCGGCGACGCAGATGCATGCGCAGGTGACGAACCTGTTCACACTGCCGCCGAGTGCGTTTTCGCCGCCACCTGATGTGTATTCGGCCGTGTTGCGACTGGAGTTTGCGCCGCGCTTTGCGGAGCTGGGCATTGACTTCGAGGGGTTTAACCGGTTTCTGCGGGCGAGCTTTGCGCAGAAGCGAAAGACGCTGGCGAATAATCTGCGGGCGGCGGGCTATACGGCTGAGCAACTGAAAGCTGCGTGGCCGGCAAGCATCGCTGCGCAGGCGCGATCGGAGGCTGTGCGGCTGGAGGCGATGGCCGAGTTCTACCGCGCGCTGGGTCCGCCGGTCAGGTCCGAGGCCTGAAGCGGTCGCGCTGCCTTGCAGCCGCACCAGTATGTGTCGCGATCATCGCCGCATCTGCTCCTCGGTCTGGGCGTGGTGGATGTGGCAGATGGCGATGGCGAGCGCGTCGGCGGCGTCGGCGGGCTTGGGGGCTTCGTCGAGTTCCAGAAGGCGGGCAACCATGAACTGCACCTGCTCCTTGGCGGCGAGGCCGTAGCCGACGACGGCGCTCTTGATGGTGAGTGGGGCGTATTCGGCGACGGGAAGGCTGCAGTTGGCGGCGGCTAACATGGCGACGCCGCGAACCTGTCCGAGCTTGAGCGCGCTCTTGGCGTTGGCGGAGAAGAAGACTTCTTCGATGGCGACGACTTCGGGTTGCCAAAGCTGGAGGAGCGCGGAGAGCTCGGTGTAGACCTGCAGGAGGCGGACGGGAGTGCGGTCCTTTTTGTTCAACTTGACGGCACCGGCGCAGAGGTGGCGCAGCTTCCGGTTGCGTGCGGTGTCGTCTACCTCGACGACACCGTAGCCGGTGAACTCCGTTCCACAGTCGATACCGAAAACCCGCATGAGTACGAGTCTAACGCTGCGAAACCTCTCACAACGACGTACCCGCCGCCCGGCATCTAATTCGCAACGAACAACCGCGACCGTTACAATCGACGCGGCGCACCTACGTCCGAAAAGGCCAACGACCTCTCTTGAACACCCTGCGACATTCTGTGCCTGTGGCCGCTTTTCTCTTCGCCCTGGCGACGCTCACGGGTCTCGCGCAGACGGCGACGCAGAACACTGCGCAGCCGGCGCCCTCGCCGACTCCACACAGGCAGACGCCAAAGGCGCCAAAGACCGGGAGTTCCCAGCCAATCCCTGCTCCCATCCAGATCAACCGCATGGTGGTCGAGCTCGATCCGGCGCACGGTGGCATGGACAGCGGCTCGCGGATCAGCGACACGACGGTGGAGAAGGATGTGACGCTGGCACTGGCATTCAGGCTGCGGTCTCTGCTCTCGGCGCGTGGGTTTACGGTCGTGATGACGCGGGATGCGGACAGCCCGGCCGAACCAAATGCAGCGGGTTCACCGCTAACGCTGGATGACCGCGCGGGGATTGCAAACCATGCGCATGCGTCTGCCTGCCTTCTGCTGCATGCGACCGGGAGCGGCAATGGGGTCCACCTGTACAGCTCTGAGCTGGACGCAACCGCTGGTGCGCCGCCGATGGATCCGTGGCTGACGGCGCAGGCCGCCTGGGTAGCGCAGAGCCAGCAGTTGGAGAAGCAGCTTGCCACAGCCCTGATACGTGCCGGCGTTGCGCTGGTGACGAGCAGCGCGTCGGTGCGGCCGGTGGACTCGCTGACATGCCCTGCGTTGGTCATCGAGCTGGCGCCTGAGGGGGACGCCCCTGACAGTATCAATAACCCTGAATATCAGCAGCGCGTCGCGCAGGCCATCGCAGGAGCGTTGGTGTTCTGGCCGAGCCGGGTGCAACCGCCGGTGCGTCTCTCGGCTGCAGCGGCTGCAGTGACGACCCACGCGGCGCAGCCCAAGCATCGGGAGGCGCAGCCATGATCCAGCGCCATCAACGGATCGTTTTCTGGTGTCTGATCGCCTGCATTGTCGGGATGGGCATACTGCTGGCCGTAGAGCGCCAGCGAGGGCGTGCCCGCATCCAGGCCTTGGCCGACGCAACACCGCTCGACGCGCCCACCGCGATGAGCGAGGCGGTCACGCTGGATCTCGCCAATGATGACGATGGGACGATCACCGCAAACAGCCGCCAGATCGCGTTGCCAAGCGAGGTCAATGCCCGTGCTCGCGCTCTGATCGATCACCTGATCGCGGAGTATGCACTGCCGGGGTCGCCGCATCCGCTGCCCTCGGGCTCGGCGGTTGCTGAGGTGTTTCTGATGCCGCTGCCTGTCGTTGGATATGCGGTCGACACCTCATCTTCGGCTACATCCGCCGGTGGCTTCAGCGCCACGGTGCCGGTGGCTTCGACGGATCCAAACGCGCTGCAGCCGAAGGAGCCAGGGGGAGAACTTGCGGTGATCGATCTGCGCGGCACCTTCGTGAATCAGCATCCTTCGGGCGTGGAGGTTGAGTCGCTCACACTGCTTTCGATCCTGGGAACGCTGCACGCGAATCTTCCGGAGATCGAGCAGGTACGCTTTCTGGTCGATGGCCAGGCGCGCGAGACGCTGGCGGGTCATGCAGATCTTCTGCGCACGTATCCTGCACGCGATACCACCTCCGGCGCGAATGAGGGACAATCGAATCAATGAACTCGGCTACCAGTCAGCACAATTCAAAGCAGGACAATTCCAGTCAGCACAATTCCAAGCGTGGCCCTGTGGTCGGGGTGTTCGACTCCGGTTTCGGAGGGCTGACGGTGCTGCGCGCCCTGCTGCCCCGCATTCCGGCGGCAAACTACGTCTACCTGGGAGATACGGCGCGGCTGCCCTATGGGGCGAAGTCGCAGGCGACGATCGCGCGGTATGCAGTGGAGAGTGCGCGCTTTCTGGAAGATCGTGGTTGTGAGTACCTGGTGATCGCCTGCAATACGGCCACGGCGCTGGCGCTGGAGGATATACGGCAGGCCGTGAGCGTGCCGGTTCTGGGAGTTATCGAGCCAGGAGCTCGTGCAGCGAAGAGAACGGTCGCGGAACCGGGCGGCGATGTGCTGGTCCTGGCGACCGCTGCGACGGTGCAGTCGCACGCGTATCGCGAGGCGTGCGCGGCGGTTGGCCTGCGCGCTACCGAGGTTGCGTGTCCGCTGCTGGTGCCGCTGGTGGAGGAGGGATGGACCAACCACCCTGTGACGCGCGAGGTGCTGCGTATCTACCTGTCGCAGGCGCTGGCGAAGTGCGCACCGCAGGCGGTGCTGCTCGGCTGCACGCATTATCCGCTGATTGCGGATGCGATCGAACAAACACTGCGCGAGCTCGGGTCCGATGCCGTGGTGATTGACTCCGCGGAGGCGACCGCGGAGGCGGCGGAGGCGGCTCTGACTTCGACGATTGCGGTGAGCATGCCGGCATCTTCCGCAACCTTTGAGTGTTTTGCTACGGATTCTGTGGAGAAGTTCCAGCGGCTTGGAAGTCTATTTCTGCGCCGGCCTATCGGGCAGGTGCATCACCTCGACCTAGGCGGCTAAACTGGTTAGAGCGATGCCTTACCTTCTGAAGTCTGAGCCTGACAAATACTCCTATGACGATCTGCTGCGCGACGGCGAAACCGTGTGGGATGGCATCAAGAATCCGCAGGCGCTGATCACGCTGCGCAATATGAAGCCCGGGGAGCAGTGCATCATCTACCACTCGAACGTTGGCAAGGCGGCGGTGGGCACGGCGAAGGTTGTTTCGGTGACGACCGACCCGAATGATCCGAAGACGCCAATCGTTCGGCTGAAGGCGGGAAAGCGCCTGAAACGGGAGAAGCTACTGGCTGAGATCAGGGCTGCAGGCGTGTTTCAGGGTTCGATCATGTTCCGCCAGTTTCGGCTGTCGGTGGTGCCACTTTCGGAGGAGCAATTCGATTGGCTGGTTCACGGTTGAGAGCCTCTTCCGCAGCCAGAGTTCTCCCAAACTGCTATTCTTAGCGTCAGTCCATTAGATTAGATTCGTCAGCCAGCAGGAGTTTTCAGCATGATCGATATGAAGGGCAAAGTGGCCGTGGTCTTCGGCCTCGCTAATAAACGCAGCATCGCGTATGCCATCGCAGAAAAGCTCTCCGCGGCGGGTGCAACGCTGGTGATCTGCTACCAGAGCGAGCGATTGAGGGCCGAGGCCGACGAACTGATCGCGGCGCTAGGCCAGACCGGCACCACACTCGCGCTCCAGTGCGATGTTTCGGTCGACGCGGAGATCGATGCCGCATTTGCGCAGATCCGCGAGGCGTTCCCGGTGATCCATACTGTCGTGCATTCGGTCGCGTTTGCGCCTCAGGATGCGCTCAAGAACGACTTCCTGATGACGAAGCGCGAGGAGTTTCGGATCGCGCAGGATGTCAGCGTTTACTCGCTGATCGCGATCTCACGAGCCGCGGCTCCGCTAATGACCGAGGGCGGATCGATCATCACGCTGACCTACTACGGCAGCCAGAAAGTCTTCCCGAACTACAACGTGATGGGCGTGGCGAAGGCTGCGCTCGAGGCTACCGTGCGCTATCTTTCCGCGTCGCTTGGGGCCAGGGGCATTCGCGTCAACGCGATCTCGGCTGGGCCGATCAAGACGCTCGCCGCCCGCGGCGTAAGCGACTTTGCAACGATTCTCGACACGGTGACGGCGCGCGCGCCACTGCACCGGAACATCGAGCAGGTTGAGGTTGGCAAAGTGGCGCTGTTCCTAGCCAGCGATCTCGCCAGCGGGATGACCGGCGGGGTGACGTACGTGGATTGCGGGTTCAATATCACTGGAATCTAGGATCGCCGAAATTAGGAGAACCCTATGTCCACCGCTGGTTTGCTGCTCGAAGACTTCGACATCGAGATCTCGAACACCCGTCGCACGCTTGAGCGTGTGCCCAACGACAAAACTGACTGGGTGCCGCATCCCAAGTCCATGCCGCTCGGCAAGCTTGCCATGCATTGCGCGACGCTTCCGCACTTCGGCTTTTATATCTTGGAAGACGACGGCATGGACATGGCGAACTCCGAGCGACCTCGCGCCGACCTCACCTTTACCACCCGCGAGGCCTGCCTCCAGCACCTGGACGAATCGGCGGCTAAGTGTCGTGCCGCGCTGGCTGCCGCAAGCGACGAGCATCTGGCGAAAGTCTGGCCCTTTTCCTTTGGCGAACACATCATCTCCAGCGTTCCGCGTTCCAAGACATTTCGGCTGATGTGCCTCAATCACCTGATCCACCACACTGCGCAGTTGGGCGTCTATCTGCGGCTTAACGATATTCCCGTGCCCGCGCTCTACGGCCCGTCGGCCGATGAACAGTGGTCACCGAAATAACCTGGCCTCCCAGTCCATTTGCAGTATTCTTCTTGCACGATGAGACACCGTATTTTGGCCGCCGTCCTTGCGTGTTGTACGCTAGCCGTCCAGGCTCAGCAGCCCCCTGCTACCGTGACTGTTCTGCATGCAGCGCGCATCCTTGACGTCGCTGATGGCAAGGTTCTGTCGCCGGGTGAGGTGCTCGTTGTGGGCGAGCGGATTCGGGAAGCAGGAACCCACGTTACGCATCCGGCAGGCGCGGCGGTCATCGATCTTGGTGACACGACGCTGATGCCCGGGCTGATCGACGCGCATGTGCATCTCTTTCTACATCCCGGTGCGGAAGACCTGCAGACGGTAGAGGAGTCCGTGCCGCAGCGAACGCTCTCAGCGGCTGCGGCTGCCAAGGCTGACGTGCTCGCGGGCTTTACCGCCGAGCGCGACATGGGGACCGAGGGCGCGAAGTGCGCGGATGTTGCGGTGCGGAACGCAATAAACGAGGGCAGTATTCCCGGGCCGCGGATGCGGGTGTCCTGTAACGCGATCGACATTGTTGGTGGCCATGAAGACGCGATCGGGTACAACCCAGCGCAGCACTTGCTCTCGAACGCCGACTATGCGAACACGGCGGACGAAATCGTTGCGGTGATGCGCGAACAGCGGAAGGACGGCGCGGACTTCACAAAGATCTACGAGACGGGACGGGATCACCTGGAAGGCGATACGTTTACGACGCCCTATCAGTACAGCGAAGCGCAGCTTGCAGCGGCGGTTACGGAGGCGCACCGCACTGGATCGCGGGTCGGCGTGCATTGCACCGGTGAGCCGGGCGCTTCCTACGCGGCGGAGGCTGGCGTTGCGAGCATCGACCATGCGTACGTCCTCTCGCCTGCGACGATGAAGTTGATGCAGGAGAAGCAGATATATGCCGTGCCCACCTTCGCGATCGTGGAATACTTCGCCGAGCATCCGGCGCATGGCGACGGGACGGGCTACCGCCGTGAGCTCGACTTCCACGCGGCGCAGTTCAAGAAGCAGATCGCCGCAGGCGTGCCGTTTGCGGTCGGCTCGGATGTGGGGCCGTTCCCGCATGGGACACAGGCGCGCGAGTTTGAGCTGATGGTGAAGTACGGCATGCCGGCAGCCGATGTGCTGCGCTCCGACCTGATCAACGGAGCAAAGCTGCTCGACTGGGCGGACGCCATCGGACAGCTGAAACCGGGCTTTTACGCCGATGTGATTGCGGTGAGCGGCGATCCGCTGAAAGACATCGGCGTGCTGAAGAAGCCTGTCTTCGTGATGAAAAATGGCGAGGTTCTGCGCAAGGACTGATGCGCTAGCTAGCCAGCCTTCTCGGTTAGCTCTGCCCAGCGTGCATAGATCGCGTCGTGCTCGGCCTGGGCTGCTTCCATCTCGGCGAGCGCCGCGGTGAGCGCTGCTGCGTCAGTGACGACGGAGTGGTCGGCGAGGCGGTCGTGCGCTGCCGCCATGCGCGCATCGGCTTTGTCGACGCGCTCCTCGATACTGTCGAACTCGCGCTGCTCCAGGTAGGAGAGCTTCTTCTTGCCGGTAGTCGAGGTGGCCGACGTCTTTTGCACGCTGTTGGCCGCTGCCTGCTGGTTGGTTGCGTAGTTCTGTTCGCTTCCCTTCCAGTCCTCCCATTGTGAGTAGTCGGCGAAGATGCGCGCGTGGCCGTGGCCGTCGAGGCCGAGCACGATGTTGGAGACGCGATCGAGCATGTAGCGGTCATGCGTGACGAGGACGAGCGCGCCGCTGAACTCCAGCAGCGATTCTTCGAGGATCTCGAGCGTGGGGATATCGAGGTCGTTGGTCGGCTCATCGAGCATCAGCACGTCGGCGGGCTGCAGCATGAGACGTGCGATGAGCACGCGTCCGCGTTCGCCGCCGCTGAGGCGCTCGACGGGCTGGTTGAGCTGCTCACTGGTAAAGAGGAACTTTGCCGCGTAGCTGGCAACATGCACAACCCGATCCTGATAGACGACAGAGTCGGAGTCCGGAGCAAGGGCGCGGCGCAGCGTGAGCGATGGGTCGATCTCGCGCAGCTGCGAGAAGTAGACGATGCGCAGACCGTTCGCGCGCTTGACCACGCCCGAGGTCACGGCGAGGTCGCCGGACATGGCGCGCAGGATTGTGGTCTTGCCGCTGCCGTTGGNNCCTCCGACGATCTCACGGCCGCCGAGTGAAATGCTGACGTCTTCGAATTCGATGAGGCGCTTGGTCTGGCGGTCGGTTGCGGCGAACTCTATGCCTGCACTGGCGGTGCGGGTGCGGGCGTCGACTTCAGCGAGTTTGCCGATGAGTCCGTGGGCGTTGTCGATGCGGGCCTTGGCCTTGGTGGCGCGCGCCTTGGGGCCGCGGCGAAGCCACTCGATCT
>PLHC01000151.1 GCA_003138795.1 Granulicella sp. | reverse complement strand
TGAGGATCTTGCCCTTGAGCGGGAGGATGGCCTGAAACTTGCGGTCGCGGCCCTGCTTGGCCGTGCCGCCGGCGGACTCACCCTCGACCAGATAGAGCTCGCAGAGCTCGGGCTTGCGCTCGGAGCAGTCGGCGAGCTTGCCGGGAAGGCCGCCGCCGTCGAGTGCGCCCTTGCGGCGGGTGAGATCGCGGGCCTTGCGTGCGGCCTCCCTGGCCCTCGCGGCATCGATCGCTTTGTTGATGATCTTCTTCGCGACCTGGGGGTTCTGCTCCAGGAACGCGCCGAGGCGCTCGTTGACGAACGCCTGCACGACGCCGGCGATGTCGGAGTTGAGCTTGCNNTCTGGCCTTCGAACTGCGGCTGCGAGAGCTTGACGCTGACGACCGCGACGAGGCCTTCGCGAACGTCATCGCCGGAGAGATTCTCCTTGACGTCCTTGAAGAGGCCGAGCTGCTGGCCGGCGACATTGATGGTGCGCGTCAACGCCGTGCGGAAGCCGGAGAGGTGCGTTCCGCCATCGACCGTGTTGATGTTGTTGGCGAAGCTGAAGACCGTCTCGGAGTAGCCGTCGTTGTACTGGAGCGCGATCTCCATGGCGACATTGCCCTGCTCGGTCTCCATGTAGATGGGCTTTTCGTGCAGAACCTGCTTGCCCTTGTTGAGCAGCTTGACAAACTCGGCGATGCCGCCGGTGTACTTGTAGATCTGCGACTTGGGCTCGCCCTTGGCGTCGGCCTGGCGCTCGTCGGTGAGCGTGATCTCGATGCCCTTGTTGAGGAAGGCGAGCTGGCGCAACCGGTTGGCGAGGGTGTCGAAGTTGTACTCGGTGACGGTGAAGATGCTCCGGTCGGGAAGGAAGTGGATCTTCGTTCCCTTCCGTTTCGAAGGCCCCATCTTGCGGAGCAGGGATATGGGGTCGCCCTTGGAGTAGTCCTGCTCCCAGGTGAAGCCGTCGCGCCAGATTTCCACCTCGAGCTCCTCGGAGAGCGCGTTCACGCAGCTGACGCCGACGCCGTGGAGGCCGCCCGAGACCTTGTAGTTGGAGGCGTCGAACTTGCCGCCAGCGTGCAGCATGGTCAGCACGACCTGGACGGCCGGCATGACCTCGCCGGTGGGCAGCGTCTTGTTGTCGACGGGAATGCCGCGGCCGTCGTCGACGACGGTGACGGAGTTGTCGACGTGGATGGTGACGTCGATGCGCGTGGCGTAGCCAGCAAGCGCCTCGTCGACGGAGTTGTCGACGACCTCATAGACGAGATGATGCAGGCCCATCTCGCCCGTAGACCCGATATACATGGCCGGGCGCAGGCGGACCGCAGCGAGGCCTTCGAGGATGGTGATGTTTTCAGCGGAGTAGCTTCCCGGCTCGACTGGAGCCGGAGATGCGGCGGGCGGCGGTGGGGTCTGGCTGGCGGCGGCGGTGGGGGTAATATCTTCAGGCACGAACGGGACGCTCCAATTGGTTCAGGCTGACTCGGAAAGAAAGGCAAAAACCCTTGAGAATACTGGCGATTGGCGAGTTTTCTCGACTCCTAAGTATAGCACGCCAGGGGCCTGTTTTGCCCCGTGGAACGAGCCCCGCCGGGCACCTTTTCCAGGCCCTGGAGAGGGCCCAGGTAAAGGCCCGGAGGGACTGGCTTCGGGGCCTTTGTTTGCTGCTTCCTGCGCTGTTCGTCAGGCCTGTTGGAGGACGAATGAGTCCCCCGCTACCAGACCTTGCAGGTGGGCGTGTGAACCATGGGTTGACCAGCTCTGCAGCCGAAGGCCTGTTGGAACTGCGGCAGGTTCGAGACCACGCCGTTGATGCGCGCAAAGGGCCGTGAGTGCGCATCGGTGGTGGCCTGCACGAGCTGGTTCTGGGGGCGCTCGTTGGAGCAGGCCCACTGCGCCATGCCCACAAAAAACCTCTGGTCGGGGGTGAAGCCGTCGACCGTGGGCAGATCTTCGCCTGCGGTCTGCTGCTTCCACGCGATGTAGGCCAGCAGCGTTCCGCCGAGGTCGGCGACGTCTTCGCCGCTGGTCAGCCTGGAGTTGATGTGGATGTCGTCGACGATGACGAAGCTGGCGTACTGCTTGCGCACGCAGTCGATGCGCCGCTCGAAGCCCCTGGCGTCGGCGGGCGTCCACCAGTCGCGCAGGTTGCCTTGCGCGTCGAACTGGCGGCCCTCGTCGTCGAAGGCGTGCGTCAGTTCGTGGCCGATGGTGGCGCCGGTGTTGCCGTAGTTGGGTGCGTCGTCCATCTTCGCGTCGTAGAGCGGCGGCTGCAGCACGCCCGCCGGGAAGTTGATGTCGTTCATCTGCGGATTGAAGTAGGCGTTGACGGTGGGCGGCGTCATCTCCCACTCGTCACGGTCGACCGGCTTGCCGAGCTTGTTCCACTCGCGCGCCTGGTTGAAGCGATAGGCGCGGTCGGCGTTGCCGGCGTAGTCGTCGGGCTGGACAGCGAGCGCGGCGTAGTCGCGCCAGTGCTCGGGGTAGCCGATCTTGTTGCGGATGGCATGCAACTTGCGCAATGCTTCCTGCTTTGTTGCCGGGCTCATCCAGTCGAGGCCTTCGATCTCGTGCTGCATGGCGGTCTCGATCTGCGCGGTCATCAACTGGGTTCTTGCCTTTGTTTCTGCGGAGAAGGTGCGGCGCACGAACTCCTGGCCAAGCGCCTCGCCGAGGTTGCGATCGACCGCGCGGGTGCAGGTCTTCCAGCGCGGCGGCATCGCGGGAACGCCGCGCAATGTCGTCGAGAAGAAGTCGAAGTTGGCCTGCTCGAACGGGTGCGCGAGGGTTGGCGCGGCGGCGGTGAGCACATGGAAGCGCAGGTAGGCGCGCAGCGCAGCGAGGTCTTCGGAGGCGAGCACGGTCTCGACGGCCTTCATGAACTGGGGCTGCGAGACGTTGAGGTTGGTGACGCCGGGAGCTCCCTGCTCGGCAAAGTAAGCGGACCAGTCGATCGAGGGCGCGAGCCTCTGGATGTCGGCGATGGGCATCATGTGGTAGATGCTGTGCGGATCGCGCTGCTGGACGCGGGTGAGCGAGGCCCTGGCCAGCGTCGTCTCAATGCGGAGAATCGCGTCGGCATCGGCCCTGGCCTGCCCGGCTGGCTCGCCGCTGAGCGTCAGCAGTTGCTGGATGTAGGCGACATACTGCTCGCGCAGCTTGACGCTCCCGGGGTCGCTCTTGAGGTAGTAGTCGCGGTCGGGAAGGCTGATGCCGCCGGCGCTGAGCTCGACGATGATCCGCGCGGAGTCCACCGCATCCTGGCTGGTGCGCGAGCGAAAGAAGAAGCTGCCAGCATACTCATGGTGCAGGCTGGCGATGACGGCGAGGAGTTCGGGGCGGGTGGTCAGGGCGGCGATGCGGGAGAGCGCGGGCTGGATCGGCCTCCCGCCCAGGGAATCGATGGCCGCGGTGTTCATGCAGGATTCGAAGTAGTCGCCGACCTTCTGCTGGACGGGCGTGCGGTTGGTGGCCCTTGCGTCTTCTTCGAGAATCCCCCGGAGAAACTGCTGGTTCTCGTTGGTGAGCTTGGCGTAGACGTCCCACGAGGCCTGGTCGGCGGGGATGGGGTTGAGCTTCTGCCAGCCAGCGCAGGCAAACTTGTAAAAGTTCACGCAGGGATCGACGGTCTTGTCGAGGCTGGTGAGGTCGAGCGAGGGTGCGTAGGGCATCGCCTGCAAAGGCTGTGGCGCGGGCTGTTGCGCGGGACAGGCAGAGGCGGCGAGCACGACGGCCAGGGCCGGGGCAACGACACGCAGCAGCTTGATCACAGGACGGAATCTCCTGCGAAAGATCGTACACAGGAGGATCACCGAGCGCAGAAGAAATATGCTTTGGATGGAAAAAGCAGGCTCTCTCCTGCACTCAGGATTAAACTGAAAATCCACGCCGGGTGGGCGTGGATCATAAAGTTTGGTGCCGAAAAGAGGACTCGAACCTCCACTCCCTTGCGAGAACGTGGACCTGAACCACGCGCGTCTGCCAATTCCGCCATTTCGGCTCACAATCAGAGGGCGCCAGCGCGCGAACTGCGTGAAGTCCTAGTCTCCCAGAGCGGGAGCAGACTGTCAATGCTTCCGCTCCGGGCGTGCGGCCTGCGAGATGGCGGGTTACACTGGGCGAATCCTGCTTGCAGGATGACCCGTCCAACGAATCAGGAGCAGCGCGGAGCACTATGAGTGAGCCTTCGACCAAGAACCTATCGGNNTCGAATGCGCTGGAGATCATTGTGCAGACCAGTTACCTGCTGAATATGGCCGAGCTGAAAGAGCCGGCGAATGAGTGGCTGCGGATGCTGGACACCGGCACGACCAAGGCGCTGGAGCTGAATCTGCAACTGCGCGAGTACATCAAGCTGCATACCGCGAAGTAGGGCAGGAAACAGCCGACGGCTCACTCCGCCGCGGCGATGGCTGCGATGATCTTGTCCATGGCGACGCGGTCGGCGGAGGTTGCGGGCGTGTGGTCGTCGACGAAGATGGAGAAGATGATCGTGCGACCGCTGGCGGCGTCGAGATAGCCGGAGAGGGCGCGCGATTCGCCCAGAGTTCCGGTCTTGGCGAAGAGATGGTCCCTCAGCGGCGGGTTGGGAAAGCGCGCGTCCAGCGTCCCGTCTTCGCCGCCCTCGGGGAGCGCTGCCTTCCAGGCGGGGAACCACGGCTGCTTTGCGGCGAAGGCCAGAAACTGCGCGGTGGCGCGCGGCGTGACGAGGTCTTTGGCGCTCAGGCCCGAGCCGTCGTAGAAGGTGAAGTCGTCGGAATCGAGGCCGGCATGCAGCAGGTACTGGCGCACAACCCGAACGCCCTGCTCAAACGAGCCTTCACTACCGAAGGCTGCGCCAAGCCTGCGGAGCATCATCTCCGCATGCAGATTTTGCGAGATTTTGAGGGTCAGGGTGACATCCTCCGAGAGCGGTGGCGAAACTCGACTTGCGAGAATCGTACATTTGCCGCAAACGGGGGCGACGACAGGTCCGCGCTGATATTCAAAGCCTGTACCGCCGCTGGGCGCGCCTACGCCAGATCCGGATGAGCGGGGACCGGCGTCCTTCGCATTTTGAGGTCCCATGGAGAGAATCTCCTCACCCTGTGCGCCTGAAGTGACCTCAATTCCATGCGCAGCGAGCCGCGCCAGGAAGGCCCTGGCGGCGAAGATCGCGGGGCTTGTCACCGCTATGTCCTCAGTGTCTGTCTTTCCAATGGCGATGGAACCAGAGACGCGCAGGCTCGAAGATTCGCCATTTGCAGCAACCTCGATCTTCGCTGCGGCAGGGTCGGAGACTGTGGTGACGCTATTGTTTATTGAGATCCACTCAATGGCCGGCGATGTGGTGAAACCAGCACGGTCTCCTACCCGTTGGCCCGCCTGAATGACAAGCTGCAGGGTGTTGTCGTTAACTGCCAGCGAGGATACGGGTGCGCCGTATCCCCAAACCATGTCGTCGATGGCCCAGGAATCACCGTATGGCTCCCATGGCCAAAGCTTGTCATCTCCAACGATGGCCCCTTCAATGCGCTTGATCCCGTGGGCGGAGACCTGGGCTGCCAGATCGTCCAGGGCGGCCAGAGGATTCTCGGGCTGGGTCTGCAGGCCCTTTGCTTTGGCTTCAGCAAGCCTTGCGTTACGCTTCGCGGGAGACTCGTAAGGGAGTCTCTGGCCGGATAGATTTGCGTCTCCGGCACCGTGCAAAACCAGGTCACCATGCAGCGTACCGTTCGCGTCGATCGCGCCCGTTGTCGTGACGGTCGTCGTCACGGTTGACTCTGGCCCGAGCAGCGCCATCGCAGCCGCAGTCGTGAAGAGCTTGGCGTTGGACGCGGGGCGGAAGAACTTGCCCTCGTCGAGGCCGTAGAGCGGTGCTCCGTCGAGCGTGGCGGCGGCTATCCCCCAGTGCGCGCGGGAGACGGCGGGGTCGGCGAGCAGGGCGGCGATCGTTTCTCCAAGAGACCGGGCTCCAAGAGACCGGGCTCCGAGCGGCGTGGACGAGCCGGTAGGATAAGCAGGGTGGATGATGGGAGCGGGGGGCGCCGTGGAAGACGTGCTCTGGGCGTGCGCGAACGGCAGTCCCATCGCGACAGAAAGAAGACCCAAAATCGTTGCAATTTGTGCATAGAATTGCATGGTCGCAAGTCTACAATGACGCCGATGAGTTTTTAATGTTAATGCGATTCCCGAAGTTGGACCCGATACGATGAACCGAGGCAATTACAGACCGCACTTCGACTGGCAGTTGCGCACGCGCACGCTGGCACTGGGGGCGCGAACGCAGGTGATGGCGATCGTGAACGTGACGCCGGACAGCTTTTCCGGAGATGGGCTGCTGGGTTTCAGCTTGCCGCTGCTGGGGCTGGCGGCGGCAAGCGCAAAGATGGCGGCAGCGAGCGCGAAGATGGCGGTGGCCGCGGCGGTAGAGGCCGTCGATGGTGGCGCGGACATCATCGACCTGGGCGCGGAGTCGACGCGACCGAATGCGACGCCGATCAGCGCAGATGAGGAGCAGGCTCGACTGTTGCCGGTGCTGGAGCAGTTGCTGATTGAGCGGCCGCAAACCGTGGTGTCGGTGGACACGTATCATGCGTCGACGGCGAGGGCCGCGGCGCGGGCGGGCGCGGAGATCATCAACGATGTATCGGGGCTGACCTGGGATGATGCGATGGCCGATGTCGTCGCCCAGACCGGCTGCGGGCTGGTGCTGATGCACGCACGCGGAAGACCGGGAGAGTGGCAGTCGCAGCGCGGCCTGGAGAGCCGCGAGATTGTGCCCCTGGTCTTTGCCGGGCTGTGCGAGCAGATGGTGCAAGCCGAGGCGGCGGGGATTGGGACGGAGCGGATCATCGTCGATCCGGGGTTCGGCTTCGGCAAGCGCGGCGCGGAGAACTTTGCCCTGCTGGCCGGGCTGGGACGGCTGCGCGAGTTGGGCAGGCCGCTGCTGATCGGGCTCTCGCGCAAGGGATTTCTCGGCGAGGTAGTGCAATCGGTCCAGGTCCAGGGCAAGGGCAAGGGTCTGGAGCCGGCCGAGGCGCGGCGGATTGCGACGGCGGCGGCGAATGTCGCGGCGATCCTGGCCGGAACGCATGTGCTGCGCGTACATGATGTGCAGGCGACACGAGAGGCTGCGGCGGTGGCCGATGCGGTGTTAATGCAGACAGTGGTGTTAATGCAGACAGTAGAGGGTAGAGGATAGACAGTAGAGAAGGGTTGGCGCGGCGACCGCAGCCAACGTATCCGCTCTACTGCCTAATCGTCTGGCTCTTCAAATTGTCATCACTTCTTTTTCTTTGGCGCGGAAGAGGTCGTCGATGCGCCGGATCTCGACGTCGGTGAGCTCCTGAATCTCTGCGCAGGCGCGCTTTTCGTCGTCGGCGGAGATGAGTTGTTGTTTTTTGGCCGACTTCACCGTTTCATTGCCTTCGCGGCGGATGTTGCGGAGGGAGGTCTTGTGGTCCTCGACCGTGCCGGCGAGCTGCTTGACGGTCTCCTTGCGGCGCTCCTCGGTCATGGGCGGGACGGGCACGCGGATGATCTTGCCGTCGTGCATGGGGTTGAAGCCGTGCGAACTGGTGCGGATGGCCTTCTCGATGGCCGGGACAAGGGGCTGCTCCCAAGGCTGGACGAGGATCAGGTTGGCCTCCGGGGTGGTGATCTGGGCGACCTGGGAGATCGGTGTATCGGTACCGAAGTAGTCAACCTTGATGCCGTCGAGCATGTGGACCGAGGCGCGACCGGTGCGGACGCTCACAAGATTTGCGCGGAAATCGTCGACAGTCTTACTCATGCGAGCCTTTAGACCGTCATATACGCCCGTGAGGGCCTCCATACTTGCCATTGCCGATGCCATGGTGTTCACAACCTCCTGAATCTGCCGGAAGACCCGGCTACAAAGCCTGATTTTACAGCCGGATGGTACTCCGCAGCGGATGGGGACGCAAAGAGACGGTTGCGCTTGACCGATAGGCTGAGATGTGAGCAATTTCACGTCTGGAATCGTTGACTTTCCGCTTCCATCCCCTATACTCTCGTTAAGAGTTATCTACAACTCTGCTCCGTAAGATTGATCGAGCCCCAAATGCGCCACGGGCGGACTCAACGAATCGCACTTTAGCCAAGGGCCTCAGGGTCGCGGCGGAAATAGGATCTGCAATGAAGAAGACCTTGCTCCTCACTGCTCTCGCAATTGCATTGATCGCTGCTAAACCAGCGCGCGCCCAGGGCGCATGTGATGACTCGCCGGAGAATCCCACCCTGATTCTGGCGGGGCTGGCCGGTGGCGCGTACGCCATCTCGTCGATACGGACGCGGATCCGCGCTCGCCGCGCTGCGAAGAACCAGTAGGTTTTCAGGCCGGACGGGAGGCGCGCAGGGAAGCCTCCGAAAAACGGTCCAGCGCAATACCCCTAAGGGGTTCTGAGGCTTGTGTCCAGGCGATTCTTATCTAATTTCCAACCCCAAACCATAGTTGCACTGGCTAGCCTGTGCGCAGCAGCGGGGCTGTTGACCATCTGGAACTCGGTCCAGTTTCTCTTCGGGATATGGAGAACCGACGACCTGAAGTCCATGGGAATGGTGGTTCCGCTGGTCTGCTACCTGCTGATCCTGCGGGTTTGGCGGACGCTGGACTGGGAGACGGAGGGCTCGTGGTGGGGCTTTGCCGTTCTGGCCGTGTCGGCGGCGCTGATGTTCCTGCGCGACCAGATGCTGCTGATCGTGACCGTCAATAAGGATTGGCTGCTGCAGCTTCCGCCGCTGCCCCTGATGGCGGTGGTCTACGCGGCGGGGATGGTGCTGCTCTTCGGCGGCAAACGGCTGCTGCAGGCCGCCTGGTTTCCGGTGCTGTTCATGTGGGCCGTGATTCCAGTGCCGCAGACCTTCAGCCGGCGGGTGGACCTGCCGCTGCAGCATGCGTCGGCGACGGTGGCGCGGGCATGGGCTCATGCGCTCGGCCAGCCCCTGACCCGGGACAAGCTGCGGCTGATGTTTACGCCCGAGTTCGGGATGTTCATCGCGCCCGGGTGCAATGGAATTCGCGGTGCGATCACGCTGGGGCTGGCGGCGGTCGTGGTGAGCTATCTGTACCGGTTCCGCTGGTATGTCTATGCGCCGGTGGTGGTGGGCGCGGTGCTGCTGGGCTATCTGTTCAACTTGCTCCGTCTCTGCCTGCTGGTTGTCTATTACAAGATTGCGCTTCCCTACCCCTGGCTGCAGCACCATGCGAAGATCGCCGACTACCTCATCGGTGGATGTCTGTTCATGTGCGCCCTGGCGGTGTTCTTCACGGTCGCCAACAAGCTGCGGAATGAGCCGAAGGACGTACTGCCGGAGCCGGAGCCCGTGTTCAAAACTCCACGGCAGACCCGGCCGGCGCGGTCCCTGCTGCTGCGTGTGGCGGTGGTGCTGGCGATGGCCGCGATCTTCGGCGTGGATGTGCTGCATGAGCATCGGGCGGATGCGGCGGCCTCGGCGCAACAGATGCAGAAGTTGCCGGAGCCCGTGGGCAACTTCACCCTGGAACGGACGTGGAACGAGACGCTGTTTGGGGTGCTGGTCTACACCTGGGGCGAGTATGCGGCGCCGGCGGCTGCGGACGGCACGGCGGTCGCGCATGTGATGCTGGGCGTCTCCCCCCAGAGTGTCCATGATGCCGAGGTCTGCCACATCGCGCGCGCCGAAGACCCGACCTGGCACGGGCAGATCGTGACGCCGACGGCCGGGGGCGAGGTGGAACTGACCGCGGCGACGTACAACGATGGCGCAACGCAGAAGCTGGAGGCCTCGACGGTGTGCGATAACGGAGCGTGCCGGCAGTATTCGGAGACCAGCCAGCACCTGACGCTGATCTACGCCCGGCCGCATCGCGGCGTTCCGCTGCAGACCGATACGACGCGCCCGGTCCCGGTGCTGCTGAAGGTGGAGAGCCTGGACACGATGACCCCCGTTAGCGTGATGGAGCCGCAACTCGCGGCGACGCTGACGGAGTTCCTGAAGGGTGCCAACTTTGTGGCACTGACCGCACCGTATAGCAAGAGGTAATTGCTGAGTTAACAGCAGGCCGGCTGCGGGTAACCGATTAAATACGAAAGCTCACGTTTGACGACCAACCGGTTCGCATGGGTTGCCGCTGGTCGCCTATAATCAAAGCTCTTCCCTTCGTGTACCGCAGGGCTGGAATCAACTGAAGAATCCAACAAGCTTTGACAGATTCAAAGAGCAGTGAGGGTGTGGTTATCTTTACCGGAATCCGAGTGAGCGCAAGCTCCCTGAAGTGTACGACCCAGCCTGTGCGCACGCGCTCGAGCCGTTTGGGCATCCTTGGCTCCGGCCAGAACCGCTCTGACTTGAATCGCGTACTTCGGTGGGGCCTTTCAAGGTTGGGTGCCGTAGCTTTAATGGCTACTGTCCCGGCCCTGATCTCCACGGCCGGCGCGCAGGTTCAGGTCACGCCGCAGTTCTCCGCCGCAGCGGCACCGCAGATTCTTTGCCAGACGCAGGTGATCGGCAACCGACGCATCCCCAAGGAGTCGATCCTGGCGCGCTTGTTCAGCCGCGCCGGCGATCCCTACGACCCCGCCGTGGTGGAGCGCGACTTCAACTCTCTGTGGAATACCGGCTACTTCGACGATGTGCGCATCGAGAAGGTCCCGGGCGAGGGTTGTCTGCAGTTGCTGGTGTATGTGCGCGAGAAACCCACCATCAGCGAGATCAACTACAAAGGCCTGAATGCGGTCTCGGTCTCGGATGTGCTGGACCGGATGAAGAAGGAAAAGGTTGGTCTGACCGTCGAGAGCCAGTATGACCCGACGCGTGTGAAGCGCGCCGAAGTGGTGCTGCAGGAGATGCTCGGCGAGCATGGCCACCAGTTTGCGACGATCAAGACCGAGGTCAAGACGATTCCGCCGGCGCGTGTCGCGCTGACGTTCATCGTGAAGGAAGGCCCGACCGTGAAGGTGGGCAAGATCGCCTTCACCGGCAACACCGCGCTGGGCCACCGCGAGCTCGTGGCCTCGATGAAGAACCTGAAGCCGATCGGCATTCCGCACTCCATCGTCCTCGAGGACATCTTCTCGCGCACCTTCGATGCCAGCAAGCTGGATGAGGACGCGGAACGCGTGCGCCAGGCGTACCGCGATAAGGGCTACTTCCACGCGATCACCGGCGAGCCGCAGACCAATGTACGCAACGCCGGCGGCATCAACTTTACCGGCAACAAGGCCTACAGCAACGTGAAGGCGCTGCGCGCGCAGTTCCCGCTGAAGGATGGCGACTACTTCAACGCCACGCTCTTCGGAAAAGGCATCCAGAATCTGCAGAAGGCTTACGGCGAGGGCGGCTACATCAACATGGTGCCGACGCCAATCCCGAGAACGGATGAGGCCAAAAAGCTGGTCTATCTCGACGTCGATATCGACGAAGGCAAGCAGTTCTATGTCTCGCGCATCGAGTTCACGGGCAACACGCTGACCCGCGACAGGGTCATCCGCCGCGAGTTGCTGGTCGAAGAGGGTCAGGTATACAACAGCCGCCTCGTCGACCTATCGCTGCTGCGCTTGAATCAGCTGAACTACTTCGATGTGTTGAAGAGCGATCAGGATGTGGAGAGCCGCCAGAATGCGGATGCGGGCACGGTCGATCTGCTGATCAAGCTGCATGAGAAGGGCAAGAACTCGATCGGCCTGAATGGCGGCGTCAGCGGCTTGTCGGGCTCCTTCATCGGCCTGAACTACGAGACCAACAACTTCCTCGGCCTGGGCGAGACGCTGAGCGTGGCCGCCAACATCGGCGATCTCTCTCGGAACCTGAGCTTCGGGTTCACCGAACCCTATCTGCGCAACAAGCCGATCTCTCTCGGCGTTCAGGTCTTCGATCGCAAGACGGACTTCAACCCGGCCAAGAGCTACGCCGTCACCAGCGGACAGAGTGCGAACCTGACCACTGCGGAGTCGTCGCTGACGAACAACTATAACCAGTCCTCGAAGGGCTTGACGGTCTCCACCAGCGAGGCGCTGCGCAATCTCTTCCGGCACACGGGCGTGGCGCGTATCGGGTTGTCGTACTCGCTCTCCCGGTCCGGCATCACAACGTTCAACCAGAACACGCTGAGCATCTTCCAAACGCTGGCATTCCGGTCGGGCATCGCTGGCGCGAACCAGTTGAACGGCATCGTTACGTCGACGGTTACGCCGAGCTTCAGCTTCTCGACACTGGACCGCGCGGTGGGGCCGCACTCCGGCAAGGACCTCAGCATTGCGTTCCAGTTTGCGGGCGTGGGCGGCAACACGAAGTTCTACTCGCCGGTGGTCACCTTCCGTCAGTTCTTCCCGATGAAGGGTCTGAGGATCAGCAAGGAAGGCCACAACGTACTCGGCTACCGCATCCAGCTGGCAAATATCGCTGGCTACGGCGGCCAGGTCGCTCCGCCGTTCTCGCGTATCTACGGCGGCGGCGAGAACGACGTCCGCGGCTTCGACATCCGTTCGAGCTCACCGTACACCTTCCTTCCCACCAAGATGATGTTCAACCTGACGAACCCGGATGGCTCGGTGGTCCCGCGCGATCCAAGCAACCCAACGCTGGGCAATGTGCAGATTCCTCTGCCCATCTATCGCCTGGCGCCGATCGGCGGCGACACTGCCCTGACGGCCAACCTGGAGTACCGCTTCCCGATCGTCAACCAGGTGACGTTTGCGTTCTTCACCGACTTCGGCCTGACGCTCAACTCCGAGCCGACACAACTGCGGCAGAGCCCGCTGGGCCTCTCGACGATCAACAGCCCGCTCTATGGCTGCCCGCAGGTGGTCAACGGAAACTGCGTCGGAGGCTACCAACTGCCGCCGTTCTCGGCCTACCTGCAAGATGTGCCGCACACGAACTTTGTGCCGCGCATGTCGAACGGCGCGTATCTGCAGGTGGTCATGCCGATCATCAATGCGCCGTTTATCATCTACTACGCTTACAACCCGCTACGCCTGTACCGCGATCTGCCACAGAAGCTGGTTGCGCCAAGTGGTGCGAGTTGCTCCGGAACGGCGATCAATTGCTTCAAGGACTTCTTCCCGTTCGCCACCTCTCCGGAGGCGGCGGCTTACAGCTACCAGCAGGCGCTGCAGTACTACGGCGCGGATTACACCCTGCGCGAACCACGCAAGACGTTCCGCCTTACGGTGAGCACGTCGTTCTAACCGGCCCGGTTCGGGATGTGCTGCTCGAAGAGCAGTGCATCCTGTAAGCGGATAGAACAAGCAGACAAACTCGTGTGTTAGCGAAGAGGTTCTTCGCTAACACACGAGTTTTTTATTTGGGCAGGCTGGAGCATCTGCTTTGATGGCGTCCATCGAAGCCGCGGTGATCAACGCGGCTTTCCCCCAGGAAAGACCGCACTCTCAAACTTCATGCGGCTCGGAGGAACAGGAAAGATCCACTAGAACGAGGATGGCTGCGCGCCAGAGCCGAGGGCGAGGCGGTTGAGAATTTGCTGCGTGAAGATGATGTGGATATGGACACGCTTGGCGAAGTCGGGAAGGAACTCGGCTAGCAGGGGGCCGATGGGATCCGTGGCGTACCCGACGACGACCCGCTTCGCCGTGGATGGGCCGTTGGTGGCAACTCCCGGCACGTAGAGATTGGAGATCTCGGCGGTGAGCGGGTAATTAATCAGCGTGGCGTAGTTGGGCATCAGCGATCCATCATCATGCTGGGAGACGACGGTGTGGATGAGCGCGTGCTCGATGCGGCGCCGGATCGGTGCCCCGGGCATACGGTGGTAGCGCGGATCTTCATGCACCAGGCTGGGAAGAAGAAATGTTCCGGTGAACTCAATCTGGATATCTTCCGCGAGAGTGTATCCGCTTAGCCTGCCCCAGCCGGGAAAGCCCGGGCCGTAAGCAGAGTGCGAATCGGCCGCGACTGAGACGCCCGAAAAGACAGCGATGGTGAGCAGGTTGAACGGGTCAGTAACGGCATGAACGGCCAGGACGCCCTTCTGCTCCGACGTAAGCGGTTTCACATTCCCGGTATCGACGATAAGCTGCAGTTGGTCCGCGCAAGCTGGCTCCGTGGCGGGCAGGAAGACGATCGGCAGACCCTCCCTGTGCGCCGGCTTTGGGCAGGGCGGCAGCGTGGCTGACCCTGCCCGGTCCGGAGCCTGAACGGGCTGACCAGGCGTCGGCGGTTTGACCGGCGGTGGAGGCGTGGCCGGCGCGGCGATCGNNTTCTGAGCTGCATTCTGCGCTGCGGTTTGGTCCTCGACCGGCAGCGCGTTTGCATTCGCAGCAACGCTCGCAGAGAGCAGCAGGGCGCTGGGCGCATTGGGCAGTATGTCGGAGAAGGACTGCGCGTGGGCGCGAGCCTGCGCAACCATGAGCAACGAGGCTACCGCCAGCACCGTCAGAGCGCCGTGCGTCCATGGAAGGTGCGATTCGTTCTCCTTGCCACGCTGCTCCAGGCTGTACATGTCGAAGCTCAATCCCTTTCCGCGGAAGGATCCGCGTGATCGCATTGTGGCCCGATGTAGTGTTGTCTTCCTCCGTTGCTGCCGGTTTTCGTCTGGATCGTCGGATAGATCTCTCTGCGCTACTGCCTCTTTGCCAGATGCAGCGCCTGCAATACATCCGACGAGAATTCGTTGACAAAGAAGCCCAGGGCTGCGCCGCCGATCGATCCGCCGTAGGTGGAAGCCGTATCGTGGAAGTTCCGGTTACTCTGCGGGTAATACGCTTCGGTGAGCCCACTCGATGCCGCATAGCCTAGCAGAAGTGCTCCATTGACGCTGCTGCGACCGCTATCGGTGCGCGTGATCAGCGGCCGCGTGACGGCATACAGCGTGCGGTGGATGAAGCCATACTGTGGGCCTTCGACGTAGTAGCGCGGATCTTCATGGAGCAGCGGTGCAAAGAGGGCGTCGGTAAAGATGTCCTCCGAGGTCTCCCGGATGGCGGCGGCGCCAAGCCGCTGACCGAAGGCGCCGCGGTCGGTGCCATAGTTGGGCTCGCTGTTGGTTACCTGCTCGTAGCCTGCCGAGACGATCATCGCGCTGAAGTTCAATGGGCTGTATAGATTGCGCAGGCCGATCACGATTTTATCCTGCACGTTGATGGGCTGCGCCGTCATTCCGGCCGGGACGTCCTTGGTATAGATCGGAGCAACCTGACCTGCGCGGGGAGCTTCAGGCAGATTATTCCTGTCGGCTATCGACGAGCTGCTCTCCTGGTCGGCGGAGGTTCCAATCGGCAATTGCGGCGGGGTAGAGGCGGCGATCTGCGCAAAGGCCGCGGGCGAGACCGCGACAACCAGCGGCGCTGCGGCTGCAGCCGGGGTCGCGCTCTGCGCCAAGGCCGAAGCGGCTGTAAGCAATGCCAGGGAAGAGAACATCACGAGGGCCGTGATAAGCCGGCGATGCAGGTTCGGCGTCGGGATCGTTGCGATCTGTGTCTGGGCGTTCAAAGGTCGTGTCATCATCGCTTTCTTTCTCTTTCTTTGCTGCTTTCTTTGCTGCTTTGCTTCGCTCACCCGTTCAGCGCACTGCGGCCACCCGGTGTCGAGATGTTATCTCTACTACGGACGCACTCTTGACATAGATGGTTGTTCCTCTTCGGACATTGCGTGGTATTGGAACCTGCGGAGCCTGGCAGATAACGGTGCATTGCGCCGCCGGAATGACTCCGGAATCCATACAGGAACGGGTTACCAGCTTGGCACACGGCGTGCGCAACGGCGTTGACGCAGCGCCAACGACACCCAATGATGGATGCTGGATCTTCAGCGAAAGGGACTCGTCGATGCACTGCATCGCAGGCGAACCGATGAACGGCAGGGCAAGTGAGAGCGGTCCGCGCGCACGTCCGCACGCCTGTTTGCGTAAGACAGCGGCGTTGACCATCGCTGCGGCACTCACGCTGCTCGCGACGGGTTGCCATCATGAGAAGCGGCAGGCGTATGGCCCTCCGCCTCCGCCGCTGGGCAGTTATCCGTCGAATCCGAGCAACGAACCGAATGAGAACAGATCGCCGCGCGGGCCCCTCGCTGAGCCCGCAGGCAAGCCGGTCCTGGTCGAAACCGGAATTGCGAGCTGGTATGGGCCAAGCGGACGTCGCACGTCCGACGGCTCTGCCTACGACGGCACCGGCATGACTGCCGCAAATAAGACGCTGCCGCTGGGTACCGTCGCGCGCGTGACCAACCTCGCCAACGGCGAGTCCGTGCTGGTGCGCATCACCGATCGCGGTCCGTTTGCGCACGGACGCATACTGGACCTCTCGGAGAGCGCGGCCAAGGAGATTGGGATCTATCGCGTGGGCGTGGCGAAGGTGAGGGTCGAGGCCTTTGCCAACCCCACGGCCAGCCCCACCGGTAAGTGGTGCGTGCAAACCGGAGCCTTCAAGAGCCAGCAGGATGCCCTGGACCTGAAGAGTGCGCTGTCCAGGCGGTACGTCGGTTCGCGCGTCAGCGAGTTCACCGGAGACACCGGCTACTGGGTGCGCATCGACCCGCCGCGGCAGGAGCGCGCCGACGCGGCCGCCATCATGAACTGGATCGGCAATCCCGATCCGCAGGCCGTGCCGTATCTCGTGCGCATCGACTGAGTTCTCAACTTCACTTCGACGGCAGCGCGGGTGGAGCGTAGTAGGGCAGCTTCTGCTGCTCCGCGCTGGCGCGCTTCACGGTGATGTCGGCGAACAGGATCTCGGGCGCGATGGTGGTCTCTGGCAACGGGCCGATGCTCTGCGCGATGTACGGCTTGCCGCCAGCCGCGACAATGCCGCTGCGGATGGCGAGCTGATCGAGTTCGTCGAAGGCCGCGCCACGTACCAGCGTGCGTTTGCCGTCCGGCGAGACGCGGTAGAGCATCCGCGGTGAGAGTTCATTGCCGAGCGTCTCCACCGCATACACATCGCGGCCCTGCTCCTTCGCGTAAGCAACCAGCTTCGCACGCATCGCCTCCGACGAGAGCGGATCGGCAGACTTTATGATGATCACGCCGGCGTGCGAGTGCGCGACTTGCCCGAGCGCGGCGCGGCCGTGGCCGTTCGAATCGGGAAAGTCGTTGACCGGCTCGCGGCCGAGCAGATAGTTCATCAGCTTGCCGTGCACGACGATATCGACCGGCGCTACGGGCACGCCCTCATCATCGACCTTGTACGCACCCAGCAGCGCGTGGCCCTCAAAGCTGCGCAGCGTCGGGTCATCGACGACAGAGAGAAACGGCGGCAGCACGGGTGTCCTGAAGCTGGACTGATAGGCTCCCTGGGTGCGCGCCGTCGTTCCGACGTCGGGACGGTCGGCCTCGACGTTGGGCACGAAGAGCCGGTTGAAGACCTCCGCCGCGGCGTCGCCGGAGAAGAGCACGGGACCGTGATAGTCCTCGGGGCCGACAATGGGCGCGTTGCACAGCTCGTTGAAGCCGATGAGGTCGTCGAGCGCGCGCTGGTGCAGAGCCGCCGCACTCTCCAGGCCGGCGGCCGTCGTTGCGGTCGAGCCGTTGCTGCGCCCCAGCTCCATGCCATCGGGGGCCTGGCCGCCCACGCTGATCGCATCCACATAGACCGCGTAGCCGTGGCGCAACACCGTGCCGTCGGTGTTGACCGTGTAGCGATTGACAGCGACGGCGCCGATGCTGGCGGAGCTGTACTCGACTGCATCCGCGAAGCTCCTCGTCTCGGGAGATGTCGCGAAGAGGCCGCTGGCCTCGATCAGGCGATGCTTCCAGTCGTCGCGGTCCAACTGCAGTTCGACGCGCGGCTCGATCAGCGTGACCGGCTTGGCGGACGTGAAGTCGTTGGCCGTAGGAGCGCTCTGGAAGTTTTTGAGCGTTGCCTGTTTGGCCGCGTAGGCATGCAATGCGCTCTTGTAGGCATCGTCCGTCGCGGACCAAAGCGCGTACTTCAGCGCCGCTGGATCGTCGTCCCCGGGTGCGAGCGCAAGCGATCCATCGCCGTGCGCGGAGCTGGAGTCGGAGGTGTAGTCGCCGATGCGGACCTCGACATGCACCACGCGCCGGTGGTTCTCTGTCTCGCTGGTGAGCGCACCGTAGTTGGCGACAGCGTCGTAGGCTTGGACGTCTTCGAGCCGGAACTGCATGAAGTAGGGCCGCTGCATGCCGGGGAGAACCAGCTGGGCTTGCTCGCGGGTAAGCTCCTGCTGCATGGCAGTGAGCAGCGGGTCGGTGGATTGCGGTGCCTGGGCAAAGGCGAACGAGCACAGCATAAGCGTCACAAGCGGCGGCATCAGGAGCAGAGTGCGAAGACGCATTAGCGGCCGCCCTTCGGTGCCGCAACTGCAGCGGGTTTTTCATCCAGCGGCGGCGGCTCGACGATCGGTGGCCGCGCTGTGCCCTGCGCCTGGCGCTGCGTCTCGATAGTCGAGACCAGCATCGCCGGCGCCACCGCGCTCACCGGAATCGTGCCCGACTCCGCGCCGCACAGACCATTGAAGATCTCTGGACGATCGTCGGTCGCCACGATACTGCTGAGCGCGGCCAGCGGCGTTCCGACAATCGAGACGCCGCGCACGAGCTCATCCGGGCGGCCATCGACATACACGCGATAGACCACCAGCGGAAGTACCTGGAAGGCCTGCGGCGAGCGGCGCGTCGTCACCGCGAAGCCCGAGCTGATGTCCTCGAAGTAGAGGCCGTAGGCTTTGCCCTGCTTTTTTGCCTCGGATCTGAGCATCTGGCGCAGCTTGGCGTCGGAGACGGTCTTGGCGGAGGTGACGATGAGATTGCCCTGGCGACCGATGGGCATCTTGCCGCTTTCGGCGCGGCCGTGGCCGTTGGACTGCGAGAAGCTCGCGACCGAAAGCCGCGACATCAGGAAGGTCTTGAGCACGCCATCATCCACGAGTTGCACGCGGCGCGCGGGTTGGCCTTCGTCGTCAAAGATATAGTGGCCGCTCAGCGGATGGCCGTCGAACTGCTCGAGCGTTGGGTCGTCGGAGACCGAGAGAAAGCTGGGCAGAATCGGCTTGCCGAGCAACTTGGTAAAGGTCTCGCCCTCCTCATCGCCACGCTGGCGCTGGCCCTCGAGCCGATGCCCGAGCACCTCGTGAAAGAACACCGCAGCCGCGCGGCCGGAGAGAATCGCCGGTCCGTTGTAGGGCTCGGTGATCGGCGCGACGCGCAGCTCGTCGAGGTTCTTCGCCAGGGCCACGGTCTTCGCGAGGACCTCGGCCTGATCGGGCAGATGGCCCGTAGCGTCGGCCTCGAAGGTCTCGTCGCGGAAGAGGTCCATGTCATCGGCGGCGCGGGTGCGAGCGACGACGACCAGCCGCGCCGCCTGGTTCGGCGCTGCGACCCTCGATCCCTCGCTCGAGACGAAGTAGTCGGTCTCATGCGCGGCCTGCAGCATCACCATGTCGTAGAAGATCTGCGGATACGACCTGAAGACACCGGAGATCTCGCGCAGCCGCGACTCCCACGCGCTGCGGTTAATGGAGAGCGGCGGCGCGGTGGCAAAGATGTCGACCTGCGGCGGCTCGAAGGAAAGGTCGGCGGAAGAGTCCTCTTCCCTGGCGCGAACCTGCTGCTCGGTCTTCACCTTCTCCAGCGCGTCGAGCGCCTTGCCATAGCCGCGATTGGTCGCAAACCACAGCGTCCGCTCGATGGCGGCGCGGTCGTCGGTCAGAGGCAGACGCAGCGTTGTGAGCGCGCTGGCGCGATGCGCCCCATGCGTGTTGTCGAGCGCCGCCGAACCCAGCCGCACCTGCACATCGGCCGACCGGGAATGCACAGCATTCGAGCTGGTGATTGCACCATACTGCGCGGTGATGCTGACGCTCTCGGTGTCGGCGACCGAGTAGCCGATGAAGTACGGCTTCTGCGCGGGCGTCTTGTCGCTCGTGGATGCCACGGGCGTGATCGCACTGCCGAGATCGGCGATGGCGCGATGCAGCTCCGTCTCCATCGCCTGCATCAGCACCGGCTCCTGTACGGTGGGCGCGACGTTGCCCTGCGCGGCGGCCGCGGGCTTCGTGTCCGCACGAGCCTTGTCTGCGGGGCCGGCGGCGTAGGCCATGGTCGTCGCGGCCAGCGCGAGGGCGGCAAACCGCAGGCTGATTGCAAGGGGGCGCGTGGACGGTGTGTGCGGCGAATCGAAATGGCGCAAATCGGGAGTGATCAAGGGCAGGCCAGCTTCCATAGAAGACAGAGCGTCTTGTCCATCGAGTGTATCGAATTGTGGGGCTCGCTGTTTTCACGGTCGATGCGGAATTGGCGGGGAGATCGCTTGCTCGTTTTCCGGCGCTGGTGCAGACTCAGAACACAACGAATCAGCACTTTACTTAGGAAGTCCATGAGCCTGCGTCGATTCTCCCTTGCTTTTGCTGTTGCTCTCTGCCTTCTGCTTCCCTTCAGCCTGACCGCCCGCGCCAGCGATACGCTCGCCGAGCACGCCGCCAACGCCTACGCCGCGCAGGAGCTGGCCGCCGCGCCGCTGCACGGCAATCTGCCGGACTACTCGCTCTCGCCCGAAGACCTCGCCAAGTCGCAGCACCTGAGCGCCGTGCACGTCACC
Organism: Granulicella sp.; assembly: GCA_003138795.1. Classification (GTDB taxonomy): domain Bacteria; phylum Acidobacteriota; class Terriglobia; order Terriglobales; family Acidobacteriaceae; genus Granulicella. The sequence goes on along the minus strand of PLHC01000151.1, from coordinate 35,091 downwards.
CTGCACTTCGTCGACGCAGCCTGGAGCATCATCAGCCTGTTGCTGCTGCTCTCGCTCGGCGTGATCGCGTGGATGCGCAACACCGCCGTGAAGGTCAGCGGCAACCGCTGGGCGCAGGGCTATCTCTTTCTGCTGCTGTATCTCGTCGTGGGCTTCCTGCTCAGCCTTCCGCTGGACCTTTACGCGCACCACCTCTCGCGCAAGTACGGTCTCTCCGTGCAGAGCTGGGCGAGCTGGTTTGGCGATCAGGCCAAGGCCTTCGCGCTCACCTGGATCATCGGTGGGCTTCTGCTGATGCTGCTCTTCTGGATCATCCGCAAGCTGCCGCGGAGTTGGTGGCTGGTCTTCTGGGGCGTGTCGATTCCCATCTTGCTCTTCGGCATCTTTGTCGCGCCGTATATTGAGCCGCTCTTCTTCCACTATGAGCCACTCCAGAAGACCAATCCCGCGCTCGTCGCGCAGCTCGAGCAGGTCGTCGCGAAGGGCCACATGAACATCCCGCCCGAGCGCATGTTCCTGATGAAGGCCAGCGCCAAGCTGTCCACGCTGAACGCCGACGTCGAGGGCTTCGGCGCGTCCAAGCGCGTGGTCGTGTGGGACACCTCCATCCAGAAGCTGAGGCCCGACGAGATCGTCTTTGTCTTCGGCCATGAGTCCGGCCACTACGTGCTGCACCACATCGTTCTGGGCGTCGCGTTCACCCTCTTCATCCTGCTGCTGACGCTGTACGTTGGCTACCGCTTCGTGCAGTGGGCGATCGCGAACTTCGGCGCGCGCTGGGGTGTGCCCTCGCAGAACGACTGGGCAGCGCTGGCCGTGCTGCTGCTGGCGTTCTCGATCTTTGGCGCGTTGCTGGAGCCGGTGGAGAACATCTTCAGCCGCCACGACGAGCACGCCGCCGACGTCTACGGGCAGGAGGCCATCCACGGCCTCGTCGCCGACCCGCAGGCCACCGCCAAGGCTGCCTTCGAGGTGCTCGGCAAGACCTCCTTCGCCGATCCCAACCCGAGCCCGCTCTACGAATTCTGGACCTACAGCCATCCCTCCATCGGCCGCCGCGCAGCCTTTGCCAAGGCGTATGACCCGTGGGCTCCGGGATTTGAACCGAAGTACTTCAAGAAGTAGCCGCTGCGGTTTAGAGCTTTTCTCCTGCGGGTGTACACCGAAACCACAGCTCTCAACGCTGTTTTCCCCCAGGAAAAACGGAGCTCTCCTGCCTCGGCCAGCTCACAATAACAGGAGAAATGCTTTAGGATTCGCACATGGCTACGAACTCCGACTGCCTCTTCTGCAAGATCGCCTCTGGGGCGATCCCCGTCACGCGTCTCTTTGAGGACGAGCAGTTGCTCGCCTTCCCGGACATCAACCCGCAGGCGCCGGTCCACGTGCTCATCATCCCGAAGCAGCACGTTGGCTCGCTCGCGCACACCACGGCCAACGAGGCGGGGCTGCTCGGGCATCTGCTCGCCTCCGGGGCCGAGGTTGCCCAGCAGCAGGGCCTCGTAAAAGGCTATCGCCTGGTGATCAACACCGGCCACGACGGCGGCCAGACCGTCGACCACCTCCACCTGCATCTGTTGGGAGGACGACACATGACTTGGCCCCCGGGCTAGGCGTGAGAAGCCCCGAAGGTAACCCGCCAGCAGCGCAAGGGTAACCCGTAGTTTACCGATCCGTAACACTTCAAGTATGCGTTGAGGGTGGGGTTAACCACCTTGGTTCCACCCTCCTCCGGCTCTCTGTGGGCCGTCACGCGTCGTTCGGGCCGCCGACCGCGTCCAATGGTCTGTGACATTGCCGGGGCGGGCGCTTCGGCCGCGCAGAGGGTCTTCCCGCGGTGTGTGATCGCAGTCGGGTGGCTCCGGGTGTCACGCTGGAGGCATAGAACGATGGCAACGGAGGCATAGAACGATGGCAACGGAGGCATAGAACGATGGCAACAACTCTCAGGGAGCCCATTCCGGCCCCGCTTCATGACATTGCGGCGCCCGCGAGCGGGTGGGCCGCCGGACAGCGCGACACAGCCGTCTTCGCCGGCGGCTGCTTCTGGGGCGTTCAGTCGGTCTTTCAGCGCGTGAAGGGGGTCGTCCGGACGACGGTCGGCTACTCCGGCGGCGCAGCGGAGACGGCCAACTACAGCGCGGTTTGCGCCGAGGACACGGGTCACGCCGAGGCCCTCGAGATCGTCTACGACCCGTCCATCGTGAGCTATGGAACGCTGCTGCGCATCTTTTTCTCCGTGGTGCACGATCCCACCCAGCTCAACCGCCAGGGCGCGGACATCGGCACCAGCTACCGCTCGGCGATCTTCTACAGCGGCGAGCAGCAGCGCGAAACTGCCGAGGCCTACGTGCAGCAGCTCGACCGGGCGCACGTCTTCGCCAGACCCATCGTGACGCAGATCGTTCCCCTCGATGCGTTCTATGGCGGCGAGGAGTATCACCAGGATTATGCGATGAAGAACCCCAACAATCCCTACATCCAGGTCTGCGATATTCCGAAGATTGCGTCGCTCGGGCAGCAGTTTCCAGAGTTGTTTCAGGAGTACGCTCGGGCAGGCGAACCCTGAGAGGTTCGCGACCTCCATCCGCTGAGGGCTTCTGCGCGTCCAAGGGCCTATGCTGTTTGCAAAAGAGTTGGAGGGCCGTGCTCGCTCCGGGCGCGGAACGGAGCGGAATCAAGGACGCATGGAAATCCCTGCACGACCTGAACGTACCCTGCCTGGACCTTACAGATTTACCGCCCGCCGCTTTGTACTTGGCGCGGCGCTCGCCGTTACAGGGCTGACCCTCTGCCTGCAGGCTCGAGCGCAGAGCCCGGCGCAGCCTGCGGCAACTCCGGAGCAGGCGATCGAGAAGCAGGCGGCGCAGCAGACCGGGAACAAGACGCCCGACACCGGCAATCTCGGCCAGAAAACTTCTCCCACTGGCAAACAATCCGGGCAAAACGCGGAACCAGCCGCAACACCCGCAAGCTCCGGCGAAAAGTCTGCCAGCACCACGCAGCTGACGCTGGGGCCGCTGGAGCCCTCCACGCCGCCGACCGATCTACCCACGGACCGGCCGGTGATCGGGCTCGCGCTGGGCGGCGGCGGTGCCCCGGGGTTGAGTGAGATTGGCGTGCTGCAATGGTTTGAGGAACACCGGATTCCGGTCGACGTGATCGCCGGAACCAGCATGGGCTCCATCATCGCGGCGCTCTACTCGACCGGCCACACGCCCGAGCAGATCAAGCACATCCTGACGGAGGACTCGCTCGATTCGGTTTTTCGCATAACGCAGCCGTACAGCGCGCAGGACTTTCGCCGCCGCGAAGACCTCCACTCTATTCCCAACGCCATCACCGTCGGTCTGAAGCACGGCCCATCGTTTCGCAACAGCCTGCTTACGGATGCAGGCCTGAACGAGCTGCTCGAAAAGGAGTTTCTGCGCTACAACGACCAGACCGACTTCAATCATCTGCCGATTCCCTTCCGCTGCCAGGCGACAGACCTGAACGCTGCGAAGACGGTCACCTTCGCGCGCGGATCGCTGCGCGATGCGGTGCTCGCCTCCGCGTCGATCCCCGGCGTCTTCCGGCCGTTTGAGCTGAATGGACACGAGTACGTCGACGGCGCAATCCTCGAAAACTTGCCCACGCCCGACGTAAAGGCGATGAACGCCGACGTGATCCTGGCGGTCAGCCTCAAGCTCCAGCCGCTAGGCAAGGACGATCTCAACTCCATTCTCGACGTGCTGCAGCGCGCGTTCTCGGTAGGCATCGAGAACAATGAGGCGCGCGACCGCAAGCTGGCGAATGTCCTGATTACGCCCGATGTCAGCGGATTCAACGCGGCCAGCTATCTGAAGACCGGGCAGCTCGCCGAACGGGGCTACGCCGCAGCCGAGGCCAACAAGGCGGAGCTGCTGCAGTACTCGCTCAGCCAAGCCCAGTGGCAGCAGTATCTGGCGCAGCGCGACGCACGGCAGAATGGACCTCCGGGCACCATTCTGCGCGTGGAGGTGGAGGCGCCGAACGACGCAGCCAAAGCGGCTGCCGAGCGCTTATTTGCGCCGCTGGCGAATCAGCCGGTGGACACCAAACGCGTCGAGAATCTGCTCTCGCAACTGCGCAGCGATGGCCGCTACGATGCGGATTACACCGTCGGCTATGACAAGACGCAGCCATCGCGTCCAATCCTTCTGGTAACCGTGAGCGACAAGAAGACAGGTCCACCGTTCCTCGAGGCCGGATTCAATCTGGCAGCACAGACCGGTGGCGTCACGCGCGCCACGGTCAATATGATCCTGCTGGACCAGGACCTTGGGGGCTATGGTTCGGAGCTGCGCACCAAAGTAGACTTTGGATTTGCCACGCAACTTGCGAGCGAATACTACCGCAAACTCGGCATCGACGGGCTCTTCGTCGCTCCGCACGCGGGCATCACGCGCACGCCGTACTACATCTACAGCGGCAACACGCGGTTGTCGGAGCGGCTGGCGCAGTTCGGCGGCCCGGGAGTAGACGTCGGCTGGAGCAACGGCAGCACGCAGGAAGTGCGCGCCGGATGGCAGCTCCAGAATGTGCGGTGGTACACCACCACGGGCTCCGACGGCCTGCCGAATTATTACGGCAACGCCCAGACCGCGCGCGTGCAGTACATCTACGACTCGCAGGACCGCGCCCTGGTGCCGCAGTACGGCGTTCGCTCGGTCACCGACCTTGGCTATCTCTACGCCACGCCAGGCAGCCCCAGCGCGCCGCAGATCTTCAGCCAGATTGAGTTTGCCCATACCTTTGGCAAGAAGAACCTCCTGCTGATGAACATGGAGGGTGGGACGATGTTCAACCGGGACGTCGCGCAGCCCTTCCGCTACACGCTGGGAGGTCCGCTGCGGCTGAGCGCCAGCTCCATCGACCAGTACCGCGGCACCGACTACTTCCTGATCACGCCGGGGTACCTCTTCAAGCTCAAGTCTCTGCCTGCTCCGCTGGGCAATAGCCTGTACCTGGGCGGCTTCTATGAGGCTGGACAGATGCGTTCCCCGGATGGAGCCACCGTCACGCGACAAGACGCGTACTTCGGCGTCGTTGCGGACACGCCGCTGGGCGTGATCTCGATCGCGCCCGCGATCGGTACCAACGGCGAACGAAAGCTGGTCCTCACGATCGGCAAATTGTTCTAGCGCTGCGGCTCTGGGTTTAGCGCCGTGGCTTTGCCCTACCGCCCCAAACTCAGCCGCGCCGCCAGCCGCTCGGGCAGATGCGCCGCGCGGATCGCGACCTGTGCGGCGGCAACATCGTAGGGCGTGCGTAAGAACGTAACCTGCTCGAGCGCTTCATCGTAGATGGCAAACGCGGCGCGCCAGTCGCCATCGCGCGGCTGGCCCACTGCGCCCGGATTGATGAGATGCCGTGAGCCTGCCGGAACATCCAGCATGAAGTGTTCCGTCCTGTCGCTGTTGCGTCCAGCGTAGACCGGGTGATCCTCCGCCCACTCATGCTCACGCTGCGAGAAGCCGCCCTGCACATGCGTGTGGCCGAAGAAGGTGATCTCCGTCTCCATGCGTTGCAGCGGCGTCCACGCATCGCGCATCGACGCGATGTACTGGTCCTCATGCAGCGGCGAGCCATGCGCGCACATGGCGCGCGCGCTGGCGCGAATCGGCCCCATCGGGATGGCGCGGAGCCACTCCCGGTTGTTGGGCCGGAGGTGCAGCCGCGTCCATGCAGCGGCCTCGGCGGCGATCGGATTGAAGCCCTGCGAGCTGCTCAGCCCGCTACAGACGCGGTCGTGATTGCCGCGCACATTAATCGTTGCCAGCGGCCGCAGAACATCGATCACCTCATTCGGCCGCGCGCCATACCCCACGATGTCGCCCAGATTCCACAGCTGATCGAACCCTCCGCCAGCAGGACTCCGCGCTACCGCAAGGACCGCCTCCAGAGCGTGCAGATTTCCGTGGATGTCCGATACAACGAGCGCGCGCATACCCACCCAGTCTGACCGGCATTAGATGCCCGCTCGCACCATGGTAGCAAGCGGACGGTCGCGCGGCGTTCTCATCGTCGGCGCCGAAGCCAGCAGGCCGCGCGTGTACGCGTGTTGCGGCCGCGTGAGCACCTGCCTGACGCTGCCCTGCTCGACGATCTCGCCCTGGCGCATGACCGCGACGCGGTCCGCCACCTGCGCGACCACCGCCAGGTCGTGCGAGATGAACAGCATCGAAAGCTTGTGCTCGCTCTTAAGTTTCTTGAGCAGCGCAAGAATCTGCGCCTGCACCGTCACGTCGAGCGCAGTCGTTGGCTCATCGGCAATCAGCAGCCGCGGCTTATTGATCAGCGCCATCGCAATGACGATGCGCTGCCGCTGGCCGCCGGAGAACTGGTGCGGATAGTCGTCCATGCGGCGCTCCGGGTCCGGCAGCGCGACCTCGCGCATGGCTGCCAGCACACGCTCGCGGACCTCGCGTCCTGGAGTCCGTGGCGCATGCGCCAGCAGTGCCTCGGCGATCTGCCGCCCAATCTTCATCACCGGGTTGAGCGCCGTCATCGGCTCCTGAAAGATCATCGCAATCGACCTGCCGCGATGCCGGCGCATCGCCTCTTCGGGCAGGCCCAGCAGATCTTCCGTCACGCCATCCGCGCGCGCAAACGCAACGCTGCCGCTGATCGCCGCACTCGGTGGAAGCAGTCGCAGCAGCGCCAACGAGGTCGCGGACTTCCCCGAACCCGACTCGCCGACCAGCCCCAGCGTCTCGCCCGGCGCGATGGCGAACGACACGCCGCGCACTGCCTCCTGCCCCGAGAACGCAACGTGCAGCGCTTGCACCGACAACAAGGGCGCGGAGAGCAGCGGCGAAAGCTCGTTCTGTCCAATCAACGTCACATTCCGAGCATAGCGGATCGCTCCCCGTCTATTCCAGAACGCCCATCGTCGACAGTGGAAGAGCTTGTGGGGCTGCTAGAGGCGTGAGAGTATGGCTGGCATGACCCATACTCAGCTTTACATCACCTGGGGAATGCTCGCTGTCCTGTTGCTTGCTCTTGGCTCGGTTGCTAAGGCCGTAGAACTCCTGCGCGAAGAGGTTGAAGAGTTCCGGCAGTTCATGATGGGCGAAAAGCCCTACGATTCAAACTGACCCACTACCCCATCGCTCCCCGCATTACTGCACAACGTTGAACGTGCGCCACGGACCGATCTTCATCTCTCCGTGAGCACCAACGCTCCACACGCGCCAGCGATATCGTCCTACGCCACCGGCGAACTGCGCGATTACGTGCGTCTGCAACCTTGGATTTCGATCCTGCACCAGGTAGAGCCGCGCGTCGGCCCAGCCACCGCTGCGGCCCATCTGCCACTCCACCACCTGCAGGCCAGCGCCACCGCCGTTGTCCCACACCAGCTCCGGCATTGGCGCCCGCGTATCGCCATCCTGCGGCGACGCCTGCGAGACACCCACGACACCACCGCGCTGCTCCGCCGCCGACGCCGGACTGCTCTCCATCAGCGTATGCCGCACGTTTTCCTGTTCGAGCTGCTGCAGGTTCAACGACACCTGCAGCACCCTCCACCGTCCGTCCTTTGCCGTGCGCAGCACCACCAGCGGATGCGCCACGCCAAAGACGCCGGGCGACGAAACCACCACGCGCAGCGCAACCGCCGCCAGGCTGCCATTCGTCGACGCACGCTCCACCTCAACCCGGGGCGCTGCATCACCGGCGCTCGTACTCCCACTCGTATTCCCACTCGTATTCCCACTCGTACTCCCAATCGTCGCGAGCATTCTCCGCACACCCAGCGACGAACTCCTCGCCATCTCGGGGTCGGCTTCCTCGCCCAGCGGTTCGCCGTTCAGCAGACGCTCCACCGCGCTCATCGCCACCGCCGCAGCTGCCTGCTCCTTCTCCGAAAGGCCTGCCTGCACGCAGCCCGGACAGCCCGAGTCAGGCTCGCTCATCCACAGCGCAAACGCACGCGCCGCCGCCATGTGCGGTGCTCGCGCAAGAATCGCAAACTCCTCCGCACTGGGCGGATTCTGCGTCACTCCGTCCGGATAAAAGCTCGCGGGCCGCAGCATCGCAAGCCCGAACTCGCTCTGCATGCCATTCCACCACGCTGCGGGCAGCGTCCCGAGCAGCACATCCGGATAGCTCGCCGTGCCCCGCGCAGCCATCAGCCGGTCCTTCAACTCGGCCGGATCCACTTCGCTGAACTTCACCTGCAGGTCCGGAAAAGCCTGCTGCAATCTCTCCTTGAACTGCTCCGCCAGCGGATTGCTCGGCGGCTGCGGCAAACTGTTGCCAGCGTCTGCAATCGTGCTCGTCGAGTTCCCGAAGCTGCCCGCGTCCTGGCCATGGTTGCTCGCGGCCGTTCCGAAGCTGCTGGCCTCCTGCCCCACGCTCCCGGACGTCTGGCCATGATTGCTGGCCTCGGTCCCAAAGCTGCTGGACTCCTGGCCAAAGCTCCCCGACTCCTGCTGCCGATAGCCAATGCCGTTCGGAGTCGCCGATGGCGCATCCTCACCCTGCGCCGGCTTCGGCGTACTGATGCTGGAGCTGGTCGAGTCCACGCCATAGCCCCCGGAGTTTTGGCCGAAGCTGCTGGCGCTCTGGCCAAAGCTCCCCGAGGTCTGCTCCTGGTAGGTCAGCGGAGTCGCATGATGCAGCGCGGCGATCGCCTGAAGGTTTGTCTCCGGGGCACGCTCCCCCGCCCCCACAAACCACACCACCAGCCGGCCCTCCCGCAACGCAGCCAGCGGCTCGGCTGGACCACCGCGCTGTGCCGGGGCCTGTGTCTGGGCCTGGTTTTGTGTTTGGGTTTGTGTTTGTGCCGGGGCCGGTGTCTGGGCCGGTGTCTGGGCCGGTGTCTGGGCCGGTGTCTGGGCCTGGGTCTGGGCCTGCGACGCCGCAGCACCGGCCAGCAACGCTGCCGACAAAAGCCCCGCCCTGCATCGCCTGCCGACCACCACCGCTGCCTCCGCTCCGAACGCCTTCAGTCTAATCCGATGCAGCATTGGACGGCCCGCGCACACGAACGTCGCCGAACTCCCCCCATCTCGCGTCCGTACTCCACTATCATCGAACATGCATGGGTAACTCGATTCGCCTCTCCGTACTCGATCAATCCCCCGTTTCCGCGGGCTCGACGCCCTCGCAGGCGCTCGCCAACTCGATCGATCTGGCGCGCCACGTCGATCGCCTCGGCTACACGCGCCTGTGGTACTCCGAGCACCACGCGACGGACCTGCTCGCCTGCGCCGCGCCCGAGATCCTCATCGCGCGCGCCGCAGCCGAGACCACGCGCATTCGCGTCGGCTCCGGTGGCATTATGCTGCCGCACTACTCCGCGTTCAAGGTCGCCGAAGTCTTCCGCACGCTGAACGCGATGTTCCCCGGCCGCATCGATCTCGGCGTCGGCCGCGCGCCCGGCGGCGGTCAGCTCGAGGCCTACGCGCTGCGCCGCGTCCGCACCGGCCCCGTACCCGACGACTTTCTGCAGCAGCTCGCCGAACTGCGCGCCTTCCTGCACCCCGAGCGCTTCCCTGCGGATCACCCCTTCGCCAACCTGCGCTTCTCTCCCGACGCACCCGGAGCCCCCGACGTCTGGCTGCTCGGCTCCTCGCCGTGGTCCTCCGTCATCGCCGCGCAGGAGGGCCTGCCCTACGCCTTCGCGCACTTCTTCTCGCCCGTCGCCACCCGCGAAGCCATCGAATACTACCAGCGCAACTTCCAGCCGTCGCCCGACCGCGCAGCGCCCGAGGCAACGCTCGCCATCGGCGTCATCTGTGCCGATACCGACGAGGAAGCCCAGCGCCTGTACGCCTCCGTCCGCCTGCTGCAGTGCCGCATCCGCATCGACGACCGCCGTCCCGTCGCAGCGCCCGACGACGCGCTGCAAGAGCTGAACATCATCGCACCGTCGCCGCTCGAGGACTTTCCCGGCATGGCCGAAGTCGGCGAGTGGCCACGCTACTTCGTCGGCACACCCGACCGCGTCGCCGCCCAGCTCCGCCGCCTCGCCGAGCAGTTGCACCTCAACGAGATCGTCGTGAACACCATCACGCACTCCCACGAGGCGCGCCGCCACAGCTACTCGCTGCTTGCCGAGGCGATGCAGATCGCCAAGTAGCTTTGGACAAGCCACAGCCACACCGAGAGCGCCTTATGCACGACATCTACGACATCCTGATCGTCGGCGCGGGACCCGCCGGATGCGCTGCCGCCTACGACCTGGCGCGCGCCGGCAAGCGCGTCCTGCTGCTCGACAAGCGCACCTTCCCCCGCCCCAAGCCCTGCGCCTGCGGCCTCACGCGCAAGACACTCAAGGCGCTGCGCTACTCCGTCGACCCCATCATCGAGCGCGTCTGCCACGAGATCGTGTTGCAACAATCCGCCTCTGTAACCGCGGAACCCCACGCCCGCCGTCCGCGCAGGACCGAGGTCCGCGTGAAGACCCGCAAGCCCATCTGCGCGATGGCGGTGCGCGAGCGCTTCGACGACTTCTGCCTCAAACAAACGCTCGCCTCTGGCCGCTTAGGAGGAAGCGTCGAGTTCCGGAAGATCGAGAGCATCCTCGCGCTGCGCGAACTCCCCGCAGGACGCGAACTCCCCGAAGGACGCGAAGTCCCCGAAGGACGCGCAGTCCGCGATAGCATCGAGCTCGACATCCTCACCGCCGAAGGCCCGCAGACCCTCCGCGTCCCCGTCCTCATCGGCGCCGACGGCTCCAACGGCCAAACCCGCCGCCTCGCTGCCCGCCTCTACAACCACGGAACCCAACTCTCGCCGTCCGCGCAGGTGCTGGGCGCACGGCCAGGGTTTTCTATTCGCTCGCCGTCCGCGCAGGACCAGGACGACGGCTTCGCGCTGGAGGCCACCGTTCCCTACGCCGAGCTTCCTGCAACGCTGCCCGCCGGAGCCGCGCCGCACGATCTCGTCTTCGACTTCGCTCCGCTGCACGGCGGCTACGGCTGGCTCTTTCCCAAGGGCGATCACATCAACATCGGCGTCGGCGCCTTCGCGCCCGCCGACGGCGCCTCCGGCGTTGCGTTGAAGTCGGTGACGCGCGCGCTGCTGCTCGGCTATGCAAAGCACAAGCTCGGCGTCGCAACGCTCGCACACATCACCGGCCAATATCTCGGAATGGGCGGCCACGCCTATGTGCCACGCGGACGCGTGCTGCTCGTGGGCGATGCGGCGGGCCTCGTCGAGCCACTCACCGGCGAGGGCATCCACTCGGCCATCGTCAGCGGACAAGCCGCAGCCGCCGCGATTCTGTCCTGCGCGGACGGCGAGCCAGCCGAGACCCTCGCAGCGGCCTACGCCCGCGAACTCCGCCCACTCCAGGAGACCCTGGCCTTCTCGCAGCGCGCAGCCCGCGCCTTTTACGCCAAACCCGAGCGCGGCTTCAAGGCCATGCGCTTTCCCTTCATGCGTTCGCTCATCCTCAAGACCTACGCCGACGGCCTTCCCCGCACCCGGCTCATCACCGCCCTGGCCAAACTCACCACCTAATATTCGCTCTTCCGTATTCGCTCTTCCGTATTTCCTCTACCCTCTACCCTCTACTCTCTATCCTCTGTTTTACTCAAACTTCGGCAGATGCTCCATGTCGCCCGGAGGCACGGGCTCCAGCGGGCCGCCGGCCTTCACCCACGCCTTCAGCCCGCCCCGGATCACCTTCGTCGAGCAGTTTTCCTTCTCCAGCATCCGCGCCACGCGCATGCTCGTTGCCTCGTGCGCACACGAGCAGTAGAGGTAGATCTCGCACTCCGGCTGCATGAACTCGCGCAGCGCCACCAGCTCTTCCTTCAGCCGGCTGGGCTCCACGCGGATGGAGTTCTTGATGCGCTGCGTGCCCGGGTCGTAGTAGCCGTGCGAACGCACGTCGGCGATGATCAGCAGGCGGTCGTGGGTGGCCGTGCGCATGCGCTCGAAGAGCTCCTCCGCAGCGACTGTCTCCACCTCTGAGAGGCGCGATTCGCGCAGCGAGCTAAGCACCAGCCACAGCACATAGAGCAGAACGATCGCGGCGAACGTGGCGGCGGTGATATGCCCCACGCGCTCGACCCAGCGGATGACTATGCGCAGGAACGGCGCGAAGACAAAGCCGGTGAGACTCCACACCGCGGTGTAGAACAGGACGCCGCAGCCATCGAGCGTCAAAAACCGCCGCAGCCGCATGTTGAGGCTGCCGGCCAGGATAGCGGCGACCGTCGCCAGGCCAGGAACGAACTTCGCGACTAGCAGCGAGCGCGGCCCGCGCTTGTGAAACGATCGCGCCGACCCGAAGATGCACGCCTCGGGATTGAAGCTGAACCGGCAGATCGCGGTCAGCAGCCACCATCCCGTCAAGCGGCCGCCGAAGTACATCAGCGTGTCGCCGAACAGCGCGGATCCAAATGCGCACGCAATCACAAGCCCGAGGTTCAGCGATCCGCCGTGCGCCGCAGCGCCAGCCGTCAGCAGAACCACCGAGATGGGCAGCGGCAGGCCACAACACGCGACGAAGCAAGCGATCGACGTCACCGCATAACCGTGGTGGGCAATCACTTCAAGCAGGTTCATCGTTCGACATCTCCGGCCCACTTGTGTACGTGGCTAACTAGGCTGTTGGATGCAGCCTGCGGCCGCTGCGTCACACGACAGGCTCAGAACTGCACCCGTAGCCCCAACTCGATCTGGCGCTCGCGGCTGAGGCCCGTGGTTGAGGAGCTGGGCGTCCCAAACGGTACCGCCGTGGTCAGGCCCTCCGTCGCAATCTCCGCCGCATCCTGAAAGATCAGCGGCGTTGGCCCGGTGGCCGTCGAATCGCCAATGGTGGCAGGCGTTCCCAGCAGAAACGCGCGCGTCTCCACGCGCGCGATATTGTCTGCGTTGAACAGGTTGAAGGCCTCGGCGAAGGCGTTGAGATGCACCTTGTGGCCGACCGTTAGCTCGCGTCCCAGCCGGAGGTCCACCTTGGCGCAAGCCGCAGCGTGTTGCGGCCGACCGTCGGCAGATAGGTCGCTCCGCCCGAACCGTTTATCGTCTCGCGCCCACCGCTCAGATAGGTTCCGCCGAAGATGTTGTAGCTGTACGGCGCGCCGCTGCTGGCGACCCCGATCGCGGCGACGCGCCATCCATCCAGCGCCAGCCGCACCGCCTTCGGCCCGTTGCTCACGCGGACCCGATCCTCAAGACTGCCCGAGAAGCGCTGGGGAAACTGCTGGCTCGAAAGCCCCTTGTCGTAGCCGTTGTGGAACGGATCGAACTGGCCATCGAGCGCCGGCGTCGCCGAACTCTGCGGCGCATAGTCGATCGAGCGCGAGAACGTGTAGCTCCCATGCAGCTCCAGATCGCGCAGCCCCTTCCACCGCAGGCCATGCACCCGCGCCTCCGCAGTGAACGCGTGATAGGTCGCATTGGCGTTCGAGACCAGCGCCGTCACCGCACCGAAGTCCGCGATCGGCCGCTGGCCGTAGAGCGGCACCACGAACGTCTCGCCGCTGTGCAGACCAGGATGCCCGTCGCCCCCCTGCAGAACGTAGCTCACCATCCCCGGCGACGGCGAAATATTGATGTCCGTACTGCCCGGCAACTGCGTTGCCAGCGCCATCGAGTAGCTCGCGCGCACACTGGTTCGCCGCCCCAGCTCCCGCTCCACCGACAGCGTCCCACGCTGCACCGCCGGCACGCGGTAGTTGCTCGCAAACACCATCGCCGAGGTCGTCTGCGCAACCGCCGCTGGTGGTGCCGACGTCTAGTCGCATGGATATCCGAAGCCCTGCTGCACCGCCGTGACCTGCGGGCACGCGGTGATCGTCGTCGGCCGGATGCGGACGTGCGTCGTCGTCGTCTCCAGCGCCGTGTCGGTGAGCGCGGCGCGCACCGTCGCTCCGGGAATGTGGCTGTAGAACACGCCATACCCGAGATGCACCGTGAACAGCGGGCCGCTCCCCTGCGACCACTGCGCCGGCAAGCCCCACACCGAACGCGGCGCCCACGCTACCGCAACGCGCGGCCCAAAGTTGTTGCGGTCCTCCGGGAAGGTCGCCGTCGCGCCGTGAATCGGCCCGCCGATCGCGGCAATATCCGCGTCGAGCAGCGGATTCGCCGTCTGCGGCGTAGGCAACAACGTGTAGTCGTAGCGCAGTCCCAGCGTCACCGTAAGATTGCTGCGCACCCGCAACGCGTCTTCGACGAAGCCCGCGATGGTATGCGTGACGAACTCCGTGGACGTTGGCCCGAAGCTCTGCGTGAAGCTGCGAAAACAGAAGTAGTGCACCGTTGCGACGATACTCGGGCAGCCGCCGTTCGGGTACGCATTCACGTTGAACGTGTAGTCCGTAATCCAATCGACCAGCCCGCCATCCTTGCCGTTGGTCGTTCCGCTGTCGTAGCTGAACGCTCCCTCCTCATGCACTGAGCGAATCGATGCGGTCGTGAATGCGGCTCCAGTCCGCGCCAAACATCAGCAGATGCCGCCCGAGGTGCAGCTGCGCCGTATCCGCCAACTCAAACCGCAGCTCGTCCGGATACGCGCTGCGCCCACCCGTCGATCCCGGAGCCAGGCTCGACGGCGTTCCGTACGAAAATCCATTGGGCGCAATCGACACCTGCGGCGCATACCCGCCCGGCCCGATCGCCGGCTCCTGCGGCAGCGGCGCATGCGGCGTCTGGAAGTCGAGGTCGTGCGCCAACTGCGTTCGCACCTCGTTGTTGAAGCGCGGTGAGAACCCATGCAGCCAGCGCGCGCTGCCCACATCGACATGCACCACGCTGTCCCCCAGGCTCCCCAGTCCGCGCGCCACCACCGCATCCGAAGCCTAGCCGAGCGCCGCGCCCGACGGCGAATCGAACCGGTTGCCCGCATAGTTCAGCGTCACGTGGTCCCGCGCCGTCGGCTCCGCATCGAGACGCACCGATCCCTGCACCCGATACGCATGCCGCGTCGTCGTCCCCGTCAGGCTGTCCAGGTAATCGAGCGCTGCATTCGTCGCCGCCGGACCGACACCACGATTGCCCAGCAGCGCAATCTGGTCGGCCGAGAGATCGTAGAAGCTCGTCAGCTCCGGCGTCGACACAATCCTGTCATCATGCAACTGCACGTCCAGCGACGCGAAGAACGAGAGCGGCTCCCGNNCTCCTCCGCCCTTCGTTCTGAACAGCGGCCCACCCACCGAGCCACCGAACTGCAGCAGCGAACCCTCCGGCTTCACCGGCCCGCTCGTCACCACGCCATCGCGATAGTGCGTCTCCATCGAGAACGAATTGGTCGCTGCCCACGCACTCTCGCGCGCGAGAAAGAAGGCTTTGCCGTGCAGTCGCGTGCTCGCTGCGCGCGTCACAACCGCAATTCCACCCACCATCCCATACTGCGCAGAGAAGTTGCGCGGCAGCAGGCGGAAGTTGCGCACCGATCCCTGCCCGTAGCTCGATCCCGAGCTCGCCCCACCCGTCGCCGACCCCCGCGGTCCCGAGCGGAAGCTCTGCTCGCCCGACATCCCGTCGAGCGAGAACGTTCCCTGCGTCGACGGCAGCCCAGCGTAGCTCAGGCCCGTCGCTGCCGCACCATCCGAGCCACTCGTGCGGCTGCCCGGGTCATCCTGATCGTCGTCACTCGTGCTGTCGGCGGCCTGGGTCGCGGAGGGAGCTTCGTTCACCTCCGAATCCAGCTCCGCCAAGTCCTCCCACCGGCGCGACTCCACCGGCAATGCATCAAACTGTTGCTCCACGTTCTGTGGCTCCACAAACTGTGGCTCCACGTTGAGCGCCGCAAGCGTGAGATCCGGAGCTGCCGCCGGAGCGGATCTGCGCGGCTGCCCCAGCGTCAGCATCACATCGGCGAGATCCCCACCCTCCAGGTCCAGCGTCGTGACAGCCGACCCCGTGTCCAGTCGTCGCGACGTTGCCCGCAGCTGATACTCCCCCGGCGGCAGGCGCAGCAGCAGAAAGTCGCCTTCGCTGTCGGCATCGATATCGCGCTCGACAGCCAGATCCGTCGAACTCACGTGAATCCGTACGCTGCTCGCCTTGCAGGAGTGCGGATACGGCCCGCACATAGCCGTAATGTGGCCGCGGATCGCACCATCGACCGGCCCCTGCGCCAGCGCAGTCGCGCCCCCCACCAGCCCCACCGCCAGCAGCCACAAAACCGGCCGCAAGACCGGCCGCAAGACCAGCCCTGCGCGCAGTCGCCCGCGCACGCACTTCCGAGAGGCAGCCGTAGCCGACAGGTTGGCGGCCTTAGCCGCAGCGTGGTGAAGAAGCAGAACCAACAGCCGAACTCCGCCCCGGGGAAAGCCGGGGCTCCTGAAGCGCAGAGGGAGTGACTGATTCCATTTGCGACCGCCGAAACAGCACTGACGATCAAAAGATGTGCATAGAAGCCGTGTGTGTTTGAGCCTAGCGAAGAATTACCGTTTTGGGAAGTGGGGCGTGCCGTCCGGTTTGGAAAACTCCTGGGAACAACGTTCGCTCAACATGTCCTGCGCCCTTGCCAGAGGGCAAGAAAATTGGGTGGCAGCCGAAGCTGCCACCCAGGGAACCGCCCAATCCCGCTTCCTCGTTAGAAGCTGAAGCGGGTGGCAATCTCTATCTCCCGCGGAGTGTAGAGGAAGCCGCTGTTGTTGCTGTTGGTCGGCACCTGCCAGGTAGGCTGCTGGAAGGTGGCAACGCCGGCTAAACCGGAGCCGCTCAGCTTGTACGCCGTCGTGCCAAGACCGTCGATATTCTGATGGTTGGCCACGTTGAACATATTCGCAAAGAACTGCAGGTTGTACCGGTCGTGGAATCTGAAATCCTTCTCCACGCGAAGATCGTCCACAATCTTGCGCGGCGTCCTGTAGGTATTGAGGCCAATCCCGGGAATGATGGACGATCCGCCAGACCCATTCCAATCCGACACAAGAGCGTTTCCAGCATAGCCAGTTGCATTGGCGCTATACGGCAATCCATCCTGCATCTGGAAGGAGGTGTCTGCCTTCCAGCCATTGGTGAGGTACGTGTACCAGTTACCCGAGTTGAGCGTCGGGAAGGTATACAGCGCGTACCCAACGAACCGGTTCGGAACGTTGTAGCTTGAGTTGCCATAATTGATCCGCGGATTGGTGTACGGGTCGTACCAGTTATTTCCCGTATCGGTCGTGGTTCCATTCTGACTGTAGTCCAGCGCATGCGACCAGGTGTAGTTGAAGTCGAACTGCAGGTTGTGAATCGAGCGGTTCTGGATCTCGACCACAAACGCGTTATAGTTCGAGTTGATGTTGCTGGTCACTTCCGTAATGCTCTGGTAGCTGGTGGCAACGGATCCAAACAAGGCCGTATTGCCATATTTGGTATAGGTCGGCACTACAAACGGAGTTGTTTGCAGTTTTGCAGCCGGTCCCAGATTTGTGCCGCCAGTTGTATAGGGTGCGAGTGTAATGGTTTCATTCACCATGGTGGTCGGGTCGAGGTTCAGGTCCAGGAAGTTCGGCAGTTCACGGCCCAGTGCCCCGAGGTAGCTGAGAGAGAACACCGTTCCTCTTCCAACCTGCTGCTGAACGACCATATCGAACTCATGCACCATCGGGTTCTGAAGGTTGCTCGCCAGGAAGTACGAACTCGGCGTGGGGGCCGAGCCAGTTCCAACAATATTTGGGAACAGCGGGCCAGCGGGAGTACTGCCGGAGGCGGCTGGCTTGAACGTAGTGGTGAACTGGCCGTTCGGGCTGCCCGTATTCAGCAGCGTATTCAGCAGCACCCCATTGGTAATACGGCCGTAGAACATGCCGTATCCGCCGCGTACAACCGTCTTCCCATCTCCGTAAACGTCGTAAGAGAAGCCGACCCGCGGACCGATATTGTTCTTATCGCTCGGATGATTGTTCAACTGCGGATAGGGCGTGAAGCCCGGGGTTGCGCTGGTGAGGCTGGATACCGGCGAAGGCAGAAACTCGTAGTCATAGCGCACGCCGAGTTCTAACGTAAGCCGCGGAGACACCTTCCAGTTGTCCTGCGCGAAGATGCTGTAGTCCAGCGTGCTGACCGCGAAGAGCGGGTTTCCGAAACCCTGGTAAAAACTTCCGTAGCAAGGGAGGGTACCCGTCCATCCCGTCTGCGACCCTGTGGGCGTCGGGTTCGCTCCTGTCTGCGATCCGCAGGTCGAATTGGCCTTCCCCTTATTCAGCAGGTCGTTGAAGTAATTTCCCAGGTTGCTATAGACGAAATCGCCATTGCTTTCATAGGTGTTGTTAATCAGATCGTAGTTGTGGACCACATCTCCACCGAAGCTGAAGTTGTGGTTCCCACGGCTGTAGTGCAGCACATCGCCGACCTGCCACTTGCGCTCATCCGGCAGCGCCTTGCGGTAGGAGTAGTACGGGGAGCCAATATATGCAAAGACGGTCGTATCCAGCGCGACCTCGGGAACATTGCCGCCGGTGCCGACCAGGTTCGCCAGCGTGTACGCGCTATAGGGCTGCTGGCTCTCGGCGTTGAGCTCGCGCCCGTACTGGTACAGCAGCTCATTGCTGATGCTTGTTGAGACCATGCTGGTCAGCTTGGCCACGCCATAATCCAGCTTGACGTAGTCGTTACCCCACGTATCCACGCCATAGTCATCGGTTCCGGTCGTCTGCACGCCACCCGGAGAGTCCCAGCGCAGGCGGTGATACAGGAAGCTGACGTGCTCCTTGTTATTGATCTGCCAGTCGAGCTTCGGCGTATTGATCTCCTGATCGCCGATACGCGGGACGGTGCCAAGGTCGCTGTTCAGGCCGCTGATGCCGCTCTCCCAGAGCGCCGCTGCAGCGGAGTAGCTTATTTTCTGGCGCGCTGCCAGCAAGCAAACCTGCGCGTCCACCGAGGACTGCGCCGTCGTATCGCCGGTGAGATATCCATTGCCCGTATTCGCGCAGGCCGCTGTGCTCGAGATCGCCGCGAGCGTCGCATTCGGCAGCGTGTAGAAGGTGGCGGCATTGCTCGGCACCGCGATTCCCGGGAACGTGCGGTGATGCTGGTCGAACGTATAGATCCAGAACAGCTTGTCCTTGATCACCGGACCGCCGACCGTGAACCCATAGATCTTGCGCAAATCTTCAGGCTTCAAAGCAGTTGGGGTCCCGACGGTAAACCCGCCTGAAGTATTCGGTGTCACCGAGGTGAGCTTGGCGTAGTCGTTGTATGCGTTCCACTTGCTCTCGCGGTCGTAAAAGTACGCCTCACCATGCAACTCGTTGCTTCCGCTCGTAGTCACCGAGTTGATGACCGCGCCCGCCGCCCGGCCATACTCCGCACCGTACACGCCCGTGTTCACGGCAAACTCGCGCACCGCGCTGGCCGACGTCGAATACGCCTCACGCGTCCGTCCGCGCTCTTCCGAGTAGTACGCCTGGTTATCATCCGCGCCGTCGATCAGCACATCATTCAGGATCGGGCTGATGCCGCGAACGCTGACCAGACCATACCCATTCGAGTCCGACACCACGCCCGGCGTCGTCATCGCCAGGCTCGACCACCGGCGGTTGTTGATCGGAACGTTCTCCAGCGCCTGCTTGTTCAGGTTCGAGTTGAAGTCCGGCGACTCGAAGTTCATCACCGGCGTCTCCGCCATGACCTCAACCGTCTGATTCGCCGCGCCCACCTTCAGGTGCGACTCCACGGTCGTCAGCTGTCCAACCTGCACGATCACGGTATCCGCCGTGAACTCGCCGAAGCCCGGCGCATCGATCGTCACCGTGTACGTCCCCGGCTCCAGCAGCGGAGCCATGAAGTAGCCGCTGCTGTCCGCCTTCAGATGCTGCTCGGCGTTGGTCCCGTTGTTATGAATCGTGACTGCCGCATTGGGCAATACCGCGCTGGATAGGTCTTCTACCGTTCCAGCGATGGCGCCCTGGGATGTGGACTGGGCTTTGGCAACCGTCGTCAGACCACAGAACACTGCTACCGCGCATACCATGGCAAGCTTATGCGAAAAATTGATACGAACCATTTGGACTCCCTCAAATTGTGCTGCGATCTAGACCCGAATCCCGGTCTGCAGCCTGACGCTTCGATCAGTGCCACGAACGACGATTGCCTCGGAATGTTGCCCGGCTTGAATGCGTGCTGCTGGGGTATTAAAAGATGATCTCTTGGGAACTGCCCCCAAGTGCAAAACGGTGACACATCATCTGTATGGGGATACCTTACCTTAAATCTCTGGTCAATCCTGTGAACCCAGGGTTATTTTTTGCCCCGGTCCGCAGCCGCCCCGTTCCCTGAGCTCGCACGAAACCCTCGACACCACCGCTCTACCGCAGCGCTTCTGTAAACCGCCGCGCTTCTGTAAACTTTAGATACGAGGCGTCTTAATGTTTATCGATGAAGCACGAATCCGGGTAAAGGCTGGCGACGGCGGAAACGGCTGCATGGCCTTCCGGCGCGAGAAGTTCGTTCCCCGCGGCGGCCCCTCCGGCGGCGACGGCGGCCACGGCGGCGACATCCTCATGCGCTCCTCGCTCTCCCACAACACTCTGGTCCACTTCCGCTTCAATCCCGAGTGGAAGTCCCAGCGCGGCGGCCACGGCCTCGGCTCCAACATGAGCGGCTACGCCGGCGAGCACACCACCCTCAAAGTCCCCGTCGGCACCCTGCTCTACGACGACGACAGCGGCGAGCTGGTCCACGACTTCGCCCATCCCAACGAGGAGATCGTCATCGCCCGCGGCGGTCGCGGCGGTCGCGGCAACCAGCACTTCGCCACCTCCACGCACCAAGCTCCTCGCGAACACGAGCTCGGCCGCCCCGGCGAAGCCAAAAACTTCCGCCTCGAACTCCGCCTGCTCGCCGACGTCGGCCTGGTCGGCTTTCCCAACGTCGGCAAGTCGACCCTCATCTCGCGCCTCTCCGCCGCCCGCCCCAAGATCGCCAACTACGCCTTCACCACCCTCGAGCCCAACCTCGGCGTCGTCCAGATCGGCGACGCGCCCTACGAGCGCTCCTTCACCGTCGCCGACATGCCCGGCCTCATCGAAGGCGCGCACCTGGGCGCAGGTTTGGGCGTCCAGTTCCTCAAGCACATCGAGCGCACCAGCGTCCTCGCCCACCTCATCGACGTCTCCGACGCTGCTGCCACTACCGAGGGCTCCGCACGTCCCGACCCCGTCGACGACTACAACGTCATCACCGCCGAGCTCAAATCCTTTGACCCCGCGCTCGCCGCCAAGCCCACTATATTAGTGGCGGCCAAGGCCGACGTCGCCAATCCCGACAAGCTCAAGAAGCTCACCGCCTTCGCCAAGCGCAAGAAGCTCCCGCTCTACACCATCTCGGCGGTCACCGGCGAGGGCATCGAGAAGCTGAAGTACGCTCTAGCGGACGCGGTCGAAATCCACCGCACCATCGACCTCACGGCCCCGCCCAGCATCACCCCGGCGATCTCCAAGCCCGCCAAGCGCAAACCCCACTACCCCCCACCGGCCCCCAATGCCCGCGGCCGGGCCTAACCTGTTCCGAGCACAGCCGAAGCGCCCGAGCCCGCGCCTAACCCGCAATCGCCCGCAGCCCTCACCCTGTGCCCCCACCAATCTGTCATCCTGAGCGAAGTCTCTCGCAGCCACACCGCGAGAGACGTAGTCGAAGGACCCGCCACCCTGCCAGCACCTCCAATCCCTCACGCACCTTTCGGGCGACGAACCCGCTCCCGCCGAACCCCGCTCTTCGCCGTCATTCCGAGCGCAGCTCGGAACCTCGAATCGGCATTTGCCGTTGCTTGTTCCACGTCTCGACCCTGATCCCTAACCCCTCTTCGTCTAGTGCATCGGCGAAAACAGCGCCAGGATCAAGATAAAGCCGACCCCAAAAAGAATCAGCAACAGCAGCCACCACCGGTCCAGCCACGTCTTCGATTCACTCGACGAACCCATAGCAACACCCTCCCATCCCACGCCCGAATTCTATCCGAAACAAGAGCCCCGCCCAATCCGCACCCTGTCCCTCCACTCCATCAGCGCCAACGGCGCGACATATACCAGCCCGGGGCATCGCCCCAGGACAGAATCCCCCCGTGCGAAGCCCGCTTCCACGCTGCCGCAGGCCGGAGTGAAGGCGCAGCCGCAACGACTGAATTGCCTTCCTCCACACCACCCACAAGCTTCGGCCGGTCCGCCCAAAATCCTGTCAAGTCCCCTCGACCCATAACCCCAACAAACCAAACCAAATAGAGTTGGCATAGTACCCCCCACCCACTCGCTACAATTGATATAGGGAAAGAAACAAACCAACGCACCCAGAGCAGCCAACAAGAGCGCCCCTACATCTTGTGGTATCTAACTCCCATCGATTGAATACTTTGCCTCTAAACCCCGTCGATGGAATACTTTGCGCGGTACAATCCGCTAACCAACCTGTTTTGAATACTTTGCGAAAATCGGGGGGGGGGTACCCCCTACCTAGCCCCGCTTCGCCCGAAACTTGTTCGCCGTCGCAAACTCCTCGCGCAGCTCCGGAGTCCGCAGGTTCTCCCGCACATGCGCCAGCCGCTGCTCCAGCGCCGCCAGCGCCGCCGCCAGCGCCGCCGTATTCGTCAGCGCCACATCGCGCCACATGCTGTACGGGCTCGCTCCCAGCCGAGTCATCTCCCGCAGCGCCCGCCCACCAATCGCCTGCACCGCGGCCATCCCCTCTGGATCACCCGCGAACGTGTCCTCCAGCAGCGCCGCCAGGGCAGTCGACACCATCTGCGGCAGGTGGCTCACCCACGCGCACACCGCGTCGTGCCGCACCGGATCGAGCTCCCTCACCTGCGCCCCGAACCTTGACACCCACGCCCTCCACGCGGCCTCCAGCGGCGACGCACCCCCGCCACCCTCAGCCGTGAGCAGCCCTGAGCAAGGAGTAAAAAGCCAGGTCGCTCCACGAAATAAATCCGCCTCAGCCAGCGCAGCTCCGCCTAACTCTTTTCCCGCCATCGGATGTCCCGGCAGAAACCGCGCCGAGCCTTCGCGGTTATACAGCTTCTTCGCCAGCGCAGCGATCTCGCGCTTCGTGCTGCCAACATCGGTCACCAGCTGCTGCTCGCTCAACACCGGCGCAAGCCTCTGCATCCAGTCCAGAATCGGCAACACCGGAGTTGCAAGCACATACACATCAGCGTCCGCCGCAAGCACCGCCTCGCGACTCGCCAGAGCCTCATCGATCGCACCGCGCCGCAACGCCGTCTCCAGCTCCGCAGCGTTCGCATCCCAACCAACGACCGTGCCCTCGAAGCCATTCGCCTTCAGCGCCAGACCCACCGAAGCGCCAATCAGCCCAGTTCCCACAATCAGCACGCGCTCGATCATCGCGGCTCTCGCTTGTGCGTGAACGCCCGCGCATTCACGCCGCGATAGTCGCCCGCAACCTGCCCATGACCGTGCAGCACATACTTATACGTCGTCAGCCCATCGAGCCCAACCGGCCCGCGCGCATGGAACTTGCTCGTACTGATCCCAACCTCTGCGCCAAACCCATACCGAAAGCCATCCGCAAACCGTGTGGATACGTTGTGCATCACGCTCGCCGCATCCACCTCGCGCAGGAACCGCTCCGCAGCCTCAGCATCCTCGGTGAGAATGCTCTCCGTGTGCGACGACCCATGCGCGTGGATATGGTCGATCGCCGCATCCAGCGACTCCACCACGCCGATGGAGAGCGCCAGCTCGCCATACTCCGTATGCCAATCCGCAACCGGCGCAACCTCACCCAGAATAGCCGCTGTGGCAGCGTCGCCATGCACCGCAACACCGCGCTCGCGCAGCCGCGCAGCCAGCTTCGGCAGGAACTCCGCCGCGATCGCCCGATGCACCAGCACCGTCTCGACCGCATTGCACGCCGCAGGATAGTCCGTCTTGGCGTCGTCGATCACCCGCAGCGCAAGCGCCTCGTCGACACTGCGATCCACGTAGATGTGGCAAACACCCTCAGAGTGCCCGAGCACCGGAATCCGCGTATTGGCCTGCACATACTCCACCAGCGCCTTCGACCCGCGCGGGATCACCATGTCCACCAGCGCGTGCATGCCGAGCAGCTCCTGCACGCGCTCGCGCCCCAGCACCAGCGAGATCGCATCCGCCGGCAGTCCTTGACACACCAGCGCCTCCCGCAGCACCCGCACCAGCACCCTGGCGGTCCCCTCCACCTCCCGCCCCGGCTTTAAAATCACCGCATTCCCCGACTTGATCGCCAGCGCCGCAATCTGCGTCACCGCATCCGGCCGCGCCTCAAAGATCACCGCCAGCACGCCCAGCGGCACGCTGATCTTCTCGAGATTCAGCGCCTCGTCGAGCTCGATCGCATCGAGCGTCCGCCCCAGCGGATCGGGCAGGGCTGCAACCGAGCGCACCTGCTCGATCATCTCCGTCAACTTCGCAGCATCAAGCTTCAAACGCGCGCGCGTCGCAGGAGCCAAACCCTCGTCCTCCGCACAGGAGTCCTCCGCATTCGCAGCCAACAACTCCGCGCTCGCAGCCTCGAGCGCCTTCGCCATCGCCTCCAGCGCGGCATTCCGCGCAGCTTCATCGAGCGGTGCAAGAATACGCGAGGCCAGCTTGGCAGCCTCGGCCGTCTCGCGCGTGCTGAGCGAGCCCTTCGGCAACGAGCCTGCCGCCGCGCTCATCGCGCAGCCCTCTCCTGTACGGGGGCAAAGTGCGTTCCAATTGGCTCGCCCGCGACGATCCGCTCCAGCACCTGCGGCGTGCGACCGTTCGCAATGATCACCTGCTTGCCCGCGTGCAGCACGATGCGCGCCGACTCCAGCTTCGAGATCATCCCGCCACGCCCGCGTCCATTGCGCCCGTCCGCGAGCCCGAGAATGCGTTCGTCGATCACGTCGACGCTTCCGAGCACCGTCGCTCCAGGCTCCGTCGGATTGCGGTCGTACAGGCCATCCACATCCGACAGCAGCACCAGCAGATCCGCGCCGATATGCTTCACCAGCAGCGCCGAAAGCTTATCGTTATCCCCAAAGATCCTCTCGCGCTGCCTCGATTCAGTCGGCCGGTCCAGCTCGATCGTCGAGACCGTATCGTTCTCATTGACGATCGGAATCACGCCCATCGTGAGCAGCGCGTCTAACGTCGCCCGGAGATTTGTGTGGCGCGTCGGGTCGCGGAAGTCGTCCTCGGTGAGCAGCACCTGCGCAATCGGGCAGCCGAGGCGATCGAAGGCGGCATCGTAAAGCGCCATCAGCCGCGATTGGCCAATGGCCGCGCAGGCCTGCACCTGGGCCACGACTGTGGGACGCTCCAGCAGCCCAAGCCGCTCCATCCCCAGACCCACCGCGCCGGAGCTTACGACCAGCACCTCGATACCCTGCGCGCGCAACGCGGCAATCTGCTCCACCAAGCCACACAGCAGGCCCAGCGCCACCTTGCCATCCGGCCGCATGATGACGTTGGTTCCGAGTTTGACCACAATCCGATGCAGAGCTTTCTCCTGCTGAAGCCTAGGCATGAATCTGCGCTACCGCCGGGGCGATCGTTCGATCGACGATCGGTGCGAGCCTGCGCAGCTTTTCAACCAGCTTCGTAAGCTGTTCCGGGTACAACGACTGCGCGCCATCCGACAGCGCCTTGTCCGGATTCGGGTGCATCTCCATCAGCAAACCATCCGCGCCCGCGGCAACGGCAGCCAGCGCCAGCGGCGGCACCAGGTCGCGCTTGCCCACGCCGTGCGACGGATCGGCCAGCACCGGCAGATGCGTCAGCTTCTTCAGAACCGGAATCGCCGAGATGTCCATCGTGTTGCGCGTATATGTCTCAAACGTGCGAATGCCGCGCTCGCACAGCATCAGATCATAGTTGCCGCCCGACAAAATGTACTCCGCGCTCAACAGCACTTCTTCGATCGTCGCGGCGATGCCGCGCTTCAGCAGCACCGGCTTGCGCACGTGGCCAAGCTCGCGCAGCAGGTTGAAGTNNATCTGCGAGATCTCCATCACCTCGGTGATGACCAGCAACCCGAATTCGTCCGACATCTCGCGCAGCAGCTTCAGGCCCTCAAGCCCCAGGCCCTGGAAGCTGTACGGCGAGCTGCGCGGCTTGAATGCTCCACCACGCAGAAACTGCGCTCCGGCGGCAGCAACCTGCTGCGCGCTCAGGCGAATCTGTTCGCGGCTTTCCACCGAGCACGGCCCCGCCATGATGACGACTTCGTCGCCGCCCACAACCACGCCATTCGGAAACGTAATCCGCGTTCCCTCGGGCCGGAAGCCGCGCCCGGCAAGCTTGTACGGCGACGAGATGCGATACGCCTGGTGGACCCCCGAGAGCACCTGAAACTCGGTGACCTCAAAGTGCTCGGGCGTACCGACACCCGCAAGAATTGTCTGGGTTTCCCCTGTTGTCCGGTGGACGTTGAAGCCGAGCTCCACCATCCGCTCGATCACACTCTGTATCTGTTCATCGGTGGCGTGGTCCTGCATGGCAACGATCATCACTCTATCCCTCTATAAGTAAGTCTTGCTTGAAATTTTTACTACATGGCAGCGCGGCCGATAAAGCGACGGACCGCGACTGCGAATTGTTATTGCGGACGCTGCAATGCGCGCATGACATCCATCAGCCGCTCATACACGTCCTGCACCTGCGCATCGGACAGCGGCCCTGAGTTAATTCGCCGCACATGCTCGAAGACTGCCTGCTCGCGTTGCGGCTCATAGATGGGCGCGCTGCTCTTGGCTTTGAGCTCCCCAATCGCGACGGCTGCGGCCGCACGCTTGGAAAGCAGTTGGACGATCTGCTCGTCCAGTTCGTCAATCTTGTTACGCCAGTCGGGGATATCCATTCTGCCTCATGCAGCGAGCGTGTATCCGCTCGCGAAGATGACCTGGAAGCCGCCTTCCGAAGTTGCCTTCCGAAGTTGCATTCCAGGATGGGTTGGGGCGCGTGCCCGAGTACTGCCGCGCGGTTAATGGCCCAATATAATGATACGTGTTTGCAAGCCCGTTCATGTAGTTTCTGCTCCACCACATAGACTGCGGACAAACTCTCCAACTGCCTTCGGAGCCTCGGCCGCGGGTGTCTTCTCGATCAGCGCAACGATCGCACTCCCCACCACAGCCGCATCGGCGAACTCTCCAACCGCGCGCACATGCTCCGGCGTCGAAACGCCAAAGCCCAGCGCAATCGGCAGCTTTGTAAACTTTCTAATGCGCTCGACAAGCCCTCTTGCATCCGAAGCCAGCTCCGTCTGCGTACCCGTAATCCCCACGCGCGAGATCGCATACACAAACCCCTGCGAGTTCTCCGCAATGGCCTTCAGCCGCGCATCGGGCGAAGTCGGCGCGGCCAGAAACACCGGAGCCAGGCCGTTTTCGTGCATCACCCTCAGATACTCGTCCGCCTCTTCGACGATCATGTCGGTGAGCAGCACACCATCCGCGCCTGCATCCTTCGCAGCCTTCGCAAACACCTCGAGCCCCAGCCGCAGCACCGGGTTCAGATAGCTGAACAGAATGATGCCAGCCTGCGGCCGTGTCGCGCGAATCTCCTTGCAGATCACGAGGACATCCGTCAGCCGCGTCCCCTTTGCCACCGCGCGCTCACTCGCGCGCTGAATCACCGGCCCATCGGCCAGCGGATCGCTGAACGGCACGCCCAGCTCGACGACGGCGGCACCGTTATCGATCGCGGCCAACGCCATCTCGCGCGTCGTGGCCAGATCCGGATCACCTGCGGTGAAGTAAATGACGAGGCCAGGCTTTTTGCTGAAGTTGATCGCCATTACTCCGCACTCACCTTTCGCGCCAAGTCCATCTCCTGCGTCAAAATCCCAATGTCCTTATCCCCGCGACCACTCACATTCACGATCACGATCTTGTCCTTGCCCATCTTCGGTGCGAGCTTGATAGCCTCGGCGATCGCATGCGCGCTCTCCAGCGCCGGAATAATCCCCTCCGTCCGGCTCAGCACCTTGGTCGCATCGAGCGCCTCATCGTCCGTCGCGCTGGTGTAGGTCGCGCGGCCAGAATCATGCAGCATCGCATGCTCCGGCCCAACACTCGCATAGTCCAGTCCAGCACTCACCGAATGCGTCGCCGCAATCTGCCCTGCCTCGTTCTGCAACACATAGCTGTACGTCCCCTGCAGTACGCCCGGGACACCGCCGCCGTTGGGCGCAAACCTCGCCGCGTGCTCGCCGAGAGCCATCCCGCGGCCCCCAGCCTCCACGCCAATCAGTGCAACATTCGCATCCGGAATGAACTCATAGAAAGCGCCAATCGCATTCGACCCGCCGCCAACGCACGCGACGATCGCATCCGGCAGCCGGCCTTCGTGCTCCAGAATCTGCCGCTTGGCCTCCTTCGAGATCACGCGCTGAAAATCCCGCACGATCGTCGGATACGGATGCGATCCCAGCGCCGATCCGAGGATATAGAACGTCGTCCGCACATTTGTCACCCAGTCGCGCATCGCGTCGTTGATCGCATCCTTCAGCGTCGCAGAGCCTGAGTTCACAGGGCGCACCTCAGCGCCCAGCAGCCGCATGCGAAACACATTCAGCTCCTGCCGCCGCATATCTTCTTCGCCCATGTAGACCACACACTCCAGCCCAAACAGAGCGCATACCGTCGCCGTCGCTACACCATGCTGGCCCGCTCCGGTCTCCGCGATAATCCGCTGCTTGCCCATGCGCCGCGCCAGCATCACCTGGCCCAGCGCGTTGTTGATCTTGTGCGCCCCGGTGTGCAGCAGGTCTTCGCGCTTCAGGTAGATCTTCGCGCCACCCAGCGTCTCCGTCAGCCGCTTCGCAAAATACAGCGGCGTCGGCCGGCCACAGTAATCCTTCAGCAGGCCATCGAGCTCCGCATGAAACGCCGGATCGGCCTGCGCCTCGGCGTATGCCTGGTCGAGCTCCAGCAGCGCCGCCATCAGCGTCTCCGGAACGTAGCGTCCGCCATAGGCGCCAAAGCGGCCGGGCGTAGTGCCGGCTGGCACGGGAGCGGGGCGGGTCATCGTAGCTGTGGTGCTCATAAAACGTCTTCCTCATTTACTGCTACGGCGGAAAGCTGCCGAAAAAACACGAAAGCCGCAACCTTTAGGTCGCGGCTCGGGGAATCGGAGAATCGCAGGGTGAACGCTTCAGGTCCGTGCGATGCTACTCCACCGATGCCGCTACGAAAGGCCAGTAGCGGTAGGACGGAGTAAATCGCGGGCTGAAGAAAAACTGCATGCGTCTCACTTTACACCCTCAAATCTTGCTCTGCAACTAGCGAGTTACCGAGCGGCGGCCTGGCGAGCTAGTGACCTGCCTGCCGGGCCGCATTCACAAACGCCCTCAGCCGCGCAGGATCTTTCTTGCCCGGAGAAGCCTCCACGCCACTCGCCACATCCACGCCCCATGGCTGCAGCGCCTCGATCGCCTGCGCAACATTCTCCGCGTTCAATCCACCCGCCAGGATCACCCGTGGCCGCGGCTCCCGCGCACCGATCACCCGCCGCACAATCTCTGCAACGTGCGCCCAGTCGAACGCCACGCCCAACCCACCCGACGCCCCCGACTTCGCCGCATCGATCAGCACCGCCCACACCGCCGGCTCATCGAAAACCGTCGCGAGCGTCCACTCAAATCGGTCATCCGCATCCTCGCGGTCCTCTGCATCGACCGCGTACGCCACCGTCTGGATGATCTTCAGCCTGCCCCCAGACTCCGCCGCGAGCGCCCGCACCATCGCCGCATCGAACGCCCCATGCAGCTGCGCCGCCGTCAGCCCCGCACGCTCGACATAGCGCTCAACCTCATACGGATCATCGGTGGCAAACACCCCAACCTTCTCCATGCCAGCAGGAAGCTCGCTCGTGATCGCTGCCACCTGCTCGGCCATCACCCGTCGCTTGCTCGGCGCAAACACAAACCCCACCGCATCGGCGCCCAGCTCCGCAGCCAGCCGCGCGTCCTCGAGATTCGTATTGGCGCAGATCTTGATGAACATAACCGCTACTTCACCGCACCACGCAGCAGATGCGCCAGCGCCTCGCCCGGATGCGCCTGCCGCATCAACGACTCACCGATCAGGAACGCCTCATACCCCGCCGCGCGCAGCCGCTGCATCTCGGCCGCAGTATGAATACCACTCTCCGCAACCCGCACTACACTCTTCGGCAGCTTCGCCGCAAGCTCACACGCGCGATCCAGCGAGACCTCAAACGTACGCAGATCGCGGCTGTTCACACCCACGCACTCACAGTCGAGCGCCAGCGCGCGCTCCAACTCCTCCGCATCATGCACCTCGCACAACACATCGAGCCCATGCGCCTTCGCCGAATTCCGCAATGTCCGCAACTCCGCATCCGTCAGAGCCGCAACGATCAGCAGAATCGCATCCGCCGCATTTGCCCGCGCCTCCAGCACCTGAAACTCATCCACAATGAAGTCCTTGCGCAGACAAGGAATCCCCACTGCCGCGGACGCGCGTCGCAGATTCTCCAACGAGCCCTGAAAGAACCTCTCGTCGGTCAACACCGACAGCACCGTCGCTCCACCCGCCTCCAGCTGCGGCGCAAGCACCGCCACATCGAACTCCGCGCGAATCAGCCCCTTCGACGGCGAAGCCTTCTTCAACTCCGCAATAATCGCGGTTCCGGCAGCAGCTTTTGCCCGCAGCGCCCGCGCGAATCCACGCGGCACATGCGCCGCAGCAGCCCGCTCGAGCTCACGCAGATCCGCCGCAGCCTTGCGCTCCGCTACCACCGTGCGCGTATGCGCGAGGATCTCCGGCAGATACATCGTTCGTTTTGTAGTCGCAGTCGCCATCACGTCCATGCTACGGCAAACGCGAAACAGCGAGCCCCAACCACTGGCTCGCTGTTCGCTGTTTCCTGTTCTGCTTCCTGCGTTTACGCCTTGCCTGCCAACTGCCGCAACACGTACAGCAAGATGCCGCCGTTCTGGTAGTAAAGGATCTCCTGCGGCGTGTCGATGCGCACGGTCACGGGAAACTGCGTCTTTGTCCCATTAGCCGATGTCGCAATCACGGTCAGGGTCTTGCCGCCCTCAAACTTCGAGTCCAGCATCGCCTTCAGCTCACCGGGCTTGGTGCCCAGCGTGAACGTCTCCTCGCCCGTCAACCCAACCGATTCGACACTCTGACCCGGCTGAAACTGCAGCGGCAGAATGCCCATTCCGACCAGGTTCGAGCGATGAATGCGCTCATAGCTCTCCGCAATCACGAACCGGATACCCAGCAGGCACGGACCCTTTGCAGCCCAGTCGCGCGAGCTGCCCGAGCCGTATTCCTTACCGGCAAGGATCGCCAGCGGCGTACCGCGCTTCGCATACTCCACGCTCGCATCGTAGATGCTCATGCCCGTACCCTCGGGCAACAGCCGCGTAACGCCGCCCTCCGTACCCGGAGCGAGTTTGTTGCGCAGCCGCACATTCGCAAACGTGCCGCGCACCATCACCTCATGGTTGCCGCGCCGCGATCCATACGAGTTGAAGTCCGAGGGCTTCACGCCATGATCGGTCAGATACTTCCCAGCCGGTCCGTTCAGCTTGATCGAACCCGCCGGAGAGATGTGATCGGTCGTGACCGAATCTCCCAGCACCGCCAGCACGCGCGCGTCGGTGATATCCTTCACCGGCGCCGGCGTCGCCGGCATGCCGTCGAAGTACGGAGCCTTGCGGATGTAGGTCGAATCCTTCTCCCATCCATACGTCTCGCCAGAGGGGAACTTCAGGTTCTGCCAGTTCGCATCGCCGTCGCTCACCGTCGCATACTGCGTGCGGAACATGGTCGAATCGATGCAGCTCGCCACCGTATCCGCAACCTCTTTCTGCGTCGGCCAGATGTCGCGCAGGAACACCGGCTTGCCATCCTTGCCCTTGCCCAGCGGCTTGGTCTGGAAATCGTGCGAGATGTGTCCAGCCAGCGCATACGCGACCACGAGCGGTGGGCTCATCAGGTAGTTCGCACGCACCTCAGGCGATATGCGTCCCTCGAAGTTGCGATTGCCGCTCAGCACGCTGACCGCAACCAGGCCATGCTCCTCGATCGCCTTCGACACGTCGGTCGGAAGTGGTCCCGAGTTGCCGATACACGTCGTACATCCATACCCGACCACGTTGAACCGCAGCGCATCCAGATACTTCAGCAGCCCCGCGCGGTTGTAGTAGTCCGTCACCACGCGCGAACCCGGAGCCAGCGACGTCTTCACCCATGGTGGCATGGTCAGTCCAGCCTCAACGGCCTTCTTCGCGAGCAGTCCCGCCGCAATCATCACGTACGGATTGCTCGTATTCGTGCAGCTCGTAATCGCCGCAATCACGATCGAGCCATCGACGAGGTACTTGTCCGGATTCACTCCGAACCGTCCCTCCACCGAGTGCATCAGATCCTGCTGGGTTGCCGGATCCGATACGCCCACCGAGCTCGCCAGGTCGCCGTTCTTCGACCCATGGCCGCCCTCACCCTCCCAGCTCACCATCTGCCGCACAACGTTCTTGTTCGCATTCGGTCCCTGCAACGCTGGCAACTGCTGAGCAAAGCTCTCCGGCGTCTTCGACAGAAGCACGCGATCCTGCGGACGCTTCGGTCCCGCCACGCTCGGCTCCACCGTGCCCAGATCCAGCGACAGCGTTGCGCTATACTCTGCCTCCGGCGCACCGGACGTATGGAACAGTCCCTGCGCACGATAGTAGGCCTCGGTCAGCGCAACCTGTTCTTCCGGGCGCCCTGTGAGCCGCAGGTACTTCAGCGTCTCCGCATCCACCGGGAAGATGCCGCACGTTGCGCCATACTCCGGAGCCATATTCGCAATCGTCGCGCGATCGGCCAGCGGCAGATCGCTGATGCCAGGCCCGTAGAACTCCACGAACTTGCCGACAACCCCGAGCTTGCGCAGCATCTCGACCACCGTCAGCACCAGATCGGTCGCGGTCGTGCCTTCCTTCAACTTGCCTTCGAGCCGGAACCCAACCACCTGCGGCACCAGCATGCTCACCGACTGGCCCAGCATGGCAGCCTCGGCCTCAATGCCGCCAACGCCCCATCCCAGCACGCCCAATCCATTGATCATCGTGGTGTGCGAATCCGTGCCCACCAGCGTGTCCGGATACGCCGTCACACTGCCATCGGCCTCGGTCTTCGTAAACGTGACGCGGGCCAGGTACTCCAGGTTCACCTGGTGACAGATACCCATGCCCGGCGGCACAGCCGAAAAATTGTTAAACGCCGTCTGACCCCACTTCAGGAACGCATAGCGCTCGCGATTGCGCGTGAACTCCAGCGCCGCATTCAGGTCATACGCATTCGAGCTACCGTACTCATCCACCTGCACCGAGTGATCGATCACCAACTCTGCCGGCTGCAGTGGATTGATCTTCTCCGGGTCTCCGCCGAGCGTCTTCATCGCATCGCGCATCGCGGCCAGGTCGACGACCGCGGGCACACCCGTAAAGTCCTGCATCAGCACGCGCGCCGGCATGTACGCGATCTCGCGCGACGGCTCAGCCTTCGGGTCCCAGGTCGCGAGAAAACGAATATCGTCTGCCGTAACGGTCTTGCCGTCCTCGCAGCGCAGCAGGTTCTCCAGCAGAATCCGTAGCGAGTACGGCAGGCGCGCAAGGTTGACATCCTTCAGCGCGCTCAGTTTAAAGTAGTTCACTTTCTGCGCACCGCTCTCGAGCGTAGCGGCGGCATTGAAGCTGTTGGGGTGCTTATTGTTCGACATTGGGCGTCTTTTCTCCTATTGGCTGGAAATGCATTGGGAACATAACATCGCAGCGCGAATACGCGCGGCTGGAATCTTCTGGGGCGAAATCAGCGCGGCGTTGGGAGAAACGATCGCGCGCGGCATTTAGCAGGAACGGCCGCGGTCATGGCGTCCCCGGAGAAAACGCTTCACCTGGCGGGAGCAAGTCCAGCGAGAGGATCGCATTTGCGGGGCGCAGTTCGACATGCTGGAATTTTACCCCCAGCGCACCACGTTTGGCGCGCTCCCGCACCCGCAATCCTCCGTAAATTGTTCCGGATACAGCCGCCGGCCCAACGGCCTGCATCTCATCTCGCATGCGGTCGGCCAATTGAGGAACTTTTTGGCCCCCGGGAGCTTTTTAACCCTATGACGACACACGACATTGCAAAAAGCGGACGGCGCGCGCCGAACCTCGCACGCACTCTGAGTCTCGCCAGCGTTGCCCTCTTGCTGGTCTTTGGCGCCGCGGGCTGCAAGAGCAGCTCCAACAATGCGGCCACAACGGCCGCCATCAATAACGGCACCAACACCGGAGGCGATCCCGCCGAAGCCAACCTCGCCCCGGCCAGCAACTCCGGGCAACCCACGCAGGTTCTTGGCGCCAGCTCCTCCTACGCGCCGCAGCAGCAGGGCGAAAGCTATCAGGGCCAGCCGGCTCCCGTCGTCCAGGGCTACAACGGCCAGGACCAGAGCGAGGAGGCCGCCGGCGAACAAGCCCTTTACCAGACTGACCAGCCCCCACCCCCGCTGCCCGACTACGATCAGCCACCCGCCCCCGATTCCAACTACATCTGGACGCCCGGCTACTGGGCCTGGGGTGATGGCGGCTACTACTGGGTTCCCGGCGAATGGGTCTTAGCGCCCTATTACGGCGCTCTCTGGACGCCTCCCTACTGGGGCTTCTACAGCGGTCGCTATGGCTTCCATCGCGGCTACTGGGGTCCCTACGTCGGCTACTACGGTGGCATCGATTACGGCTACGGCTACATTGGCATCGGCTACTTCGGCGGCTACTGGAACGGCAATGACTTCTACTACAACCGCGCCGTTACCAACGTCGGACGCGGCGGCCACGACTACGACCGCGCGGTCGTCTACGACAACCGGACCTACGGCAACCATCCTTCAAACCGCGTGAGCTACAACGGAGGACGCGGTGGCATCAACGTTCAACCAAGACCCTCCGAACTCGCCGCCGCTCACCAAACCCACACCGCGGCTCTCCCCGAGCAACGCCAGGCGGAGCAGTCCGCCGCGCGGAACAAGCAGCAGTTCTACTCCGCCAACCACGGCAAGCCGGCCGAGGCAGCAGTAGCGCGCCCGGCAGCCAGCACCCGCTCTATCTCCCGGCCGCCTGCTGCAGTCCGGCAGGACCAGCAACGCGCTACGCAGCAGCGTACTCAGCAACAGCAGCGCGCTCAACCCCAACAGC
>PLHC01000145.1 GCA_003138795.1 Granulicella sp. | reverse complement strand
GGGGGTACCCCCCTACACCGGGCAAGCCTCTAATCGTCGTCGTCCTTCTTCTTCGGATGCTTCACCAGCAGCATCGCCGGTGCCGGCTTCGAGCCCATCGCATCCTGCCAAAGGATCAGGTTGAGCTTGTCGGAATCCGCGCGGTCTGCATGCTTGAAGTCCATCTTCATCGACTCCGCCGCTCCCGGCGCAGTCTCNNCCGCCTGATCACCCGGCCCGGTAAACAGCGTCGAGATCAGCGACGCAAACGCATCATTGTTGTTCATCGGAGGAACTCCCAGCAGCGTCTCCATCGTCCTCAGCACGCTCACCGTCGAGTAGAACCGGCTGTCCACAAACGCCTCCTGCCCCGGCTTCGGGTGCGGCGCATACTTGCTCACCACAATCGCCAGCGAGCGATGCGCATCTACATGGTCCGCGCCATTCTGCGCATCGTCCTCCAGGATAAAGAAAGCCGTATCGTCCCAATACGCCGAGTGCGAGATCGCCTCCACCGCGCGCCCGATCGCCAGGTCATTGTCCGCCACGGAAGACTTCGGCGACGGCCCACCCGGCCTCGTACCCGCCGTGTGATCGTCCGGCAGCCGCAGTTGAATGAAGTTCGGCATCGTGTCTTTGACGGCCGCACGATCCTTCTCCCACTGCGCCAGATGCCGCAGGAAGACGTTCACTCGAATCTGATCAGGCACCCTCAGGTTGAAGTCCGGCGACTCCGGCGCGAAGTGCCCCACCAGCTCCGGCTTGGTCGCAATGTTCCCTGCCAGCCGGGGAATCGCCCACGGCCAAAGGTTCTTCCCTCCGCCCCACTCCACGGGCAGCGCCTCACCCGGCCTGATCGTCGGCGTCGCGCACACCACCTCACCGCCCGACATCGCTCCCTGCTGCGGATTCGCCTCAATCTTCTTCGCAGCTTTGTCTTCGCAGAAGACCGACGAGATGTACTCCGCAAAGTGATAGATCGTCTTCCCGTGAGCCGTCATATCGGTCCACAGATATCCACTCCGCGGCTCAACTACATCCGGAATATGCTGCAGCAGCGGATATCCATCCGCGACCATGCCCTCATAGTCGTACGTGCGCTGCCGCCCGCGATAGTTCTGCTGCCACGTGTCCTCGAGATAATCCGTACCGATGCCTGCATTCGACCACACGTGCCCATCGCCCGACACCTCGGCCGAGTCATAGAAGTTGTCCAGCACGCCAAACTGCAGCACCAGAGCATGCTGGTTCGGCGTCACCGCCTCGCCATACATCGCCAGCGTCGGATCGCCGTTGCCCACTGGCTTGCCATCCTTTGCCAGGTCGCCCAGCACCTGATCGTATGTGCGGTTCTCCTTGATGATGTAGATCACATGCTTGATCGGTGATCCTCCAGGGGACAAGCCCGGGTTCTTCCCGCCAGCAAACCGGATCGTCTCCTTCGCCGCCTTCATCCGGTTCGACTCCAGCACTATCTCCGTTGAGGCCTTCAGCCCCGACTCCATCGCGCTCTCATCGATCGCCGCCAGCGATCCATACAGCAGCGTCGCAATGTACGAAGAACTGCCCGTCCTGACGCGTCCGCCCATCGCATCCACCGCAACCCGCTGCTCAAGGTTGTTTGGCCCTGTTCCCTTACCTTTGTCCGTCGCGACATACAACTTGCCGCCACTCGACACCAGCGCCAGCGGCATCCACTCCGTTGGAACAAACCCCACCGGCTCCGCCATCCCCTTGGCCTTCGCCATGCTGCGCAGACGGTGCGGATCGAGCACCGCCACCGCATCCGATCCCAGGTTCGCCGCATACACGCGCGATCCATCCGCACGCATCGCCAGCGCAACCGGCTCTGCGCCAAAGTAACTCTGGCCCGGCAGCCGTGTATCGAAGTACCCGCGCACCGCGAGCTCCGGCGCACGCGGCGTCCCGATGGCTACCGCTTCAACCGCATCGCGATTCGACAGCGCCACATACATCACGCCTGCGCGTTCATCCAGCAGCAGCACACACGGATGCGTTCCCGGCGCAATCGCCGACTTCGGCTTCAACAGTGCCACACGCCGCACGATCGCACCACTCGCGAGGTTCAACTCCACCACCTCGCTCGCATTCCACAGCGCCACAAACGCACGCCTGCCATCCTTCGTCACCGCAACCGCAATCGGATACGTCGACGGCACATCCACGCTCTCACTCACATCGAAGCTGTGCTCAATCTTCCCCGTCTTCGCATCCATCAACGCAACCGTGTCCGAGAGGTTCTCCGCAACCAGCAGCCGCTCCTTCGCCCCCGGCACAACCGCAATCGCCGCCGGATATGAAACCCCCACAGTCCCATCACCAGTCGGCAGATAGGCTGTATGCCGTCCACTCGCCAGCTTCACCAGCGGCAGCCTCAAAAACTCCTGCGGCGTCAGCACACCATCCGCAAATCCATAAACCACTATCCCGTTGCCGGTCTTCTTCCCGCCATCGCCCACCGGGTCACTCGATGACGCGAGGCTCGCATACACCTTCGTCCCATCCGCGCTGAACGCCAGCCCAGAGAAGAACGTCTGCGCCGCCCCCGCTGCTACGCGCGCATCCGGAAAGTCAAGCACCTCGCCGCTCTGCGCATCCATCACGGCAAGCGACTGCGCATAGCCCGACTCCGACGTCCCATAGCCTGCATTCAGCGATACAACCCATCGCCCATCCGGTGACACAGCCAACGACATCGGCAAGCTATTCACGCGTCTCGGATCACCCGGCACCGGCAGCAGCAACTGCTTGCTGGTTGGCAGATCTACAGCCGCGGTCAAATCCTGCTGCGCCCACGCCGCGCGCATGAACAGC
The DNA here is from genome assembly GCA_003138795.1 of Granulicella sp. Classification (GTDB taxonomy): domain Bacteria; phylum Acidobacteriota; class Terriglobia; order Terriglobales; family Acidobacteriaceae; genus Granulicella. The sequence continues at coordinate 6,202 of PLHC01000145.1, read as the reverse complement.
CCGGAAGACGCCAGGATCAGCAGTACCGAGCAAGAGATCGATAGCCCGCGCCATCCCACGGAAAACGTGCCAGACTTCCTCAACTTGGCCATTACAAATGTCTTACACACGCGGCGTCACGCTCCGAGTATCGTCAATATTAGTAGTAATCCACAGTACTACGAAGAATTGAGCCAGAGCATGAATACAGCATTACCTGAAGTCGACGAGAGAACCGCTACAGTCGCCAGCCCTCTCATTGGCGTCCAGCAAGTCACACAAAAGATTAAGCAGGACCTGCGCATGGGTCGCGAGCACCAGCAGGGCCGCATCAACTGGATCACGACCATCGCAATGGGGCTCTTCCACGTTGGTGCCATCGCCGCGCTTCTTCCCCTGTTCTGGTCGTGGAAGAACCTCTCCGTCTTTTTCATCATGTACTTCTTCGCGATCAATGTCGGCATCGGCATGGCCTACCATCGCCTGCTCACGCACCGCGGCTACAAGACCCCAAAGTGGCTCGAGTACTTCGTCACCGCCTGCGGCTGCCTCGCTCTCGAAGGTGGTCCAATCTTCTGGGTGGCCACGCATCGCGTCCACCATCAGAACTCCGACCAGGCAGGCGATCCCCACACACCACACGACGGCACCTGGTGGTCACACGCCGGCTGGATCCTCTCAGGTCGCGCGCTACACTCCGAGACCGCACTTCTCGGCCGCTACGCTCCTGACCTCACCCGCGATCGCGTCCACGTCTGGCTCTCGAAGTACCACTACGTTCCGCTTATCGTCACCGGCCTCGCACAGCTCGCCATCGGCGCTGCATTCGATCCTGGCCATCGCCTCGTCGGCGCCATCGGCATGCTGCTCTGGGGAACATTCCTCCGCGTCACCCTTGGCCTTCACGCAACGTGGCTCGTCAACTCCGCAACCCACCTCTGGGGCAAGCGCCGCTTCGAGACCAAGGACGACTCCCGCAACAACTGGTGGGTAGCCCTTCTCACCGGCGGCGAAGGCTGGCACAACAACCACCACGCCCACCCCGTCAGTGCACGTCACGGTCTCGCCTGGTATGAGTTCGACATCAATTACTACGTCATCTGGCTTCTGTCGAAGGTCGGCCTTGCGAAGAAAATTCAGGTCGCGAAGTTCGATCCCTCCGACCCCAAGCCCGCTTAGACTCTACCTGCGACACGAACGACCTCCCCTCGGAGAGGTCGTTTTGCTTTTAAGTCTCAGCTCAAGACAACACCTGCAAGCGCCCTCCCGCTATACTCCTCATCAAGCATGAATCTCACACGCCGCCGCGGAGCCAACGCGTTCTTCATCACACTGGGCGTGTGTCTCACGGTCCTCGCCGTCGTACTCAACATCACCTGGATCCACAACAACAGTCGCCGACTTGCCATCGATCTCCTCGGAGTCGTGCTCTTTTCGATCCTCATCGCCGGCGTCGTGATCAACACCGTATTCCTCGTCCGCGAGGTCCACCGCAACGAGCGCCAGGACTCTTTCCTCAAAGCCGTCACCCACGAGCTAAAGACTCCCATCGCCAGCATCAGACTCTACCTCGAAACTCTCCAGCGCCACCCCGGCGATGAGCAACAACGACAGCGCTTCTACGCCATCATGCGCGAAGACAGCGACCGTCTCCTCGCCACCGTCGAAACCATCCTCAAGGCCGGCGAACTCGGCCAGCGCCAACGCGTCCAGCAGCGCGCCCGCATCGAGCTCCATCCCCTCGTCGCCGACTGCATCGCAACAGTACTTATTCGCCACCACCTCCAGCCCGAAGACATCACCCTTGCAGACATCCCCGGCAGCGTTCGCCTCTTCGTCCTCGGCAACCTCGAAGACCTCCGCACCGCCATCCTCAACCTCCTCGACAACGCCGTGAAGTACTCCCCCAACGGCGTTCACATCACCTGCCGCCTGGGCATCGAGCGCTATACCTGGGTCGTGCTCTCCATCACCGACACCGGCCTCGGTCTGGTTCCCCGCGAACTCAAGCGCATCTTCAAGCGCTTCTACCGCGCCCCCTCCAACGATCCGGTCAAGATCAAGGGCACCGGGCTTGGTCTCTTCCTCGTTCGCACCATTGCCCGCCAGCACGGTGGTACTGTACGCGCCATCAGCGAAGGCCCCGGCAAAGGCTCGACCTTCCAGCTCACACTTCCCCTCTTCATCGGCAACACCTCGGTTGGCCAGTCCAGTAAGGCATCCCATGCATAAGAAGCCACTCATCGCCGTCATCGAAGACGAAGAACACCTCGCCCAGGGTCTGGTCTTCAACCTTGAAGCTGAAGGCTATCGCACGCACCGTGAAGCCGACGGCAACAGCGCACTCGCATGGCTGCTCAAAGCCTCCGCGCCCGGCTCTCAAGACCAACCCGCCGCGATCCTGCTCGACGTCATGCTTCCCGGCCGCGACGGCTTCTCCGTCGTGAGTGCGCTTCGCAAAGCCGGACGCTATACCCCCGTGCTCCTGCTCACCGCGCGCGGTCGCACCGAAGACGTCGTCGAAGGCTTCGCCGCCGGTGCCGACGACTACCTTCCCAAGCCCTTCGACCTCAGCGTTCTCTTCGCTCGCCTCACCGGACTTCTCCGCCGCATGCACTGGCAGAGCACAATCCCCGGCAAAAGGATCGACACCTCTGTGTCCGACGACCAAACGTCGCCATCAACCTACACCCTCGCCGGTCGTACCATCGATCTCGATGCACTCGAGATCCGCGCCCACGACAAGACAATTCACCTCACCTTGATGGAGGCTGAGCTACTGCGCTATCTGCTCGACCGTCCCCGCAAGATCGTCGCTCGCAAGGAGTTGCTCGAAAACGTCTGGCACGTCAAAGAGGACACTGACACCCGCGCCATCGACAACTTCATCGTGCGCCTGCGCCGCTACCTCGAGCCCGACCCCTCCAAGCCCATCCATCTGCTCACCATCCGCGGCGTCGGCTACCGCTTCATCCCTTAGCCCTGGTAGTTCCCATCCCGGAACACTCGATCGATTTGCAAGTTCAATAACTTGTTTAAATCACGTTGTGTTGCGTCCTGTGGTTCCCAGGCCGCGAGAGCATTCCCCGGCAATCCAGTGTTTCGTGAACATGCGAGGCCCTCCTAGCACATAATATGTGCCACTACATGTGACAGGCATCACAGCCAAAGATAATCGCAATAGCAGATTGTTCACCAAACAAACGGGAGTAGGTAACCATGGCAACATGGTAACCATAATTGACAGCCGAGCAGGAAAACTAACCTTGCATACCACACACGAGACCATCGCTGTGTACAATGGTCCGCACCAACCAACCTAACCCGTATCAGGAGTGAGACACACATGAGTCAGACCGCAATCCCTACTGTCCCCCCCAACATCAAGGTCGCCAATCCCGGTCCACTCGGACTGTTTGGCTTTGGCGTTACCACCTGCCTACTCTCCTCCATCAACGCCGGCCTTATCCCGCCCGCCTCCATCGCAGCCGTGATACCCCTTGCCTTTGCTTTCGGGGGCACCGCGCAGTTCGTCGCTGGCATTATGGAGTTACGCCTCGGCAACACCTTCGGCGGCGTCGCCTTCACGTCTTACTCGATGTTCTGGTGGTGGTTCTCACTGATGCTCTGGACCCTCGGCGCAGGCTGGCTCAAAGCACCGGCTCCCAGCGGCGTTGCGACCGCACTTCTACTCTGGGGCGCTTTCTCGTTCCTCCTCTGGATCGTGACCTTCCGCCTCAACAAGATGCTCTGGAGCGTCTTCCTCCTGCTGACCATCACCTTCTTCCTCCTCGCCGCGAAGGACTACGGCCTTGGCGATGTCTATGGCAAGCTCGGCGGCTACTTCGGTCTGGCCACGGGCATCGATGCCATGCTGCTCGCGTTCTTCGAACTCCTGAACGCGGTCGCCGGCTACACCGTGGTCCCGCTCGGTACACCCTTCGTCACCAACCCCTCGCTCGCTGGCCGCATCGGCGTGGGAATCTGACCAGGGAAGTTAATCGAATCCGGGAAGTTAAAAGATGTGCCCGCGACCTAACCGTCGCGGGCACATCATATTAATATCTATGACAACCCTCACCCTTCGTATCGACAACATGCACTGCGGCTCCTGCATCCGCCGCGTAACGCAGACGCTCAACGCCCTACCCGACACGCACGCCGAAGAGGTCCGCGTCGGCAGTGCACGCATCACCACCACCGCCGCACCCGAACAGATCCAGCAGGCCCTCGACGCAGCCGGCTATCCCACCTTCGTCGAATCGGCAGGTGCATGAGCGAACAAACGCTGCAGATTCAGGGCATGACCTGCGCCGCTTGCCAGATCCACGTCCAGCACGCGCTTGAGGCGGTCCCTGGCGTCGACTCCGCCAGCGTCAACCTCATGGCGCACACCGCGCAGATCACCACAGCCGCGCCCATCGACCCAACCATCCTGATCGATGCCGTCCGCAACTCCGGTTACGACGCCTCCTTGCCCACCGCAGAGGGCGAACCCCACGACCACGACAGCACCGAGAGCACCAACCTCGGCCTTCGCACCCTCCTCGCACTGCTCGTCGGCGCGCTCGCGATGCTGCTCTCCATGCCGCTGATGATGGCCTCCACCGGCAGCACGGACCCGCTCCTCCACACTCTCGCCAAAGCCCTCGCTCCGCTCATGCCCTCGGCTCTCATGGCGCTGCCCGCGCAGCCCATCCGCTGGCTGCTCTGCGCCCTCGCTCTCGCCACCATGATCTTCGCAGCGCCTGAGATCTACACCGCCGCCTTCCGAGCCGCGCGCCACCGCGCCACCAATATGAACACCCTGGTCACGCTCGGAACCCTCGCCGCCTTCGCCTCATCCTTCGCCGCCACGGTCGCGCCCGCCTACTTCGCCCGCCACGGCCTCGCCTCCGACGTCTACTTCGAAGCCGTCGTCCTCATCCTCGCCTTCCTCCTCACCGGCCGCTGGCTCGAAGCCCGAGCCCGAACCCGCGCCACCAGCGCCCTCCGCGGCTTCGCCCAGCTCGAAGTCGCCGACGCCCGACTCCTCGACCTCCCACTGAACTCCACCGACTACGCCTCCGCACCCGAAACCCTCCTCCCCCTCTCTGCCATCGAGCCCAACGACCTCATCCGCGTCCTTCCCGGCGACCGCATCCCCCTCGACGGCCTCATCGTCCACGGCCGCAGCTCCATCGACGAGTCCATGCTCACCGGCGAGCCCCTCCCTATCACCCGCAACATCGGCGACCACGTCTCCGGCGGAACCCTCAACCTCGACGGCCCGCTCGTCCTCCGCGCCACCGCCGTCGGCGCCGCCTCGACCCTCGCGCAGATGCAGCGCCTGCTCTCGCAGGCCCAATCCAGCCGCGCTCCCATGCAGCGCCTTGCCGACCGCGCCAGCGCCATCTTCGTCCCCACCGTCCTCGCGCTCGCCGCACTCACCTTCATCGTCTGGTCCATCGCAGAAAACACCGGCGGCCGTCATGAAGGCTTTGCCCGCGCACTCTCCATCGCCATCGCCGTTCTCATCATCGCGTGTCCCTGTGCGATGGGCCTCGCCGTCCCTGCCGCCATCACGGTCTCGCTCGGCCGTGCAGCGCAGTCCGGCCTGCTGATCAAAGGCGGCGAAGCCCTCGAGCGTCTCGCCGCCGTCGACACCATCGCCCTCGACAAGACCGGAACCCTCACCGAAGGACGTCCCCGCATCGCTGCCTTCGTCGTCGCCCAGAACGCAACCCTCGACAGCACGACACTCCTCGCCTACGCCGCCGCTGCCGAGCGCCTCTCCACGCATCCGCTCGCCCAGGCCGTCGTCGACTACGCAACCGAGCATCAATCCCAGGCGACACTCAGGTACCCCGAGGCTTCAGCCTCGGGTCTCTCCCCAGCCGCACTAGGAACTTGTTGAAATTGGTTCCGGTCTTCGGCTGATTCTGATTTNNGCTTCAGCCTCGGGTCTCATACCCTCGCAAGAAACTGGGGCTTTAGCCCCCGCGGTACGCTTCTCTCCTACGGCCGCCGCGCCTTCCGTCGAGAACCTCATCACCCTCCCCGGCACCGGCCTCACCGCCACCATCGCGTCCCACAAGCTAGCTCTCGGCAACGCCGCACTCCTCACTGCCGCACCTCCCGCAGAACTCCTCGCGCCCCCCGACCTGACCCGCGCCACGCCCCTCTATCTCCTCCTCGACGACATCCCGCAGGCCGTCTTCTTCGCCACCGACGAACTCCGCCC
>PLHC01000126.1 GCA_003138795.1 Granulicella sp. | reverse complement strand
AACAGCGCAAACTCTTCGCGCGTCAACTGTACGCGACCCTCTTCCGATGTCGGCCAATGCAATCGCCCTTGTTCCATGCGGCGCGCGCAAACCCACAGGCTGTTGCTATCGAAGAAGAGAATCTTCATGCGATCACGTCTGGAATTTGCAAACAAAAACAGATGGCCGCTCTGCGGATTCTGCTGCAACCTGCCGACGACAAGCGCATAGAGACCGTTGAAGCCGAGCCGCATATCGGTTGCGCCAGTTGCCACATAGATGCGCGTGGCCGCGCCCAGACCCAGCATCGCGCTACGCCTGTTCGAGNNCCAACTCGACCTGTAATGCGGCGTGCTGCACTGTGTGCGTTGCAGACTTCTCGACAAACTCGACCCGCGCCAGCGGCAACTCCACAGCGTTGTGAGGCAGGGGCGTGCACGCAAGAGCATCTCGATGGCCTGCCCGCTGGTAATACTTGTTGANNACGACGATCAACGACTGGAACGAGATATTCACTCATGCCTTCAGTCAATCATCTTCAAAACCCTACGGAAAGAATGGCCTTGCCCGGAGGGATACGGTCGAACAGCGCAAGGGCCATCCCAAGACCAGATGCCGAACATGTCGACAGCAATCTTGGAGGAAGGTCATCGCTGCTTGCTCCAGTTCGCCAGGTCAACCACATAACTCGCAACCCTGACAGCTGGTTCTCCGGCGGGCAAAGCCTGATCGGTTCCGGCACTCGCTGGCGAAGTCGCCGCAAGACCATTGGCGGCGCTGACCGCCGGTGAACTTCCGCCTCCCAACATTGCCCGCTGGAACAGTGGAACTTGATGGGCGAAGAAATATACCGAAGACAGGTGTCCCAGGACATCGTTGAACGTTTACGGATGCACTCGATAATCGGCATATTTGCGCGCGAGCGAAGATTGGGAGTCTTCGCTGGCAATTTGTGCGTCTCATGTCTGAGCGCAATACCAACCCCCCGAGGCGTCTATGTGGATCGTACGGCTGGCTCTACGCCGCCCCTATACCTTCGTGGTCCTATCGATGCTGATCGCTTTGCTGGGCATCGGGTCTGCGATTGAGACGCCCAAAGATATCTTTCCGAACATTAATATTCCAGTCATCACGATTGTGTGGTCGTATAGCGGCATGACCCCGGCCGAGATGGAAGGACGCGTGGTGACGGTGTGCGAGCGCGCGTTGACCACGACCGTCAACGACATGGAGCACACCGAAAGCGAGAGCTATCAGGGCATCGCCATCATCAAGGTGTACTTCCAGCCGCAGGTGCAGGTGGCGCTGGCGCAGGCGCAGGTTACCTCCATCGTGCAGACGGTCCTGCGCGTGCTGCCGCAGGGATCGTATCCGCCCTTCATTATTAAGTACGATGCGTCGTCGGTGCCGATTTTGGAACTGGCGCTGAGCGGGCAGGGGCTGAACGAGTCCGACCTCTACGACGATGGGCTGCAGTATATTCGACCGCGGCTGGCCAATGTGAAGGGGGCCAGCGTTCCGTTGCCGTTCGGCGGCAAGGTGAGGCAGGTGATGGTCGATACGGACCCGAACCTGCTGTATGCGCGGCATCTGTCGGCAAGCGACGTTTCGACGGCGATCTCGCAGCAGAACCTGATTCTGCCGGCGGGCACGGCGCGCATGGGCGACAGGGAGTACGTCATGAAGACGAACTCGAGTCCGGATGATCTTTCGGCGTTGAACGATCTGCCCATTCGTGCGGCCAATGGGGCGGTGGTGTATGTGAAAGACGTGGCGCAGGTCCATATGGGCTACGCCGTGCAGACGAACATCGTGCGCGAGAACGGCAAGCGCTCGGCGCTGTTGATGGTGCTGAAGAACGGTGAGACCTCGACACTGAATATCGTGTCGCAGACCAAGGCGATGATTCCGCAGTTGACGGCGGGGCTCGGCACCCTGACGGTTACGCCGATCTTCGACCAGTCGATCTTCGTGCGCTCGTCGATCAACGAGGTGGCACGCGAGGCGACGATCGCGGCGGTTCTGACGGGGTTGATGATCCTGCTGTTCCTCGGTTCGTGGCGGTCAACGCTGATCGTTTGCATCTCGATTCCGCTGTCGATTGCAACGTCGCTGGTGGTCCTGAGCGCGCTGGGCGAGACGATCAACGTGATGACGCTGGGCGGACTGGCGCTGGCGGTCGGCATTCTGGTCGACGATGCGACGGTGGAGATCGAGAATACGCATCGCAATATGGCGGAGAATCGGCCGCTAACGCAGGCGATTCTGCACTCGGCCCAGCAGGTGGCAGTGCCGGCGTTTGTGTCGACGCTTTCGATCTGTATCGTGTTTGTCCCGGTGGTGCTGCTAACTGGCGCAGCGAAGTTCCTGTTTACGCCGCTGGCAGAGGCTGTGGCATTCGCGATGTTGGCCAGCTATTTTCTGTCGCGCACGTTGGTTCCGACGATGATGCACTTCCTGTTGGGCAAAGAGATCGCGCTCTACCAAGACCCGGGTGAGAGTGAGCGCGAGGAGAAGCGCAGCTTCGTGTGGCGAATCCATGCGAAGTTCGACCGCCAGTTTGAGCGCATGCGTCACCACTACAAGCGGCTGCTGGATTGGTGCCTGGATAATGCTGCGATTACGTTGGGACTGTTTGTGCTGCTGTTGATCGTGAGCCTGCCGATGACATTCTTTATCGGCAAGGACTTCTTTCCGTACGTGGATTCGGGGCAGATGAAGCTGCATGTGAATCCCCCGACGGGAATGCGGCTGGAGGACTCGGAGCAGTACTTCGCGGCGATCGAGAGGGAGATTCGCACGCAGATTCCTGTCGACCGGATCCAATTGATCCTCGATAATATCGGGCTGCCGCAAAGCGGCATCAACCTGGCGTTCAGCGGCTCCGCGACGATCTCGAACACGGATGGCGACATCCAGATCGCGCTGAAGCCGGGCAAAAGGGATACGCAGATGTACACGCGGATACTGCGCGACGACCTGCGTAAGAAATTTCCGGAGGCGACGTTCTTCTTTACGCCGGCCAATATGACAAATCAGATTCTGGACTTCGGCCTTCCGGCGCCGATCGACCTGCAGGTGATCGGACATGACCCGACCAACTACGAACTGGCGCGCAAGCTGGAGAAGCAGGTTGCGGCGATTCCAGGAGCAGTGGATGTCCATATCCATCAGGAGATCGATTATCCGACGATGCAGGTGAATGCCGATAGGAGCAAGGCACGGCAGATCGGGCTGACGCAGTCGGACGTCGCGCAATCGACGCTGATCTCGCTGACCGGCACCGGCCAGACAGCACCGAACTGGTGGTTGAATCCGCTTACCCAGGTGAATTATCAGATCGTCACGCAGACGCCGAACTACCGTCTCAGCAGCCTGCCGGCGCTGGCGCAGACACCCATTACGTCGCCGAACGGGAATGCGACGCAGATGCTGGGAAATCTGGCGAGCTTCCGGCGCGATGTATCGCCGATCATCGAGGACCACTACAACATTCAACCGGTCTACGACATCTACGCCGATGTGGACAAACGCGACCTCGGCGGCGTGGCCAGCGAGATCCAGAAGATCATGGACCAGACGCGGAAGACGCTGCCGAAGACGACGCAGCTGGCGCTGCGCGGCGAGGTGCAGACGATGAACGATTCGTTCATTCGCCTGGGCATCGGAATTATCTTCGCGATCATGCTGGTGTACCTGCTGATGGCGGTAAACTTTCAGTCGTGGCTGGACCCGCTGATTATTTTGATGGCGATTCCGTGCGCGTTTTGCGGGATTTTGTGGATGCTGTTCCTGACACAGACGACGTTTAGTGTGCCGTCGCTGATGGGCGCGATTATGACGATCGGCGTCGCAACGGCGAACTCGATCCTGATGGTGGTGTTTGCGAATGACGAAAGACGGGCGGGGAAAGACCGTCGCGAGGCTGCGCTAAATGCAGGGCATACGCGGCTGCGGCCGGTGCTGATGACGGCACTGGCCATGATTATCGGCATGCTGCCGATGGCGCTGGCCTTCGGCGAGGGCGGCGAGCAGAATGCTCCCCTGGGACGAGCGGTGATCGGAGGGTTGCTGTTTGCGACGGTGGGCACGCTGTTTCTGGTGCCGACGATCTATTCGCTGCTGAAGAAACATACGCCGATCGATTACACGAAAGAGATCGATGAAGAGGCGGGACCGGAGTTGAGTGGACATAGCCAGCAGGGCAATCCCCATGGTGGGAGTCAGGAGCAGACCCCCTAATGGCCGATGAGAGGCACGATCCGATGGACCCAGAGCACGAGCTGCCGTGGCCGGACGAGGGCGATCCGGCGAAGGTTGGCGAGCAGTTTGCCGATCCAAACGCGACGGATGACCGGCGCCTGGGCAAGAGCTTCGAGGAGAGCAATTTCAGCGGCAAGAAATACAAGAAGCCGCTGAGCGAGCGCGTGCATGCGCCGAAGAATCGGAGGCCGCTGTACTGGTCTCTCTTCGCTTTTTTCTTGTTGGTTGTGCTGGTCGTTTTGGCGGGCGGTCTGCCGCGGTACTTCCGCAATAAGGATATCGATAAGAGCGCGCAGCAGGAGAAGAACGCCAAGCCCGTGGTGGAGACGGCGACGGTGCAACCATCCAAGAGTGAGGCTGGAGTGGCTGTGCCGGGGACGACGATTCCGCTGACCCAGGCCTATGTGTATGCACGCGCCAGTGGCTATCTGAAGAAGCGATATGTAGACATCGGCGACCATGTGAAGAAGGATCAACTGCTGGCGGTGATCGATGCACCGGACCTCGATGCGCAGGTGTCGCAGGCGCGGCAGCAGGTCTTTCAGGCGGAGCGGCAGCTTGATCAGCAGAAGTCTCAGCTGGGGTTGGCGACTGTGACGGTGCAGCGCTATCGCGTGCTGGTGGCGAAGGGTGTGTTTTCGCGGCAGGATGGGGATACGCAGGAGGCGAACTACGCGTCGGCGGTGGCCAATGTGGAGGCGGCGCAGCGCAACGTGGACGCCTATAAAGCAAACCTGGAACACCAGATTGCGCTGCAGAGTTATGAGCAGGTGCGGGCGCCGTTTGCGGGCGTGATTTCAGAGCGCGATGTGGATGTGGGTGCGCTGATTTCGGCGGCGGGAGTGAGCTCGGGGGCACAGACTTCGCCTTCCCCCCAGGGCCAGACGTCGAGCGCCGGAGGAACGGCGCAGGCGGGGCAGACGAACAACTCGGGCAGCTCGGGCGGAACGAATTCAGCTGCGACCTCCGCGCAGACGCCGGGACAGGGTGGGCCGTTGTTCGGCATCGAGCAGGTGCAGCGGCTGCGGATTCTGGTGTCCGTGCCGGAGGGCTATGCAGCGGCGATCCATGTTGGACTGAAGGCGCCGATTGCGGTGCAGGAGTACCAGGGCGCGCCGCTGTTTGCGGAGGTGACGCGCACGGCGGACTCGATCGATCCGAATACACGCACGATGCTGACGGAGTTGCAGATCGATAACTCGCAGGGAAAGCTGATCGCCGGCATGTATGCGGTGGTGACGTTTCCGCCGGCGCGGGGTATTCAGGCACCGCTGCTGATTAATGGCGATGCCATCGCCATCCGCAACGATCAGTCGATGGTGGCAACGGTGGTGAATGGGAAGGTCCGCTTTGTGCCGGTGACGATCGGGCGCGACTTTGGCAGCGCTGTGGAGATACTCACCGGGTTGAAGGCCGACGACATCATTGTGACGGACGTGACCGATGATGTGGTGGACGGTGCATCGGTGCAGATACATCCGACGAAGTCTGCCGATCAACAGCCACAAGCACCGCCGAAGCAGAACGCGCCGCCGGGAGGAAGTGCGCAGTACAGCAGCGAAGGGATGACGGACCAGAACCTGCAGGGTCAGCAGTCGCAACAGAAGAGTCAGGGCCAGAGCCAGAGTTCGAGCAAGAAGAACAGCAGCGAGCGTAAGCAATGAGTCGGGTTCGATCACAATACGCCTGGGCTGCGGTGGTGCTGATGGCAGCGTCGGTTGCAGCGCGAGCACAGTCACCATCACCGCCGCAGCCTCCGCAGAATTTGCCGGCGTTGGGCCCTGCTCCGACGCGACGTTCTGTTCCTCCGGGACCGACAACGACGACAGGAGATGAGACGGAGATGAGACCACCGGAGGTTTCACCGCTGGACGGTCATGTGGCTCCGCCGAATGCTCCGGCGCCACAGCTTGCGCATACAGAGGATACGAAGGCCGAGCCGCAGCGAGAGGGTGTCGGCGGTTTGCAGCCGAGATTTCTTGGGTTTCTTGGGCCGTATCGCACGCCGACCGTTCCGCCGTTCTTCGATGGCAGTGCGATGCGGCTGGATACGCTGATTCGCGATGGAAAGCTGTATCTCTCACTGCAAGATGCGATTGCTTTGGCGATTGAGAATAATCTGGATGTAGAGGCTGAGCGGTACAACATTACGCTGGCGAGAACGGACCTGGTGCGCGCGGCAGGCGGCGGTAGCTTGCGCGGTATCGACTATGGAATTGAACTGCCGCAGAATGGCGTGGGTGGGCCGGGATCGCCGCTGCTGAATGCGACCACGGCGAACAGCAATCCGACGACGCCGACAGTGACCGATCTTACTTCGCTCAACTCCACGACACAGATACAGCAGTCGTTGTCGGAGACCGCGGCGGGATTTAGCTATTCGCCAGGGCCGAATGTTCCGCTGTTCGACCCGCAACTTATAGGAGATGCGGGGTATCTGCGGCGGTCGGATACGGTGACGCTTGAAAGCACGAGCACAACGGGAACGACGAGCGGATCGGGAACGACCTCTGGAGCTACGGTGACGTCGCCGCCGCTGGACTATATCGGAATGAATTTCTCCTATCTGCAGGGTTTTTCGACAGGTCTGGAGTTGGTGGCGATCGTCAACAATGCCTCGGCGGTGGAGTATGGATCGATAGGGCAACTGGACCCGTTCTCGACGCCGAGCACGTCGTTGATGCTGACGCAGCCGCTGCTGCGTGGCTTTGGGCGTGGCGTGAATCTGCGCTATCTGCGGATCGCACGCGCAGACCAGAAGATCTCGCGGCTGTTGTTTGAGCAGCAGGTAATGGAGACGATCTATGGCACGTCGCGGCTGTACTTCGATTTGGTATCACTAGGTGAGGATGTGTTGGTGAAGGAAGAGTCGCTGCGCGCGGCGACCAAGCAGCGCGAAGACGAAGAGAACCAGGAGACGCTGGGGACCCTGGCGCCGATCGAGTTGACCCGAGCGAAGGCGCTTGAGAGCTCGAGCAGGTTTGCTCTGATCCAGGCTCAGGGGCTGTACAAGCAGGAAGAGATCATCCTGCGTAATCAGTTACTGCGGACTGCATCGCCGGTGTTTTCGGCGCAGTTTGACGAGATTGTTCCTACCGATCATATTGTTGTGCCGGACCAGTTGGAGCCACTCGACGTGCCGGCGCTGGTGGCTCAGGGACTGGCGCGACGGCCTGATCTGGCGCAGGCTCAGCTTCAGATCGAAGCAGGAAAAATTAGCGTCGATGCAAGCCGTAACAATGCGCGACCGCAGTTGAATCTGTATGCGAATGCAGAGACGCGCGGGGCGAGCGAGCAGCCGTATGAAACGCTTGGCTCTACCGGCAATGGACTCGCAACGACGCCCGAGAATCTGGCGCTGGGTGGACTTCGCGTATCGACGATTTATCAGGCGGGGGTGCAGTTGACGCTGCCGCTGAGGAACCGGATAGCTGAGTCGGATGTGGCTCGAGATGCGGTGCAACTGCGGCAGGTTCAGGCAAGGACGGAGAAGCTTTCGGCGCAGATTCGTGAGGATGTGGAGACGGCCGTTGTTGCGTTGCAGACGGCGCAGGCTGCCTATGAAGCGGCATCACAGAGTCGCGAGTATCAGGCGCAACTGCTTGACGCAGAGCGGGATAAGTTATCAGTGGGACAATCGACGGATTTGGCTGTGCTGCAGAATGAGGCTTATCTGGCGCAGGCCAAGTCGACTGAGATTGCGGCGCGATCGAACTGGATGAAGGCGCGGATTGAACTCGATTATGCGTTGGGCGATCTGCTTGAGAAGAACCATGTTGAGCTGGATGATGCGATCAAGGGGACGCTGCCGTAGGTGTATCAGGGCGCCGTCAGAAAGTGCTTGCATCAAGAAAGAACTAGCTGATACACCTTTATGCCTAGCCCGGTGAAGAGCGGAAAACGCCGGAAGCTCGAACCATTGCCGAACCAATTGCTAAGGAAGCTCTGCGTAGGTCTTTGATTTTCTCAAGACGGAGAGTTGTGACGTAAGATGAGCGGGTTTGGCTGTTTTGGTGTGGTTGAGAGGTTGGTTTGAGGGCTTTGGAGACCAGTAACCCGGCCTCCGGGCACACTACGCCCTCTGCACAAGCAGGCGTTTGCGGTGGAGGTAGAGATTGACCAGCGCGAAGTTGGCGCACAGCCGGTTGTGGTTCTTGGCGATGCCGCGATATCTGTCTGTTGGGGCACGCGTCGATTCAGACGACCGAGCGCTACCTGGGGTCCGAGCAGGAGATCGCCATCGCCGTCAATGACAACCTCGGATTGTGACGGGGCCAGTCCTCGTCATTGCCTTTCAATCAGAGGTGCTTAGGCGTCTCACGCAAAGATAC
>PLHC01000056.1 GCA_003138795.1 Granulicella sp. | reverse complement strand
TTTTGAAATGCAATTCCCCTGGGCCCTAACGGCTTCAGACCGTCCGAGCGGGCGGTCTCACCAGCAATGGCAGCACGACCGAGATCGTCATTACCAGCGCGATCGCATGCAGTCCGCCCGCAAAGCTGCCACTGGACTGCCGCATATGCGCGATCAGGAGCGGCCCGAAGGCGCTGGCAAATCCCCATGCAGTCAGCATCAGCCCATAGATCGAACCCACATTCGCCGACCCGAAGTAATCCGCCGCGAATGCGGGCATGGTGCCGAATCCACCGCCATAGCACAGCAGAATGATGAAGCCGACGACAGTCACGCTGGCGGCAGAATGAAGACTGGGAAGAAACCAGAACAGCGCAACCTGCAGAACAAACATCGCGGCAAAGGTTGTCCGCCGGCCCAGCGTATCGGAAGCCCAGGCCCAGAAGACGCGTCCCACTGCATTCCCGATGCTCACAATACCAACCATACCGGCAGCCACAATTGCAGTGACCTTCGCCAGCTCCTGAAACATGGGAGCTTCCTGCGAAATAACCGAGATGCCCGCAGACGTATTCAAGAACAGCAGCATCCACAACGCCCACCACTGCCAGGTCTTCAATGCGCCGCCAAGCGTAAGATCCTCGGTACTCCTCTGCCCCAGCTCTTTTGGTTTCGGTGTCCAACCCTCCGGCTGCCAGCCTTCCGGCGGATTCTGCATGAAATAACCCGAGACCACAGAGACAATCAGGAAAGCCACTCCCAGATAAGCGAACGTCTGCAGCACACCCACGCTTTGAATCAGTCGCGTTGCAGCCGGCGCCGTTACCAGCGCTCCAGCTCCAAAGCCTCCAACGGCAATACCCGTCATCAATCCGCGGCGATCAGGAAACCACTTCACTAGGACAGAGATCGGAACGATATACCCGAAACCGAGTCCGATTCCACCGATCACGCCATACGTCAGGTAGAGCCACCACAACCCGTGATACGAAAAGCTGGCGAGAAAGACTCCGCTGCCATACAGCGCACCGCCGGTCAGCGCGACCACGCGCGGTCCAACCCGCTTCAACCAAAGGCCACCGAAGAACGAAGCAAATCCCAGCACCATGATCGCAATCGTGAAGGTCAGGGTGACCTGCGAGATCGTCCAGTGAAACTGCTTGGCAAGAGGAATCCGGAACACGCTCCACGCATACACTGCACCCAAGGCCATCTGCAGTAGGACTCCGGCAAAAGCGATCCACCAACGCTTGAACTTATTCATGATCTCTCCTTTATGCGAATAGCCACTCGATACACCCGCGCCATGAAACCTTCGCAGGCGATAGGCACGTGCTCAGACTCAGTCTTATAGAAAAAAGACTTTAGGAACTTGTTTGAAAAACTGTTGTGGGCACTTACTCCCGAGCGAAAAGTAGCGACCTGCAATGTATCCCGGTAGCGGATTGGCGCGTTGCAGGCCATTTCTGAACGAAGTAAATCTGAAGCGATCTGCCTTTTCGAAGACGACTGATCGTTTTTCAACAAGTTCTTAGGACTTCAAGACTTTCGTTTCCACTTGAGCTACAGGAATCAACATCCTTTGGCAATGACACAATCTAGCAGACTTCGGTACAGGATCGCCACCTGCCTCATGCTCCGAAATCTCGCAAACACAGCCTGCCAAAGTTCATAACAGGCTCAAGCTGTGGGTGCCTGGTTCCCACTCACGCTTGGTAAGGTAATAGGCCTAAGAGGGTACTTCACGCGCACATGATCGAGGCTCCAACTTCGAACGATACTGGGTTAGCGCGGCCCGAACGATATCGCTGAGGCCCTGTCCGCCCGATTCAAGGTAATCGAGAATCTCACGGCGCATGTCTGGCACCCAGAACTTTCGAATGTGGTCGGCTATGTCCGCTATCGCTTGATCGCGATCCGGCATAGATTCGAAGAAGTCGCCGATACGATTGGCCGTGCGTACTAGACCGTCATTGTCCATTCTGTCCTCTCATCTCAATGCTTATCCCCAAGCGACGGTTGCTTGTCGGCATCATCGAGGCTCCCAGCGCAGCCTTGCTGAACTGGCGCTGATACGTTCGACTCATTCACTCCACGACTCCACATGGCCGAGACTATTTTGCCGTCACCCCGGTAGCGAGCCCTTGCTCGAGTAACTCTTCCTGAACCTGACTAAAGTGCGAGTGTTCGCGTTGCCAGGCCGAAGGCTCGCTTACCGGCATCACCTGCACGGCGGTGACTTTGTACTCGGGACAGTTCGTGGCCCAGTCCGAACTGTCGGTGGTGACCACATTGGCCCCGGACTCTGGAAAGTGGAAGGTCGTGTAGACTACGCCCGGCTGCATACGGTCCGTGATCTGGGCTCGCAGTACCGTCCGACCTGCGCGGCTCTGGATGCCGACCCAGTTGCCATCCTGAATACCCCGGTCCTCCGCATCCACCGGATGAATTTCAAGCGTGTCTTCGTCGCACCACGCATTGTTCTCGGTGCGCCGCGTCTGCGCCCCGACGTTATACTGCGAGAGAATCCGTCCCGTAGTGAGAATCAGGGGATACTTGCGTGTCACCTTTTCGTCGCTCGGCACATATTTGGTAATCAGGAAACGACCCTTGCCACGGGCGAAACCATTGACGTGCATCGTGGTCATGCCGCCTTCGGGCGTGTTTTCATTGCAGGGCCACTGTACGCTGCCTAGGCGTTCGATCTTCTCAAAGGAAACACCGCGGAACGTTGGAACCAGGGACGCGATCTCACTCATGATCTCGCGCGGATGATCGTAGTGCAGCGGTAGACCCAGCGCGTTGGCAAGCTTGACAGTCACTTCCCAGTCGGCATAACCGGCCATCGGCGGCATCACCCGCGTAACGCGGGATATGCGCCGCTCGGCGTTGGTGAACGTACCGTCCTTCTCCAGGAACGTGGAGCCGGGAAGAAAGACATGCGCATATTTCGCCGTCTCGTTGAGAAAAATATCCTGCACGACGATGCACTCCATCGCCATCAGTGCGGCGGCGACGTGCTGCGTATCCGGATCGGACTGTACGATGTCCTCCCCATTGCAATAGAGCCCCTTGAAACTTCCCGCCACAGCCGCGTCGAACATGTTGGACAGGCGCAGCCCCGGCTCCGGATCGAGAGTAACTCCCCAGGCTGCTTCAAACTGGCCGCGCACCGTGCTGTCGGAGACGTGGCGATAGCCAGGAAACTCGTGAGGGAAAGAGCCCATATCGCAGGAACCCTGCACGTTGTTCTGCCCGCGAAGCGGATTGACGCCCACGCCTTCGCGCCCGATGTTTCCCGTCAGCATGGCCAGGTTGGCGATGGCCATGACGGCGGTTGAGCCCTGCGCATGCTCGGTTACACCCAACCCATAGTAGATGGCTCCGTTCGGCCGCCGTTGGGCGACGTCTGCTGCCCTGCCGTCGCTCTTTCCCGTGGCATACAGCCTTGCGGCTGCGCGAATCGTTGCGGCTGGCACGCCGCACACAGCGGCCATCGCATCGGGAGAATTGACGGGCCGCGAGACAAACTCGAGCCAATCCGAAAAGCTTTGCACGTCGCAGCGCTCGTCGATGAATGCCTGGTCCTGCAGCCCCTCAGTGACGATGACATGGGCCATGGCCGTCAGCAGGGCGACGTTGGTTCCAGGCAACAACTTCAGGTGCTGCTCCGCGCGGATGTGGGGAGACTTCACCAGGGCGATCGTGCGCGGGTCGATCACGATCAGCTTCGCGCCCTGACGCAGGAGCTTCTTCAAGCGCGAGCCGAATACGGGGTGCGCATCGGTCGGGTTGGCGCCGATGACCAGCACTACGTCGGCCTTCTCCACGGACTTGAAGGTCTGAGTGCCAGCCGAGGTACCATAGGCCATCCCCAGGCCATAGCCGGTGGGCGAATGGCAGACCCGCGCGCAGGTGTCGGTGTTATTGTTGCCGAAGGCAGCCCGCACCAACTTCTGCACAAGATAGGTTTCCTCATTGGTGCAGCGCGACGAGGTGATACCACCGATCGACCTTCTCCCGTACTTCGCCTGGATGCGCTTGAACTCGCTCGCGGCGTGGGTGATGGCTTCGTCCCAGCTGACCTCGCGCCACGGGTCGGTGATCTTTGCGCGGATCATCGGCTGCTTGATGCGATCCTTATGCGTCGTGTAACCCCAGGCAAACCGGCCCTTCACGCAAGAATGGCCCTCGTTGGCTTTGCCATCCTTCCATGGCACCATGCGCACGACCTGGTTCCCCTTCATCTCGGCCTTGAAGCCACAGCCCACGCCGCAATAAGCGCAGGTGGTAATCACGCTGTGCTCAGGCTGGCCAAGCAGGATCAGCGACTTTTCCTGCAGCGTC
This sequence comes from Granulicella sp., assembly GCA_003138795.1. Lineage (GTDB taxonomy): Bacteria > Acidobacteriota > Terriglobia > Terriglobales > Acidobacteriaceae > Granulicella. The sequence goes on along the minus strand of PLHC01000056.1, from coordinate 14,296 downwards.
GCCGTGGGGCAGGCCTGGACACAAGCACCGCAACTGACGCACTCGGATTCGAGGAAGGACTCGCCCATTCCAGCTGACACGCGGGACTCAAACCCGCGACCGCTGATGGTGAGAGCGAACGTACCCTGCGTCTCCTCGCAGGCACGCACACAGCGGCTGCAGACGATGCACTTGCTCGGGTCGTAGGTGAAGTATGGATTGGATTCGTCCTTCACGCTGTTCAGATGATGCGCACCGCCATACTGGTCAGCTACGCCATACCGGACGGCGCGAAGTCCCGTGACCCCTGCCATGGTCTGCAGTTCACAGTTGCCGTTGGCCGAGCAGGTGAGGCAGTCCAGCGGATGATCGGAGATGTAGAGTTCCATCACGCCCTTGCGCAGTTCCTGCAGCTTCGGCGTCTGGGTATGCACCTTCATGCCAGCCGCCGCGGGCGTCGTACACGACGACGGATAGCCCTTGCGCCCCTCGATCTCCACCAGGCACAGCCGACATGAGCCAAAGGGCTCCAGACTATCCGTCGCGCAGAGCTTGGGTATTTGAATGCCGGCATCAGCGGCCGCCCGCATCAGCGATGTTCCTTCGGCGACGCTCACCTGTACGCCGTCTATCTCCAGGGTTACTTCCCGTTCGGATTCGCGCCGCGGCGTGCCGTAGTCAGTTTGCTTTAGTTGGTCGAGAATGGTGTCCTCCTTTTGTCGAAACCCTTGCGCTCAGGACAAGCCGTTCTATGAAGCGACGGGTGGATGCGCAGGTTCGACGATACGAAAGTCCTCTGGGTAGTGATTCAGCGCCGAAAGCACGGGGTATGGAATCATCGCTCCCAAAGCGCATAACGACCCATTGAGCATGGTGTCGCAGAGGCTGCGCAGCAACTCGACCTGCTCCGACTGGCTCGACACCGCGCCGCCGCCCGCCGTGATGCGGTCGATCACCTCCACGCCGCGGGTCGAGCCAATGCGGCAGGGGGTGCACTTGCCGCAGGATTCGATCGCGCAATACTCCATCGCGTAACGGGCCAGCTTCGACAGGTCAGCGGTGTCATCGTGGACCACGATCCCGCCGTGCCCGACCGCCGCACCCATCGCCGCGTAAGCCTCGTAGTCCAGCGGAACGTCCCACTGCGATTCAGGGACGTACGCTCCCAACGGGCCGCCAACCTGCACGGCTTTTACCGGCCGGCCCGAGCGCGTGCCTCCGCCATACTCGTAGATCAGTTGGCGCAGCGTAACTCCGAAGGCCTTCTCAATCAGGCCTCCATATTTGATATTGCCCGCCAGTTGAAGCGGCAAAGTGCCGCGCGAGCGCCCCACACCGTAGTCGCGATAAAACTGCGCGCCACGCGACAGAATGATGGGCACGCTGGCGAAGGTGATGACGTTGTTGATCGCCGTCGGCTGCCCGAACAAGCCCTGCAACGCCGGCAGCGGCGGCTTGGATCGCACGATTCCTCGTTTGCCCTCGATGCTTTCGAGCATCGCAGTTTCCTCGCCGCACACGTAGGCGCCGGCTGCCTTGCGCACCGAGAGCCTGAATGCTTCGCCCGAGCCTGCAACGTTGTCGCCCAGGAAACCCGCTGCCTCGGCCCGCGCGATCGCCTCGTTCATGCTGGCGATGGCGTGCGGATACTCCGAGCGGACATAGATGTAGCCCTCGGTTGCGCCCACGGCCAATGCCGTGATCGCCATGCCCTCAATCAGCACGAACGGATCGCCCTCCATCGTCATGCGGTCCGAGAAGGTGCCCGAGTCGCCCTCATCCGCATTGCACACCACATACTTTTGTGGCCCCTCAGCAAGACGCACCGTCTTCCACTTGATACCGGTAGGAAAGGCGGCCCCACCACGCCCGCGCAGACCCGAATTCGTTACCTCTTCGATGATTGCGGAGGCGTCGAGCGTAGCAGCGCGCCGCAGACCGGCGAAGCCATCCAGAGCTTCGTAGTCGGAGATGGACAACGGGTCGTTTACCCCCATGCGCGCGAACGTCAGCCGCTCCTGCGAGGCCAGATAAGGGATCGACTCAACGGCACCCTGGCGCAGTGCGTGGGGTGCGCCCTCCAGAAAACCTGCATCCAGCAATCCCGGCACGTCATCGGGCGTCACTGGGCCGTAGGCGACGCGGCCGCCGGGCGTTGCAACTTCAACGAGGGGTTCCAGCCACAGCAAGCCTCTCGATCCGTTGCGCACCACGTTGAGCGGTAGACCACGAGTTGCGCACTGCACCTGCAGAGCCGCAGCAACTTCATCCGCACCGACCGCGAGAGCCGCTGAGTCCTTCGGCACGTAGACCGTGACTTCTTTCATGACTGCTCCTCTAGCCGGGAGGCAAGCCGTTCAAATTTCTCTTGCGTCATGCGGGCGTGGAGGTGCTCGTCGATGGTGAGCGCCGGCCCCGATGCGCACAGCCCCAGACAATAAACCGGCTCCACACTAAAGCGTCCATCGGCGCTGTGTGCCTGCTTCGCGCAACCAAGCCTTTCGCGTACATGGCTGATCAGCGCATCGGCGCCCACCGACTGGCAGGCCTCGGCGCGGCAAACCTGAACAACATGGCGCGCTGGAGGCTCGGAGCGAAAGTAGTGATAGAACGTGATGACACCATGCACCTCCGCACGAGAAAGGTTCAGAGCATCCGCGATGCGGACTGCAGCATCACGCGGGATATATCCCAGCGCATCCTGAACCTCGTGCAGTATAGGCAACAGAGCGCCGGGGGTGCTGCTATGCGATTCGATAACATCGGCCACAGCATCGCCGTCAACAAGAGACACAGCCATTGATGAGAATCCCTTCCACTGCCCCGTAGATATATATCACATCGGTTGGTTGGTTGGTTGGTTGGNNTCTTTCTAATCGTCAGACACTCCCTAACCGAGCCACTTGGGGCTGGCGGCGGTGCCGTCGAAGTGCTGGGTGGTCTTGAAGAGCTCGAACTTGCCCTGGCTAGCGGCTTCTTTGGTGCGGTCGAGGAGGGCGTTGACCTGCGCGTTTGTGAGGGGCTTGAAGGTGCGCGCGGCGGCGAGGGCCTGGTCGAGGATGGGCATGGAATCGATGCCGGTGATGACGACCGAAACGGGCAACGTGAGGCTGTAATGCAGGGCCTCGATGGGCTCCACGGTCTTGCTTTCGAGGATGAAGGGGTCGCCGAAGGTCTTCATGGCGAGGACGCCGATTCCCTGCTGGATGGCCACCGGCATGACCTGGTGGGTGAAGGAACGGAAGTGGGCGTCCATGACGTTGATGGGCATCTGGACGGTGTCGAAGTGGAAGCCGTGCTGGTGGGCGACTTCGAGCATGCGCAGATGGACGGCTGGGTCCTTGTGGCCCGTGAAGCCGATGTAGCGGATCTTGCCGGCCTGGCGGGCGGCGATGGCGGCTTCAAGAGCGCCGCCGGGGGCGAAGATGCGGTCGGGGTCTTCCATACGGATGACCTCGTGGAACTGGACGAGATCGATGGTGTCGGTCTGGAGGCGGCCGAGGGATTGTTCGAGCTGCTTGTTGTACTCAACTGCGGTACGGCCGTCCATTTTGGTCATGAGGAAGACCTTCTGGCGGTAGCCGTTGCGGAGGGCCTGGCCGACGCGCACCTCGGACAGGCCATCGTTGTAGTCCCAGCAGTTGTCGATGAAGGTGATGCCGCGGTCGACGGCCGCGTGGACGAGCTTGATGCTTTCGGCAGGATCAGTCTGCTTGCCGAGGTGATAGCCGCCGAGGCCGATGGCGGAGACGATCTCGCCGGTCGTGCCGAGCTGGCGGTAGACCATGTCCGTCGATTGCGGTCGCTTGACTGGAGAGGGGACGGTGCCCGGGGGCGTCTGGGCTGGGGCTTGCACAAGCGATAGGGTCGTTGCGGCGACCCCGGCGGCGGCGGTCTGGATGAACTTTCTGCGTTCCATGCTTCATCTCCGGGATTGTGGATAGGTCGAGCGCGCTCTCCTTCGTTCTGATGCAACTGGGCAGGTTGAGGTATGAGGTGCAGTGGAACGGTTATGTTCAGCTCAGCATAACCGTTCTTATGGAAAGTTTATTGTTATGCGGAGTATGTTCGCAGGGGCTGGCGGCGGCGACCGTTTGACTAGGGTCTCGCCACTCACAATGCTCTGATTCGCTTCACATAATGCCGCCATCCTTCAGGGCATATTTTGAAGGAGCGCAGCATGCTGACTACTTATTTCAAGTCCCCGCCGACACTTGCGCGGTATCGTTCCGCACTCGTCGGCCCCTATCTCGACGAATTCATCTCATGGCTGGCAAATCGTGGTTATCAACGCGTCTCTATACGTCGACATGTCCGCAACGTCGTGCATTTTGCAGCCTGGGCAGCTTCGGAAAGTCTCGCTATTCGCGAACTGGATCATAGCGCTTTAGTCCGGCTGCATGACCACCTCAACGATCATGGACTGCTCCTCCCCCTGAGCGGCAATCAACGTCAGCTCTATCAAAGTGCCTGCGTCTTCACCCGCTTTCTGGGAACGATTGGCGTTGTCCGTTCGGCGAAGCAGCACTCCCAATCCTGTGTTCCAGCCCTGTACACCGAGTTTTGCGAATGGATGAACGCGCAGCGTGGCACGCTGAACGTTACGCTTGCCAGCTACCTTTTACCCGTGACGAATCTGCTGCGGGCCTTAGGCGAACCGAGCACGTACTCCGCGCAGCGACTGCGCGTATTCTTCCTTCAGCAGATCAACCAAGCTCATCCAGGGACGGCGAAGCACACGGCGACCGCCTTACGGATGTTCCTCCGATTCTTGGTTGCACGCGGCAACTGCGTTGCAGGGTTGGACTTTGCCATCCCCACTGTGGCCAGATGGCGCCTGTCTTCGCTACCCAAGTACATTCCAACATCAGCAGTCGATGACCTAATCGCCTCGTGCGATCAATCCACTCCGTTGGGGGCGCGCGACCGGGCTATGCTCCTGCTGGTCGCCCGCCTTGGTTTGCGCGCGAGCGATGTCAGCGGACTGCAATTCCGGGATCTGAGCTGGCCCAGGGGGAGGTTGATCGTCGCAGGCAAGAATCGACGAAAGACAGAATTTCCGCTCCCGCAAGATGTGGGCGATGCAATTCTTCACTACCTGCAACACGGTCGACCAGAAGCGACTACCGAGTATGTGTTCATTACGATCAAGGCACCGATCATGCCTATTACTCGACAGACGGTCGGCAAGGCGGTGGCACGCGCTATCCGTCGAACCGGTATCGCGGCACCTAGCCGCGGCACTCATCTGCTTCGTCATTCCGTTGCAACCAGCATGTTGCGCGAAGGGATATCGCTGTCGGCGATCGGAGTTCTGTTGCGGCACGCTTCCATCGAGACCACCGCAGTCTACGCGAAGGTTGACGTCGACTTGCTGCACGAAGTTGCTATGCCCTGGCCAGGAGTGGAGCCATGCTGAACAATTCGATCAACACCTACTTGTCCATGAGGCGCATTCTCGGGTTTAAGCTCGACACCGCTCAGAAGTACTTGGCGAGCTATGTGCGCTTCGCGACTATCGCAGGCGATAGTTATGTGCGAAGCCAAACAGCCGTCGAATGGGCAGAACAAGCACCCTCGGAAAATTCGCGAGCCCTACGGATGGATGAACTGATTCGGTTTGCACGCTTTGCCCACGCCGACGACAATCGACACGAGATACCACCCAATGGTGTCTTTTGTCGACGGCGATCACGCCGACGTCCTTACATCTTCACTGATGACGAGGTTCTGCGGCTGGTTCAAGAGGCCCGCCGACTCGGCCCACCTGGCAGCCTACGCCCGTACACCTACAGCACCATGTTCGGTCTGCTCGCAGCCACTGGCCTCAGAATTTCCGAGGCTCTTGCCCTTCACTGCAGCGACATTACCCCGGACGGCTTGATGGTTCGTGAAACCAAGTTTCGCAAGAGTCGATTGGTCTGCCTGCACGATAGCGTTGTCGCGGCGCTCAGCCAGTACCTCACACTGAGACGTAGAGTGCCTAGCAATGACGAGCACATTTTCGTCTCGCATCGAGGCGGACACAATCTTGGCTACGACATTGCTGCCGAAACCTTCCGGGTGGTTCTCAATGCAGCCGGTATCGAAGTCGCACAGGGTGGACCAAGGCCGCACCTTCACGACTTGCGCCACCGATTCGCCATCAAAACGTTGACGTCATGTCCCGATTCGCGAGACAGGGTTGCCCGCCACATGCTGGCCCTCACCACCTACATGGGACACGCTCATGTAGGCAGCACCTATTGGTATCTCGACAGCACACCGCAGTTGATGACCGATATTACGAAAGCCTGCGAGTCCTTCCTACGAGGAAATACGCCATGACACCCATAGCATCACACATCACAGCTTACCTCCGTGAACGCTTGCCGCTGCAGCGCGGTGCCAGTCCAAACACCTGCGACAGCTATGCCCATACATTCCGATTGCTGTTCGAATTCGCCAGCGCGCGCTTCAAGGTAACGCCTTCTGGTCTGCACTTAGAGCAAATCGACGCGCAACTGGTAATGGATTTCCTGGCCTACCTTGAATCCGTACGAAGCAATGGCGCCCGCACGCGCAACGCGCGGTTGGCGGCAATCAAGTCCTTTATGCGCTTCGTCGAACACCGCGTGCCTTCAGTGCTGGAACAAAGCCTGCGCATCTTGGCGATCCCGACAAAAAAGAGCGACACACCCTTAATCAGATATCTTCGCGTGGAAGAGATGCAGGCCATCATGAACGCACCAGACATTCGAAAGCGAATGGGTATCCGGGATCGGGCTATGTTGCATGTGGGATTTGCTGCTGGGTTGCGGGTGTCTGAGCTGACCGGGTTGCTGCTCCGCGACGTGACGTTGCAACCGGTGCCGACGGTTCGCGTCATGGGCAAAGGCCGGAAAGAACGCGCCCTGCCACTGTGGAAGCAGGCTGCCGTAGACCTCCGTGCCTGGCTGGCAGTGCGCGGCGATCTGCAAACTCCAGAGCTTTTTGTAAATGCACGCGGGCAGCCGATGACCCGCGCCGGTTTTGCGTACCTACTACATCAGCATGCCAAAACTGCTGCCGCAGGATGCATATCGCTATGCGGCAAACCAATTTCCCCACACTCCATTCGCCACGGCTGCGCCATGGTGCTCTTTCAGGCGACGGGAGACCTGCGTAAGGTATCACTCTGGCTTGGTCATGCACACATGCAGACGACAGAGATTTACCTGCACGCCGATCCCATGGAAAAGATCAGTGCCATCGAGGGAGTAACACCGCCAAGACTTAAGCCTGGGCGATTTACAGTGCCAGACAAGCTGATTGCATCTTTGCAGCAGCGCAAGACCAAACTCGGATGAGCGTATGCCGGTGAACCCCAACCTAACGGGTCAGCGTTCACCGGCCATTATAGGCGACGGTTATGCGAAGCAGATCCGAGCGTCGTCCGTGGGCCTATCCCGGTCAAACGGTCCCCATCGTCACCATGTGACAACATACCTTCGCATAACAATAAACTTTCCATAAGAACGGAAAACCGGGCTAAGGAATCTCTTTGGGAGGCTCCAGATATGACGGTGGAGGAAAATTGACGGCGTTCAGGGGGCATTTTCTGCCGTCAGAGCACACCACGCCCAGACAGGTCGTCCGCCGGGGTCCCGAAGCGTAGCGGAGATGAGTGCACTTCAATTGGCCAGGTCATGAACAGGGGGGCAAGAAACAGAAAAAACAACTCTATTTGGCCATCTTTCGTTTGGCTATTCATTCTGGCCACGATTCAAGCGCAGCTTAACCCCGGTTTTCCGTTCCATTGGACCTGAAACACCAACCGTGTAAAGACGCACTTCATGCCCGCTTTCAATTGCGCCTTCCTTATATGCATTGGCCAGCGCCTCGTAAAGGCTTTGTCGCTTCTTTGCAGGATGGCCGAGAATAATGAGTATTTTCATAACACCTGACCATTGCATGGAACGTCTGCATTCCTGATTACGGAAATCCCGAGGATAAATGCTATTTCATCTTGGAAGGCAGCTTGATGGTCTCGCCGTCCACCACGAACCTGCCATTGCCCTGATGATGGATGGTGCGGGGGTGTTGTTGCGAACGGTCGATCCATGCTCTGACCACCTCAAGAATGAAGATGTTGTACTTAGTCGCAAGCTTTGTATCGATCACCTTGCATTCAAGATTGGCGTAGCACTCGTCAATAAGCGGCGCGCGGATGCACGCGGCGGCGGACGGTGTAAGGCCGAACTTCTTAAACTTATCGATATCCTTGCCGGATGTGTTCCCGCAGGCCACCACCTTCTTGGCCAGTTCCACCGTCGGGATGTTAATCACGCATTCCTTGGTCTTCTTCAGTGCGTCAAAGGAGTAGTCCCGGTTGCTCATGACGCAGGCAATGATCGGCGGCTCGAAGTCAACCATCATGTGCCATGACATGGTCATGATATTCGCCTTCTTGCCGCTCATGGTCGAAACCAAGACCACCGGCCCCGGCTCGATCAAGCGGTAGACCTCAGATAAGGGTAAGGATTTTTTTGCCATAGATATCATTTCCAGGTGAGAATTTCCGGCTGTTTGCGGGGTACGGGCGGCGTTTCGCCACTTGGGATGCCGACAATGATCGGGGCAAAGGCCGTCATTTCAGCAGGGATGCCAAGCTCTTTCTTCCATTCCGGCGTATTCAGCGCCGTGACCGAGAGGCCAATGACGCAGGTGCCAAGCCCTTTTGCGCAGGCGGCAAGCATCAGGTTTTCCGCCGCCAGCCAGCAATCGGAAATCACGAACGGTCCCAGCGGTTTTCCGCAGATAACGATCAGCGTTCCGGCGTTATAGAAGGCATTGAATTCCGGGGCGGTAAAACGGTCTTGCGTATGGTTTCCCGAGGGAGGATGAATGGGATCAGTTCCATGGGCCAGGAGTTCTTTCACGTTATCCGACAAGCGATTCAGTGTGTCTTTGTCCTGAATGATTGCAAACGCCCAAGGCTCCTCATGCACAGCGGTGGGAGCGTGGACGGCGGCATCGAGCAGCGTGCGGATGACGGCCTGCTCGATTTTCTGGGTCGTATAATCACGCACGGAACGTCGATGATAGATGGCGTCGATCACGCTCATGGAAACTTCGGGCTTGGGGGGTTTTTGTGGGTTGGTCATAACTTTTTCCATTGTATGCGCGCCCTGATCGAGCAGTGGCTGAAGAACAAGGAAACCGTGCTGTTCCTGGGCGTGTGGGAACAGATCAACAACCCCGGGTTCAATTCCCTCGAATTCGAGCGAATTAGAAACGAGGCCGGGCGCAACAGCTTTTATCTGTCGGCAAGAAGTGGATCGATGCCACAACATGCGCGATGTGGCAACTCTGGAGCAACTGGTCGTACTGTCCAAACTTCCATCCATACCGGGTCGGTACGACTCCCCGATAGGCACTCCCCACGGTCTCTCTCTGTCCACCTGCACCGTCGGAAATACCAAATCTCACCGGCAAACCCGCTATCTCCGACAGACTCCCAGCACCGCGCTCCAGCAGACGGAATTCGCAGTGAACGCCACTTCAGGAAGCGGGCTTGCAACAGCGGAGCCCGATTGAAGTTCACAGCGCAGCAAACCTTGCTCCCACATGCAAGAGCGGCCTTCCAGCCAGATTCCAATTCGCGTTGGACAGATGCCTTTCCTTTGAGCCCGAAGGTCGTTGCCATGCCCTGTCTTATCTTCGGGACCGCAGAGCGGTGCAGCCATATTCCCTATGTGAATTATCACTTTTCACTTCTTCTTCATCGAGATGCAGGCGGTGACGGCAAGGGCCGTCTCGATTCATAGTCCGACGATTCCCCCAGCCATTCCTTTCCTCTCCATTAATTCTCCGTGAAGTCGCGTCCTTCATGGAGGTGATGGCTGCGGGCTATGCCGATTGAGACAACCGCAACTATGCTCGGCGAGTCTAAAGATGAAGGCTGGAAGTCGCCAGAGCACCTTGGTCAAAGAAAGGTTGCTTGTCTCGCTGCGAATGATCTTCCAATTCGGTCGCGCGGCCATGAGACGCCGCTGCGGGATTGCCGAGCCATAGAGCAAGGTGGCTCGGTATTTCAATTTATTCACGCCCAGAATCAACTTAGCCTTGGATTCAACGCGCTCAATCCAAGGCCAGAACTTTGCGACGATTCGATTTGCATACACCAGAGTTCTAAGAACAAAACATACACCAGAGTTCCAAGAACAAAGGGGAAAATAATGGCCTACAAAAGTATTAATCCGAACGATGGCAAGACAGTGAAAACATTTCCAGAGCTAACGGATGAACAGCTTGAAAATAAGATTGCCACCGCGGCAAAGACATTCGAGACATGGAAGAAGACTCCATATGCAGCACGCGTAGCCATCGTCGCAAAGGCTGCGGAGTTAATGCGTACGCACGTCGACAAATTCGCCAGGCACGCGACCCTTGAGATGGGCAAGCTCATCAATGAGGCTCGCGGCGAGGTCACGTTCAGCGCGGACATCCTCGCCTACTATGCGAAGAATGGTGAGCGCTTTCTGGCTCCGGTGAAGCTCCATCCGACCCACGGCGAGGCACACATGGAGAGCAGCCCCATTGGCGTAGTCTTCGGCGTCGAGCCATGGAATTTCCCCTATTATCAGTTGGCCCGCGTCGCGGGGCCTCACCTGATGGCCGGCAATACGCTGGTAGTGAAGCACGCAGGCTGCGTTCCGCAGTGTGCCATCGAGTTCGAGAAGCTTTGGATCGATGCAGGCGCGCCGGAAGGTCTCTATACCAATTTACTGATTTCGCACGAACAGTGCGATAAGGTGATCGATGATCCGCGCATCAAGGGTGTCGCGCTGACGGGCAGCGTTGCCGCAGGAAGAAGCATCTCCGCAAGAGCGGGAACGAACCTCAAGGTGTCCTCGATGGAACTGGGTGGCAGCGACGCGTTTATTGTGCTTGAAGATGCAGACCTAGAGAAGACGATTCCATGGGCTGTCTGGGGAAGAATGTACAACGCGGGCCAGACGTGTTGTGCATCGAAGCGCTTCATCGTTGTGGAGGCGATCGCCGACAAATTCCTTGAGAAGTTCAAGGCGGCGCTGGAGGCATTAAAGCCCGGTGACCCGATGGACGAGAAGACGACGCATGGTCCTCTGTCCAGCGAGCCCGCTCTTCAACAGTTGCTTCATCAAGTCGATGTAGCGGTCGCCAATGGGGCAAAGGTTGTGCTTGGCGGTAAGCGCCTCGATCGGCCTGGGTTCTTCATGCAGACTACGATCCTGACCGACGTGAAGCCGGGCAATCCGGCGTTTCGCGATGAGTTCTTCGGCCCTGTCGCGATGTTCTTTCGCGTGAAGGATGAAGCTGCGGCGATTGCGCTCGCCAACGATTCCGACTTCGGCCTGGGGGGTTCGGTCTTCACGAAGGATGTGGCTCGCGGCAAGCGGGTGGCCAGCCAGATAGATACCGGCATGATGTTTATCAACAATATCGACTGGTCGGACGCAGAGCTTCCGTTTGGCGGAATCAAGGACTCCGGCTACGGGCGCGAACTCGGCAACATGGGCATACAGGAGTTTGTGAATAAGAAGCTCGTGCGCACGCATGACATGGTTGCTCCCCTGGTCTAGGAAGTCGATTCATGCACTTCTCAGCAGTCACGCGGTTATCCCGGGGCGCGTATCGAAGAGGAGATTAAGTATGTACGTGAACGTTGCCGTGCTGAAAGAGACGTTGCCGCACGAGCGGCGTGTGGCGCTGGTTCCTTCCATCACCGCAGATCTGGTGAAGCTTGGGGCGAAGCTGCATATGCAGACGGGTGCTGGCGATGCGAGCAGCTTTGCCGACGACTCCTACAAAGACGTTGAGTTTATTGAAGATCGAGCTCGCTTGCTCGCGGACGCCGATGTCGTGCTTGCGGTTCAACCTCCTGCGCTGGATGTGATCGACGCGATGAAGGAGGGGGCAATTCTGATTTGTTTCGTCCAGGCCGGGCACGAGCATCCTCTGGTGCGCCGCATGTTGGAGAAGAAAATTACCTGCTTTGCCATGGAACGGGTCCCACGCATTACGCGGGCGCAGTCCATGGATGCGCTTTCGAGCCAGTCGGCATTGGCTGGTTACTATGCAGTGGGGCTGGGGGCAACGCATCTTGGGCGTGTGCTGCCCAAGATCACCTCTGCGGCCGGAGCGATTGGGCCGGCTCACGTACTCGTGATGGGGCTTGGTGTCGCAGGCCTTGAGGCTGTCGCTACCGCACATCGTCTGGGAGCCGTGGTCGAAGGCTACGACGTCCGTCCCTCCACCGAAGAGCAGGTTTTGTCGCTTGGCGCAACGTTTGTCGAGACCGGAGTCGACGCGAAGGGCAAGGGCGGTTACGCTCGCGAGCTGACACTTGGAGAGAAAGCCAAGATTGCAGCCGTCTTGACGACCCACATCCAGCAGGCCGATCTCATCATCACGACAGCGGAGATTCCCGGCAAAGCTTCACCCAAGCTCATCAGCAAGGAGCAGGTGAAGGGTATGAAGGCCGGTGCGGTGATCGTCGACCTCGCCGCTGAGGGCGGGGGCAACTGCGAAGACACGGTGCCGGGAAAGACCGTGCAAGTCGGCCATATCATCATTGTGGCGCCGTTCAATGTGCCCTCGCTGCTGGCGCAGGATGCGAGCCAGCTCTACGCCAAGAACCAGTACGACCTGCTCAAGCTGTTCCTAAAAGACAACATCGTCACGATCGATTGGACCGACGAGGTGCTTGCAAAGACAGCGCTTACCCACGACGGAAAGCTGATAAAAGACGCAGAGAATCCCGCAAAGTCAATACCAGCCACGCCGCCGACCAAAGCAGCCTAAGACCTGCACGGAGGACCATCAGGAGCTTCGCATGAACTTTGAAATTGCTATTACCGGCTTTGTTGCTATCTACATCTTCATGCTCGCCGCCTTCGGTGGCTGGGTGATCATTGGCGATGTGCCGGCGATTCTTCATACGCCGTTGATGTCTGGCTCGAACTTCGTTCATGGCATCGTCGTGGTTGGTGGAATTTTCGCACTGTTGAATGCGAGCACCTTGACTGAGCAAATCATCGGATTCTTTGCTGTGTTACTCGGTGCGGGGAACGTGGCCGGAGGCTATGCGGTGACGGATCGGATGCTCGCCATGTTCAAGACGAGTGGTCACCAGCCAGCGCATGCAGCCCATGCAAAACGTTCCGCGAAGAAGAGCTAAGGAGCCGACATGTACTCGATGATTGCTCATCTCGCTACAGGTACGGCGGACCTGATCGCAGCGTTTCTGTTCATGTACGGCCTCAAGCGAATGTCCTCGCCCGTCTCTGCTCCTTCGGGTATCCGCGTTGCCGGCATCGGCATGCTCATTGCCATTCTGGCCAGTTTCCTTAACGCCTTCACGGTGAACGCAGCCGCCAGGCCGCATCTCTGGGTCAACCTCGGCCTTGCTGTCATCGCGCTAGTTTTAGGCGCCTCTGCGGCGTGGTTCAAGGGCAGGACCGTTGCCATGACCGAGATGCCACAGATGGTAGCGATCTACAACGGCCTGGGAGGTGGCGGGGCCGGGGCGATTGCTGCGGTCGAGTTGTTCGGCAATAAGACCCACGGAACAACCCAGCTTGTGGTTACCCTTCTGGGCGGTTTGATTGGTGCTGTCTCGCTGTCTGGCTCCGTGATCGCGTGGGCTAAGCTGGACGAGGTCATCAAGCAGCCTCTACGCTTTCGCGGCCAGCGATTCCTGAACGCATTCGTCTTCCTCGCATCGATTGCAGTAGGCGGTTACATGATCTTCGCTGCCCATGCAGGCGGCGCGACCCTGCTCCCGATGACCTCGATCATCTGGATATTCTTCGGTCTCACACTTCTCTTCGGCATTCTCATGACGCTTCCGATCGGCGGCGCGGACATGCCGGTCGTGATTTCGATCTACAACGCGGCAACCGGCCTCGCAGTCGGGTTCGACGGCTTTGTGATTCAGGAGCCGGCGTTGATGATCGCCGGTATGGTCGTCGGCGCCGCCGGAACGCTTCTTACACTGCTCATGGCAAAGGCCATGAACCGGTCGGTCAGCAATGTTCTCTTCTCCAACTTCGGCGAGGTCAGCAAGAAGAAGCAGGGCAAGATCAAGGGCACCGAAAAGCCTGTCGAGGCCAGTGATGCCGGCATCTTCATGCGCTATGCAAAGAGTGTCATCGTCATTCCAGGCTATGGCCTTGCTGTAGCCCAGGCGCAGGAAAAACTGTACGAGTTCGTGAAGCTCCTCCAGGCAGCGGGTGTCGACGTGAAGTTTGCGATCCATCCGGTCGCCGGACGCATGCCCGGACAGATGGATGTCCTGCTCGCAGAGGCCGGT
>PLHC01000085.1 GCA_003138795.1 Granulicella sp. | reverse complement strand
TTTCCGCGCAATTAGGGATAAATTTCCAGCTGGCTGGCAACCCTTCTCGCAGCCTGAAATTTCTCTCCGTTCGATCGTCTCAACGGTCAAATGAACTCTCTTCCCAGTACACGCAGAGCATGCTCTTTCCCAGATCCCATGGGCGCGTTGCCAGGTTCCTTTGGCCTCATGCCGGCGTGCTTCTGCTCGCATTCGCTAGCCAGACTGCGCAGGCCCAGTCTCAGGAGCCGCCCCCGCCGACTCCGCCTGCGGTTCCAGCAGCGACGCTGGCTCCGAACAATACTGGTCCCTCCGTACCAGCAGCCGGACCGGTTTCGCCTGCATCGCGACCGGCTATACCCGCGTACGCGCGAGAGGGTGAGGCGATCCGTCATGACACGCTCGGGTCCGCCTATATTCCGGTCGACAGCCCCGTCTATCCGATGGCGCTACGGCTTTATTCACTGGGCTATCTGGATTCGGCCTTCATCAATATGCGTCCGTGGACACGGCGCAGCCTCCTGCACATGCTCGAGGAATCTTCACCAGCGATCATCGCTGGCGGCAACGATCAGGCCATTGACCTGCTCGCCAAACTGGATGCATATATCGCCTCCGAGGGCGCCGAGAACACAATTTCCGGCCCGCATTTCAATCTCGGCGACGTCTATGGCGTTGAGTCACTGTACACGCGCGTGATGGGCATCGACGGGCAGACGCTACGCGATAGCTACCACCTTGGGCAGACCATTGCCGAGGACTACGGACGCCCCTACGAGCCAGGCTTCAATAACATCACCGGCTTCCCGACGCTAAATGAGTATGGGCGGTTTTCCCTCTATGTGCGCGGAGAGTATCAGCATGCCCCGTCTTCGTACGGCTACTCCACCACCGGCACCGGCAATCCTCTTGCTCCTGCTGGTCTTGCCGAGACGCTGTCGAACATCGACGAGATTCCCTACTCTGGCTACAACCTGAACCAGGCGACGATTCCTGTCAGTCCGATTGCCGCACAGAACCCCTTCCGCTTGCAGGAGGCGACGCTGTCGTTCCACGTGCTCGGGCACGAGATCTCAGGCGACAAGTCCGATTCATGGGATGGGCCTGACCTCGGAAGTGCGATGAACTGGAGCAATAATGCTGAAGACATCTATTCCTTCCGCATCAACCGCGTCGAGCCGCTGCATATTCCATGGGTTTCCGATCTTCTTGGCCCGCTGCGCTACGACTTCTTTGTCGGCTCACTGAAGGGCCACACGGCTCCCAACGAGCCGTGGGTCCACTCGGAGATGTTCAGTTTTGCTCCCACCTCGAACTTTCAGTTTGCCTTCTCGCGTTCGGTCATCTGGGGCGGACATGGACACGGCTGTCTACAATCGAACGGCACGATGACTCCCTACGACGGACCTATTACCATACGCACCTTTCTGAAAAGCTTGTTCTCCATCACCGACACAACCAACGCGGAGAAGTATTCGACCTCAGACCCAGGCGCACGCTTCAGTGACTTCAGCTTCTCCTGGCGGCTGCCCTTCGTCAGGCATAGCCTGACGCTTTACGCAGATTCGAGCTGCCATGACGATGTGTCGCCCATCAGCGCGCCGCGCCGTGCCTCCTACCGACCAGGTATCTACCTCTCACAGGTTCCACGCCTACCGAAGCTCGACCTCCGCGTCGAAGGCGTAAGTACGGACTGTTCGACGCTGGCTTGCCATGGCGGCCAACTCAACTACTGGGAGGTCGTCCAACTCCGGGGCTACACCAACAAGGGCTTCATCATGGGCGACTGGATCGGCCGCGAAGCCATGGGCGGCCAGGCGTGGCTTACCTATCACCTCTCCGCGAATGAGTGGGTTCAGTTGGAGTATCTAAAAAAGAGGCCCCCCACGGACTTCATCCCCGGCGGAACGAACCAGAACCAGTACAAGATTGACGTCTTGAAGCGCTTGGGCAAGGACGTCGAGTTGAACGCGTGGGTGCAGATTGAACGCTGGAAGGCGCCTATTTACATCGACAACCCGGGTAACGCCGCGAACATTGACACCACCATGGCCGTTCAGCTGAGGTGGTTTCCCAAACTGCATACGCAAGCTAATTCCGAGACGCCTTAGCTCCGTTGCTGATGAAAAAGCCCGTTATGCGCGAGCTTTTTCACGTTCAACACACGCGGTAAAGTACTCCAGCGAAAGCTCCAGACCTTCGCGGAGTGCAACCTTCGGCGACCATCCAAGCAGCTTCTGCGCGCGGGTAATGTCTGGCCGACGGCGCGTGGGATCATCCTGAGGAAGCGGCTCGAAGACGATCTCGCTTCGGGAGCCGACCAGCGACTGCACTTCTTTGGCGCACTCGAGGATCGTCCATTCGTCGGGATTGCCAATGTTTACCGGATCGTGTTCGTCGCTCTTCGAGAGGCGAAGGATCCCATCGATGAGGTCAGAACAGTAGCAGAAGCTGCGAGTCTGCAAGCCATCGCCATAGATGGTGAGTGGCTCACCTCGCAGGGCTTGCATCATGAGGTTCGAGATCACACGTCCATCGTGGGGCTGAAGTCGCGGTCCGTAGGTGTTGAAGATCCGCACCAGATGCGTGTTAACACCGTGATAGCGACGATAGGCAGCTACCGCCGCCTCAGAGAAGCGCTTGGCTTCGTCATAAACTGACCGCGGACCGATAGGGTTTACGTTGCCCCAATAGGACTCCACCTGCGGATGCACCAAGGGGTCACCATAGCACTCAGAGGTGGAAGCATGCAGATAGCCAGCACGGTATTTTTTCGCGATTTCAAGTGTGTTGATTGTTCCTGCCGAGCCTACAAGCAGCGTCTCGATACCTAGACGCATGTAGTCCACAGGACTGGCTGGCGAGGCGAAATTGAAGACGTAATCTACCTCCCCAGGATCAAAGGCCCGGGTGATATCCATTTGCTCAAAGAAGAAGCGCGGCTCATCTTTCAGGTGAGAAAGATTCTCAAGATTGCCGGTGGAGAGATTGTCAACTCCGACAACTTGATGTCCGCCCGCCAATAGAGCATCGCACAAATGTGACCCAAGAAACCCCGCGGCTCCGGTCACGAGAACCAGTCGTTCTGCCATCTACTATCCGACCTTTCCTTTTACTACCTGCGGCAGAATCTCGAACCTATTTTGGAGAAATCAAACAGCCAGTACTGCGGGCTCCCGCGAGGGAGTTGCCGCCGGTCTCCCTATGCTTAGATAAGTAAAATCATTATTTACCATATCTTGGGGATCGTATAGATTCCGACCGTCAATGATAATGGGGTAGCGCATTATCGCGTGGAGTTGTCTAAGATCAATGCGTGCGAATTCCCGCCAATCGGTCAGGATCAGGAGCGCATCCGCATCCTTTGCCGCCTCCTCGATGCCCGTGACGTAGATCATCTGTCCGGAGGGCGGCAGTTCAGACTGCGCACGCTTCATCGCCGCCGGATCATACGCAACGACAGTACAACCCTCGGCCAGGAGCATCTCCACGAGATCGATCGCCGGCGATTCGCGAATATCGTCGGTATCTCCCTTAAAGGCCAACCCAAGGACGGCGAGCCTCTTGCCGCGCAGGGTCCACAATGCCGAGCGCACTTTACTTAGGAAGCGCTTCTTCTGATTGCTATTAATCTTCTCAACTTCACCTAACAGACTAAAGTCGACACCCATCTGCTCGGCGACAGAGCGAAACGCTGCAACGTCTTTAGGAAAACACGAACCACCATAGCCGATACCCGGCCGCAGAAACTTCGGCCCGATGCGCGAGTCCAGCCCAATTCCCTGAGCTACCTGCTCCACGTTGGCATCGGCAGCTTCGCACAGGTTTGAGACCGCATTAATGAAAGATATCTTGAGAGCGAGAAAAGCGTTCGATGCGTGCTTGATGATCTCCGCGCTCTTGGTCGAGGTTAGCAGCAACGGCGGCGGTTTCAGCTCTGAGCAACAGCCCTCGATTGCATCCGGCCTTCGGTAGTACTCACCCTTAGTCAATGGGGAGTAGATCATACTCAGCAGATCTGATGCACGTTCGCTGTCAGCGCCGACCACAATCCGGTCCGGATGCAGAAAGTCTTCGACTGCGGTCCCTTCACGCAGAAATTCCGGGTTGGAGACCACGTCAAAGGCATCGCGGTGGACGCCGTTGCGTTCGATCACTCGCCGAATCCACTCGTTGGTATAGACAGGGACGGTACTCTTCTCAATGATGACCTTATAACCATTGATAGAACGGGCGATCTCGCTGGCAACTGCCTCCACATAGGAGAGGTCGGCGTCACCCGTCTCCGATTGAGGCGTTCCGACGGCAACAAAGATAGCTTGGCATTCGCGGGTGGCTTCACCGAGATCAGTCATGAAACGGACACGCGTATTGCGATACCGCTCCAGCAGGTCGGGCAAGTGATTCTCGTGGATGAGTGTGTCTCCGCCCTGAAGAGCTGCCACCTTGTGTTCGTCGTTATCCACGCAGATGACCGAGTGGCCTATCTCCGCGAAGCACACCGCGGCCACCAGGCCTACATAGCCCGAGCCCACAACTGCGATTTTAATTGGTTCACCCATCAATAAATTTCACCTGAAGAGATGCAGATGCGTAGCTCTATCGATGTATTATCGCAGAGCCTCAGCCTGATCCCCCATACCCCAGTCGAACTCTGGCGCAGGAAGCGCTGGCGGCCCACAAAGGAGGTTTGCGAAGGGCCATGTTCGCGTAGACTAGGAGCTCAAATGAGTCCAGTCCCATTTGAGAATTCGCCGGCAGACGCTGAGGTTCCCGCTGCATCTGCAGGGACCACCCAGAATGCCACCGATGCGACCTTGTCGGAAGCCTGGGTCACGATTCGTGCCCGCAAGAAGCTTATTCTCGCTATTGCTGCACTCGGCGCAATCTATGGCGTCTATGAAGGCGCCACCCAGCCCCGGCTTTATGACGCCTCCGGGACCATCGAGATTCGAAGTGGATCGTCTAACGAGTATCGCATGGGCAGTACCTCCAATATGGGGGAGTCGTCGCGGATTCCGACTGAAGTTGCGATTCTAAAAAGCGACTCGCTACTGCTGTCGGTCGCGAGGGACCGCAATCTGGCCAATGATCCTGCCTTTATGGGGTCTCCCGGACGCTATAGAAACGTCGATGACCCAGCGGTTCGGCGCGCCGTTATCGGCGCCCTGCAACAAGATGTATCCGTTGTCGCAATTCCCAAGACCGATATCGTTCGCATTAGCTGCAACACTCCCAAGGCGCAACTCTCGGCCGATATCGTCAACCAACTTGTACACGACTACATTACGCGCAGCTTCCAGTCGCGCGCGGATGCCACCAAGCGCGTTTCAGATTTTTTCTCGACTCAGCTCGATGATCTCAAGCAACAGGTCGAGACTTCGCAGGAGCAGATGCTTGACCTGCAGAAGCGACTCGGTGTGCTGGGCTTCAATCCACAACACAACCAGATCACGTCCACCCTCGATGAGTTGAACGGGGCAGTCGGTTCTGCAGAGATCGCGCGCATCTCCGCGGAGACCCGTTATCAGGTGCTCTCCAGCATGGATCCCAGCACCCTTGACCAAGCGGGGAATGCCTATGCGCCTAGCAACGTCTCTAGTCTGCGTTCTCAGCTGGATGCTGCGCGTACCAACCTCGCGCAACTCAACACCACCTATGGACCGGACAATCCCAAGGAACAGGCAGTCCGGGAGCAGATCGCGGAGTTGAACAAGGAGATCGCCGAAGAGGAAAACCGTATTCTCAGAGAGACCAAGCAGGCTTATCTGGCTGCCAAAGCGCAGGAGACCCAGACGAACGCTGCGCTGGATGCTGAGAAAACCACGGCCTCCAAGCTGCGCGATGACCTGCTCGAGTACACCCTGCGCGCGCGCGAGTTCGAATCAAACCGCACGCTCTACGACGGATTGAAGCAGCGGCTACGGACAGCCGGGGTCGAGGCGGGACTCGAATCCACGGAAATTGAGCCAATCGACACGGCGCACCCTCCGCTCTCGCCGACCCTCAAGCCGCGCACAAACATCCTTGTCGTCGATACCTTCGTCATGCTGATTTTGGGTATCATTCTGGCCTTCGTGCTTGAGAGTCTGGATACTGGCCTGCGCAGCGTCGCTGAGATTGAAAACATTTCCGGGCTGCCTTCCCTGGCACTCATTCCGCGTGCCCGCCGAAGCGTCTCGGACGAGACAACACTATCCACAACGATGCGCAATCTGGGAACGCTATCCAGTCCGAAGTCTCAGTTTTCCGAGGCATTCCGAGCGCTGCGCACGTCGTTGCTGCTATCCGTCGCCGGCGGCGAACCGAAGGTCATTTTGCTTACCAGCGCGAGGCCATCCGAAGGCAAGACGACGGTTTCGATCAACCTTGCCTGCGTCCTCGCGCAGCGCAATGTGCGCGTGCTGCTCATCGACGCCGACCTCCGCCGTCCCACCGTGCATCACCGCTTTGGTCTCAACGGCAAGGTCGGTCTAACTTCAGTGTTGACCGGCAGCGTCAGCCTCGAGGATGCGATCCAGACCGTGCCAGAGATTCCCCAGCTGGACGTGCTGGTCAGCGGGCCAGTTCCCCCCTTCCCCACCGAGATGCTCGGCTCCGAGACGATGCGCCAGTTGCTTGAGCGCTGCAAGGGAATCTATACCCACATCGTCATGGATTCTCCGCCGCTGCTTTCGGTCACAGACAGCGTGGTTCTCGCACGCGATGCTGACGCAGTCGTGATGATCGTTCGCCACGGCAAATCCAGCAAGCACGCTATGCGCCGCGCCCGCGACCTGCTCCTCCGCTCGGGAGCTCCCGTTACCGGCATCGTTCTCAACGCCGTTGATCTCAGCAGCCCGAGTATTACGCCTACTACGGTTACTACGGCTATACGGGTTACGCCGCGGCCGGCGTCGACAGCGCTGGATGGGATTCCAAGGCCAACAGCAAGGAATGGCCCCCAGAGAGCGTTATGCGTGGATCTGCGCCCGCGCCTCGGTCACACCGGGAATCCATGTTGCCGAGGGCGCCGTGTTGGGCCTGGCTTCCGTTGCGACGCGCCATCTCAAGCCGTGGACTGTCTATAGCGGCAATCCTGCGGTAGCCGTACGGGAGAGAAAGCGCACCGTTCCGGTCGACGATGCCCAGCATTCACCAGCCGGAGGCGAAGCTTGATCTCGGTGCTCATCCTCACGCGCAATGAGGGGCAGGACCTCCCCGGCTGCCTCGATTCTGTCGCTTGGTCCGACGACATCCATGTTCTGGACTCCGGGAGTACTGATCGCACCACAGAGATCGCACGCCAGCGAGGCGCTACCGTTACTACGCGGCGCTTTGACACCTTCGCGGCGCAGCGTAACGCCGGCATGCAGCTACCCTTCCGCCATGCCTGGGTGCTAGTGCTGGACGCCGACGAGCGGGCCACAGCGGAGCTCTCAGCCGAGATGCAGCCGGCTGTCGCCGTAGCCCCGGCAAATGTCTCAGGCTTTCGAATGCGTCGCCGCGACTTCCTCTGGGGAACCTGGCTCAAGCACGCGCAGATGACGCCCTATTAGGTACGCCTGCTGCGCGTCGGACACACCCATTACACGCGCGACGTCAATGAAATCATCGAAGTCAACGGGGACATTCTGGAGTTGCACTCGCCGCTCGACCACCTTGCGTTTTCCAAGGGCATCAGCCATTGGGTTGCAAAACACAACGCCTATTCAAGCAAGGAGGCTGAACTGCTGGCGAGCGGCGATGCCACACACGGGGCATCGCTGTACCATGCGCTCTTCGCGCGCAACTTCCACGAGCGCAGGGTCGCCCAGAAAGCCATTTTCTATGAGCTTTCGGCTCGGCCGCTGATCAAATGGTGTTACATGATGTTTGTGCGCGGCGCCCTGCTCGACGGCCAGGCGGGGGTGATGTACGCAACACTACAGAGCTTTTATGAGTATCTGATTGACGTGAAGTGCCGAGAATTGCTACGTCAGCGGGACGGCAAGCCAATCTGAAAACTATCTATTGGCTTAGCTTCGAAGCTTCGCCAGCAGGTCGGTCGGATGCACGGGCTTGGCCAGTATCTCGAACTCATGGCCTTGCGTGCGGGCGCGCTCCAGCAGATCGGCGGTAGCGGCCTGACCGGAGAACAGCAGGATTTTGCAATGCGGAAGCTTGGCACGGGTCAGGATCGCCGCCTCAATACCCGTCATGCCGGTCATAATGACATCGGAGATCAGCATGTCGGGGTGGAAGGTGTCGAGTGCGTCGATCGCCTTCTCGCCGCTGTATACGGCGCGCGCCTCAAAGCCGGCCTGGTTGAGAATGATCGCAAGCGTATTTGCGATCACTTGTTCGTCATCGGCGACCAAAACGCGAGGCTTCGATTGATTTGTAGTCTTTTCTGCCATGAGATTTGTAGTCTTTTCTGCCATGAATAGAGATCCTTGGAAACTTCTTTCCTTAACTTAACATCGCACGTGTTAGACACAAGCCATCTCCTACCATCATACGTGGATGCGGTATAGCGAAAGCATGCAACACCTGATCTGCCAAGCCTGCTACTTCGATGCAGCATCGACCGCCCGCGCTGCCTGACCGCTGCAAGCTCTCTGCGATCAAACATCTTGCACAGTGATACTCTGGCCATACTTCGCATGGTTGATCTTCACCACCATCTGTTACCGGGCCTGGACGACGGCTCTCCCAACCTCGAGACCTCGGTCGCGATGGCCCGCATCGCCGCCAATGACGGCATCACCCATGTCGTGGCCACGCCCCACGCCAACAACGTCTACACCTTCGATCCAGAACGCATCGCCAGACTAATCGTTGCGCTTCGCTCGGCCCTGGAAAGCGAGGCCATTCCGCTTACGATTGCCTCAGGCTGCGACTTTCACCTGAGCTACGACAACATGCAGGACGCGATTGCGCACCCCAGAAAGTACACAGTGAATGGTGGCGACTATCTGCTGGTTGAGTTGCCCGACTACGGGCTGTCTCCGCACCTCGACGAGGCATTTTATGAGCTCGGCCTGGCCGGCATGAAGCCCATTCTCACCCATCCCGAGCGGAATCCGACGCTGCAACGGGACCCCAAGCGTCTCGCTGATTGGATGCGAATCGGGCTGCTCACCCAGGTAACGACCAGCTCCGTGGTCGGCCAGATGGGGCGTGCGGCGGAACGCATGGCACACAAGATGCTCGCCGACCGCTGGGTCCACTTCCTAGCCACGGATGCGCACAATACCGAGTCGCGCCCACCTCGCATGCGGGCGGCCCATGACCTGGTCGCAAAAAAGTACGGCACCGGGTATGCCGATCGACTCTGCACTACAAATCCAATGGCGGCCTTCGAGGGACGCACGCTCCCTGAGCAGGAAGAGCCGCTCCACCTGTACGAAGACGCCCCCGAGCTGACCCGCCGCTGGTGGCAGATATTCTGGAAACACAGAAAAACAGACCAGGACGACTAGAGCAGTTCTCCGGTGGGTGTACACCGAAACCACAGCTCTCAACGCTGTTTTCCCAGAGAAAAACAGCACTCTCATGCTTCGTCCAGTTCACAATAACAGGAGAAATGCTCTAGCTCGCAGTGATGGCAATTCGTGCCGATCCCGTGTCTTTACAGACCTAATCCACCGTCGACTGCCAGTAGCTGTCCGGTAATGAAGTGCGGCCCTGTCGCAAAGAACAGCACCGCTGCGGCGACATCTTCCGCACGACCATTGCGCTGCATCGGCGTCTTCAGCGCAAATTCCTCGTAGGCTGGATTCAGCTCACCCATCACGATCATCCCGGGCGCCACGCAGTTCACGCTGATCTCCGGCGCCCACGCTTTGGCCATCGTGTGCGAGAGCATATGCAGGGCCGCCTTCGACGTGCAGTAGTGAGCATGCGTCGCCCAGGGATGAATCCCTCCCAGCGAGCCAATATTCACGATGCGCCCGTGCGCAGCCTTCAAATGCGCATGCGCAGTCCTGGCCACCAGAAACGGTCCCCGCGTGTTGACCTCAAACATGGCGTCCCACTCCGCGGCGCTGATCTCCTCAAGCGCCACCGTCTCGAAGGTGCCCGCGTTGTTCACCAGCAAATCAAGCCCGCCAAGCCCATCAACAGCCGCGGCGACCGCTGCCTTGATGCTCGACTCCTCGCGTACGTCACAGTTCAAAGCAAGAGCCTGCCCACCGAAAGACTGCAGGGCCAATACAGTCGCCCGCGCATCGGCCTCCGACCTGCGATAGGTAATCGCGACATCGGCGCCCGCCTCTGCCAGTGTCAACGCCAGCGTCCGCCCAATGCGTTTCGCGCCGCCAGTCACGAGCGCGCGCCTCCCTGCCAGCGGTCGCGCCTTCATGCGCAACTCCAGTCGCGTCTCTTCGCTCACTGCGGCGAGCCTGTCTGGGGAGCCAACGATTGGGCAGGTGCAGCCTGAGGTATCGGTGTCACCGGATGTGGAGGCTCCTGCACGCCTGGCTTCACCTGTGCCGACTTGCCGTCGTTGTCCAAATACTCAGATATCTGTGCGCGCGGCCGGAGGAGCTTTACCTCAAGCAATTTGGTCGGCCCATCAACGTCGAGCTCTTGAGCAGATGTCGCGAATCCATTTGCAATCACCTGAATCGTCAGATGGCTGCCGACCTCGATAACATCGATCGTCGCGTTGCCATCGGGATCGGTCTTGACCTCCAGATTGCCATCGTCCTTACCCTCACGCACCGCGTGAAAGATCACGGCAGCGTTTGGCAATGGTTTGCCATTGAAACCCTTCACGACCGTCACAACAATGTGCGCCATGGGCGGAAGCGGCTTCCACTTGCGCCCATGTTCGCCTGTCTGTGCGCCCGCAACCGGGACCATTGCCAGAGCCATCGCCAGGCCCGCAACCCAGCCCATCTCGGAGCTTCGTAATAACTGCTTCATGGGCCTGATTCTATCGTGGAAGGGGTGGTTTTAGCTCTTTTTGCCACGAGTGCAGGCAACCAATAAAACATGAGTGATTTTTACTCATATTTCACGCTCCCCCGTTGACTCGGGTTCTCGAAAGGCATAGATTAGCAGTCGGCAGTAGAGAGTGCCAAGAATGCCAGCGAGTGGGCTTTTCAGCCTCCAACGGCGATTCCACGACCTCTCAAAACAGCAGTTCGAACAGATCACCAAGGAGAAGCATCAATATGGCAGCCACTTCATTTACGCCGTTGCACGATCGCATTCTGGTTCGCCGCCTCGAAGAGGGCGAAAGCATCCGTGGCGGCATCATTATCCCCGACTCGGCCAAGGAAAAGCCCCAGCAGGGCGAGGTCATCTCGGTCGGCAAGGGTAAGTCCAACGACGAGGGCAAGGTCTTCCCGCTCGACGTCAAGGCAGGCGACACCATCCTGTTCGGCAAATACTCCGGCACCGAGATCAAGCTCGACGGCGAGGAGTTCCTCATCATGCGCGAGGAAGAAGTCCTCGGCATCCTCAAAAAGTAGTCCTGCGCGGACGGCGAGAGGCGGCATCGCCGCAGTTCGTCTCTGACACCACGATTCTGAATCACCAAGAATATCCGCCGGAACTCCCGGCACAAGGACAAATGTAATGGCAAAGCAAATTCTGCATGGAGAAGATTCGCGTCAGGCGATCCTGCGTGGTGTCAACACGCTCGCCAACGCGGTGAAGGTGACACTTGGCCCCAAGGGCCGCAATGTCGTCATTGAGAAGAAGTTTGGCTCGCCCACCATCACCAAGGACGGCGTCACCGTCGCCAAGGAGATTGAGCTCTCTGACTCGATCGAAAACGTCGGCGCACAGCTCGTCAAGGAAGTCGCTTCGAAGACCTCGGACATCGCTGGCGACGGCACCACCACCGCCACCGTCCTGGCCCAGGCCATCTTCCGCGAGGGCGTCAAGACCGTTGCGGCCGGCGCGAACCCCGCTGCGTTGAAGCGCGGTATCGACAAGGCTGTTGAAGCCATCATCGGCAAGCGCGATGAGAACGGCGTCGCCATTGGCGGTGCACTCTCGAAGTTCTCGAAGCCGGTTACTGGCGACATGATTGCCCAGGTCGGCACCATCTCCGCCAACTCGGATGAACAGATCGGCTCCATCATCGCTGCGGCGATGAAGAAGGTCGGCAAGGACGGCGTCATCACCGTCGAAGAGTCGCGCACGATGGAAACGCAGCTCGACGTCGTCGAGGGCATGCAGTTCGATCGCGGTTACCTCTCGCCTTACTTCGTCACCGACGCCGAGCGCATGGAAGTTGCGCTCGAGAACCCCTACGTTCTCATCTATGAGAAGAAGATCTCCTCGATGAAGGACCTGCTCCCCCTGCTGGAGCAGATCGCCCGCACCGCCAAGCCCCTGCTCATCATCGCCGAGGACGTGGACGGTGAGGCGCTCGCAACCCTGGTGGTCAACAAGCTGCGTGGCACGTTGAATGTCGCTGCCGTCAAGGCGCCTGGCTTCGGCGATCGCCGCAAGGCAATGCTCGAGGACATCGCGATTCTCACCGGCGGCAAGGCCGTCACCGAGGATCTCGGCATCAAGCTCGAGGGAGTCAAGATCGAAGACCTCGGCACCGCCAAGCGCATTACCATCGACAAGGACACCACGACCATCATCGACGGTGGTGGTGAGGATGCGAAGATCGAGGGACGCGTGAAGGAGATTCGCGCCCAGGTCGAGAAGACCACCTCCGACTACGATCGCGAGAAGCTCCAGGAGCGCCTCGCCAAGCTGGTCGGCGGCGTCGCCGTCATCAAGGTCGGTGCAGCTACCGAGACCGAGATGAAGGAAAAGAAGGCTCGCGTTGAAGATGCGATGCACGCAACCCGTGCGGCTGTCGAAGAGGGCATCGTCCCGGGCGGCGGCGTGGCGTTGATCCGCTGCGCACCGGCTGTGGATGCGTTGATCAAGACGCTCGAAGGCGACGAAAAGATCGGTGCGAACATTATCCGTCGCGCGATCGAAGAGCCGCTGCGCACTATCGTCGGCAATGCCGGCGAAGAGGGCTCGGTCGTCATCGGCAAGATCCACGACTCGAAGGACGCCAACTACGGCTACAACGCCGGAACCAACGTCTACGAGGACCTGGTCAAGGCCGGCGTCATCGATCCCACCAAGGTCACGCGCACTGCCCTGCAGAACGCAGCGTCGATCTCTGGCCTGCTGCTCACCACCGAAGCCATCATCGCCGATATCCCGGAGAAGAAGGAATCTCCGGCCGGCGGCGGACATGGCGGCGGTATGGAAGGCATGTACTAAACCTCAAACCAAACATAACAACAGCAAGGCCCCGGAGAGATCCGGGGCCTTCGCTTTTTGCTGCTGTCACATCTCTACCGTTCCGGCGAGATCCTCACCGGCGTGCCCGGCTCGGGCGGACCGTCATCGCCCGGCAAGCTCTTCTTGCGCCGCTTCACCGGTGGCGCGGAGCTCGGCCCCTTCTGCTTGCGGCCGTGCTTCTTGCCGTGCGTCGTCTCAATCACCGCGCGCATCCAGTAGTCACCGTGTTCGTCAACTTCTATGCCATGCGTCTCGCGCTCGAAGCCCGGGAACCGCTTGCCGAACTCCTCCATCGCCAGGATCAGGCGAATGACAGGGCTATCCGAGCCACCCAGCCGCTCCCCCGGCATGCTCATCGGAATACCCGGAGGATATGGCACCAGCATCACGGCTGCGATACGGCCCGCCATCTCGGCGAACCGAACCTTCTCGGTCTCATTGCGCAGCAGCTTCTGGTAGGTCTGCGCCGGCGTCAGGACCGGATCGAAGTCCTCGTCGCAGGCAGCATTCACCAGCCCTGAGAGGTTGAGATGTTGCATGACGGAGTGCATCTCGTCGCTCAACTCCTTGAGCGTGACGTTACGATAGCGAGCCGGGTACTTCAAAACCAGTTCGGGCAGCGCCTCTTCGAGCGGCGCCTCGCTGTCGTAGAGACGCTTGAACTCAAACAGGTTCTCCAGCAGTGCACCCCACTTGCCCTTACTGGTGCCCACTGAAAACAGCACCAGCACCGTGTAATCGCCGGTTCGGGCGATCTCAACACGGCGGCCGTCGAGAAACTCC
This sequence comes from Granulicella sp., assembly GCA_003138795.1. Taxonomy (GTDB): domain Bacteria; phylum Acidobacteriota; class Terriglobia; order Terriglobales; family Acidobacteriaceae; genus Granulicella. Next base: position 1,797 of record PLHC01000085.1, on the reverse strand, counting down.
GTCAGGATAGCCGCCGGAATCCCCCAATCGTCGACCACACCCTGCGCATTCACACCTGGTGCCAGGATGGTGACCTTGGACGGATCCAGCATGCAGTAATCGTCCGCGATGTCTTCGTCCTGGTATCCGTGCCACTCCTCGCCGGGTTTCAGCGTCCAGGCGCTCGAACGATTCGTCAGCAGGCCATCGGCTGCCTCCTCGAACAGGTACGTCTTCCCGTCCAGCGGATCGAAGACATATTCAGGCTGGTACAGGCGGAAGAACCAGCCCTGCTCCGCCTCGCGCAGGCGATGCGCGATCGAGGACATCGCCTTGCGAAAGCTGATAGCATCCTGCAACGTCTCGCTCATCAGCGTGGGACCTGCAGGGTCGTCCATCATGGCCGCAGCAACGTCGAGTGACGCGATCAGCGGATAGAACGGTGACGTCGTCCCATGCATCATGAAGGACTCATTGAACTGGTCGTATTCCAACGGCGCACGCGGACTCAGTTTCACGTGCACCATCGACGCCATAGAGAACGCGGCCAACATCTTGTGCGTGGACTGTACGGCAAAGATCGTCGGACGGTCCGGAATCTCATCCGGCACGCCCATGGCGTAACGCCCACGATATATCTCATGAAACTTGGCATAGGCGTACCAAGCCTCATCGAAGTGGATGCGTGGGACGCTCTTCGCCAGCTCCGCTACGACGCGATTCACGTCATAACAAAGCCCATCGTAGGTGGAGTTCGTCACGACAGCGCACGTCGGCAGCTTCGACGGAGCGGCCGACGTGAAAGGACTCTTCTCTATCAGCGCCCTAACGCTCTCCGGGCTGAAGCGCTTGATGGGCACGAGGCCGATCATTCCGTAACCGTTCCGTGTCGGCTTGAAGTACACAGGTCGAGCGCCGGTAATTGTCAGTGAGTGACAGATCGATTTGTGGCAGTTTGCGTCAGCCAGAACGATGTCATCTTGCGCGATGACTCCATGCCCGACGATCTGGTTCGACGTGGACGATCCTCCCAGCACAAAGAAGGTCCAGTCGGCGCCGAAGATTCGCGCAGCATTGCGCTCGCTGTCTCCCGGCGGCCCCAGGTGGTCCAGCCACGATCCAAGCGGCGACGTCGAGATGCCGAGATCGGACCGCATGATGTTCTCACCGAAAAACTTGTGGAACTCCATGCCGACCGGGTGCTTCAAATACGCAACTCCGCCCATATGGCCTGGTGCGTCCCAGGAGTAGGCTCCCTGGTCGGTGTACTTCTTCAGCTCGCGAAAGTATGGCGGCAGCAGCTGCTCATGGTATCTCTCAACGGCAAAGTCAACGCGGTTCGCGATGAACGCGGGCGTGTCGCCGAATAGATGGATGTACTCGTGTACCTGCTTGACGACTTCCAGCGGCAGTTCACTGACGAGGGTCCGGTCGGCTATCAGGAAAATCGGGATCTTCTTGTTGCGCCGGCGTACGGCACGAAGAATCTTAAGTGCGGCGCGCTCATCGAACTGGTTTTCTCCCTCGAGATCCCAATCCAGCAGAATCGCACTATGCGATGGATCGGATGTGACGAGCGATAACCCGTCCTCCGGCGTCGATGTTCTGACGACTTCATAGCCCTCTGCGGCAATTGCTTCAACCAGCCGCTCCATGGCACGGTCCGAAACCGAATCCGTCCCACCCACTTCACTCGCAATCAACAGAACCCAACGACCTTCGTTCATACACCTCTCGTTCCTCTTTCATCGTACAGGCTCCGGATCAACGAAACATGACTTCGGCAACGGCGGCCAATCGGGATAGGGGGGAGAGTCA
>PLHC01000168.1 GCA_003138795.1 Granulicella sp. | reverse complement strand
TCCTTTCGTGGTGAAGAAGGGCTCGAATATCTCCTTCATCGTGGGCGCCGGCATGCCGGACCCCTGGTCCGACACCGTGATCCGGACGCGACGTCTCCCATCGTCTGGATCAACCGATGCAGAAGCACGCAGAACAATCCGGCCATTCTGGCCAATCGCATCCAGGCTATTTGCAAGCAGGTTAGCCATTACCTGCCTCAGTTCCCCTGCGATGCCCATCACCTGAAGCAGCGTATCGCCTTGCTGTTCAACCCTGGCTCCGTTCGCCTTGATCTTCGACTGCAGCAGACTGATGACGGAGTCAATCAAAGCGGTCGTGGAAATACTCGTAGCGGCAGAAAACTCACGATAAAACCCTAACGTCTGACGGGTGATATGGGCGATACGCATCAACTCCCCATCCGCAATATCGAGATACTCGAGGGCCGCCTCGGGGAGGTGATCCGTCTTTCGGGCGAGGTACAGGGTGTTCATCATCGCCTCGAGAGGATTGTTGATCTCGTGCGCAATACTTGCCGCCATCCGCCCCGCGCTGGCCAGCATTTCACTCCGCAGCAGAGCCTCTTCTGCGTGCTTGCGCGCGGTGTTGTCCGTGCCAATCAACAGATAGCCGATGATGGCGTTCTGCGCGTCGCGCAGCGCCGTGACAGACACCACGGCCGGGAACCGGCTGCCATCCTTGCGGATGTAGGTCAGTTCGTAGATGTCCTCAATCCCGCGGGAGGCCTTGAACACCAATGCCTCGAACCCTGGCGTAATTGGGGTTCCGAGTTCCAGACTCAACTCTGCTGCGCGTGCGATCAATTCCTGTGGATCGGAGATGTCAGCCGGCGTAATCGTGTTCATCACATCGGCGGCCGCGTAGCCCAGCATCCGCTCGGCCCCGACGTTGAAGATCTGGATGACGCCATGCGCGTCCGTGGCGATACTCGAGAAATTGGCGCTATTGAAAATAGCGCTCTGCAGAGCACCCGCCTTCAGCAGTGCCTCTTCCGCCTGCTTCCGCTCCTTCATTTCTGCTTGCAGTTTCGCGTTAAGTGTCTCCGTTGCCTCCATAAGCTCATGCTGGCGCACCACGGAGACCAGCAAAGCCTCGTTCATCGCAGATGCCTGATGATGAAATGGCGCCGTCTCCGTCACTTGGATGATGACCCCGGGCGGACGGTCATCATCTTCCGATTCAGCCAGTACCGGCCATATTTCATAAGACCAGTAGAGAGGATGGGGTCCGGCGCCTTCCTGCTCCGTGTGAGATTCGGTCCTCCCGGTGCGATAAACCCGATCCAGCAGCAGGAGGCATTCGTCTCCCTCCGGCAGCATCTCGCCGAAGGCCTTGCCAATCATCTCTTCTCTGCTCTTTCCGGTCAGTTGGCATAAGGCAGGGTTCACGTAGCGCACGATTTGACCGGCACCCTCCATGATGGCCATCGGCAGGCGTGCAAAATCGAGAATGTCGTACATGACAGGCCGGCCGCGAACCCCTGCCACTTCAAGGGTCGCGTCGAAAGGTTCGCTGGCAGTGCGTGACCTGAGCCTCCTCATCCCCATAAAGACATTTCTACTTTCTGGCCTTTGGCTTAGGTGAAGGTGCTACTTTCTCGTCGGGCCTGTACACCTGCGCTGGAATACCGGTAATCAGGCCCTGATACCCCCGCAGCCTTTGGCCGATTAGAACAATTCCATCCGAGGTGATCTCATACTCGCGGATGTCCTTGCTGTGGTTCCCCCCACGCATCTTGATGACGACCAGCACCTTCCTCAACTCGCCGTCGATCTCCACATACCGGAACCGGATGATGTCATCGGTGAGAAACGAGATGGAGTAGGTACTGAAGGGCAGCTCCGTAAAGGCCTCCTCCAGCTCCACCGTGCTCAGGATGGTGACGCCGATACCGGTCAACGCACTGATCATCCGGTAAAGCGATTCGCGAAAGTCAGTGCGGAAGCCGGGCGCCAGCGCCATTTCAAAGCCCGCCAGCGAATCGATCACCAGACGCTTTGCCCCTATCTTCTGCACCGCGTCGAGGATCTCCTGCATGGTCTCATCTACGGAAAGATCCAGCGGACGAAGATAGAGGATGTTGAGTTTGCCGTTGGTCTGGGGAGTTACCAGGTCGAGGCCGAAATCGCCCGCCCGCGCAGTGTACTCGGTGGGACGTTCTTCAAAGACCGCAGCAATTCCCGCCTCCCCCTGCCGTATGCCTTCGGCCAGAAACTGGGTCGCCAGAGCCGATTTTCCCGTTCCTGACGCCCCTGCCACCAGAATACTGTCGCCCTCGGGAATACCTCCTCCGAGCATCTTGTCCAACTCCGGAATACCGATCGAGAGCCGCCGCGAGGTCACATTCTTACTTCTTCGCTTGGTCAGGCCAAGGGTTCGCGAGAAGGCTTGCAGTCCATCCTCGGTAATGCGGAAGGTATGCAATCCCGGCACCGAAGCCTGCCCCCGCAGCTTCATAATCTGGAACTTGCGCACAACCGAGTTCCGCTCCGCAATCTGGTGAAGCCAGAAAATGCCATCCGCCACGGTGAACACCGGATTGTCGCGAATCTCGGCGTCGGAGTACTCCCCAATCAGAAATGTGGTCGCCTGCCAACTGGTGAGGTGAAGCGCAAGCCGCTGCACGAACCCTTGCAGATCCATCTCGCCGACAACTCCATTCGCCTTGCGCACTACCGTGCGAAACGAGTCCACCACGACGACTCCGGGATTGATTTCTTCAACCTGTTTAATAATCTCCCGCAACACCGCGTCGAGATCCTGCTCCAGGATCACCTCATTCAGATTGACGAAGCGAATAGCGCCAGGCACCTTGGCATGGTCGAAGAAGGTGTACTGCTGCTGATATCGCAGCATCTTCAGCGCCGGTTCGCCCAGAACGGTAAAATAGAGCGCCGGCTTCTCGGCGGTCGCATTGGCGAACACAAACTGATGCGCCAGGGTCGTCTTTCCGCATCCAGGAGCGCCCGCGATAATGTTGAAAGAGTATTCAGGCAGCCCTCCTCCCATGATTTCATCCAGCCCCGGAACTCCGGTCAGCAGTTTGTTGATGATCACCTTATCCTTGCGGCTCATGCTTCTCCGTCCCTTCCGTAGTCAATGGACTATCGTTTCCAGTGGATCCCTGACTCATAAACGATGCATCCGGCCAAACATCGGTAATCAGGCGCAGAGTGAGCGTCTCCCCGATGAACGAAAACAGCAGCGCAATCAAGTTTGCGACAAGGAATGTTCCTTCCTCGGCATCATGGTTGTTCCCATTCGCTCCGGCATCCTCTAACTCCCCATCCGCCTTGACTTGCAGTGTGCCAAGGCCCGGAGCTTCCCGCTTCGCCAGCGTTAAGGCGCGCAAAAGGAGCGAGTAAAAGCCGGCGGCTCCAGCGAGCGCGGTCAGAGGACGACGCAGCTTCTCGCAGACGAGAAACGCCACAGGCACACCCTTCTTCGAGGGCTGATCCGAAGCAGCTTCATGGGCAATAAGCTGTTCGGTAAAATCTCGCGTCTGAGAGGTGACCAGAGTTGGCATTCTTATAACAAGTGTAGTGCCTGCCCTGCACTTGCCGTTTTATTTGTGTTGCCAGTTTTGAGGCAAGCGCACATCTCTATTGTGCTTGGGGGCCTCCAGAAAACGGACCATCAAGTATGCTCGTGCGACGGGAGAACGGCAGACAGTAAACGGTTAAAGTCCTGAGCCGTGAAGGAATGTCAAACCGCACACTGGCCCTGAGCCAGGCGTTGTGCATCGCGAGGTGCATGGCGAAGCGTTGACAAGGCATACGATAGGCCATCCTTTGCTCGCACGTCATGATGTTCGAGCAAGGGCAAGCGGTTCTGGCGCTGATTGGAAGTATCAAACCGCCGTTTTCCGGCCTCTGGACACACTGCACCCCGAGTGGGCGAGCCGTTTGCAGTCGCATCGACGATCATGCCGATCGCGATGTGGATGAGTGAAACCAGTCGCCTTCTACAATACTCTCAGGAGGCAATCATGCTCGCCAGCTTTTCCGTAGTCCCCATGGGTGCCGGGGTAGGCGTCAAGGAAATCGTCGCCGAGGCCCTGGCCATCGTTGACGGCTCCGGCCTGTCCTACCAACTCGGCCCCATGCACACCGTCATCGAGGGTGAACCCGAACAGGTGCTCGACGTAATCCTCCGTTGCCATCGCCGCGTGCTCGAACTGGCGCCGCGCGTACTTACCAATATCACCCTGGACGACCGCAAGGGTGCTACTGGCCGCCTTCAAGGTAAGGTCCGCGACGTCGAGCAGATACTCGGTAAGCCGCTCTCCCGCCCCTGAAAACGCCTACCCTGCGTTACCATAGCCGTTCAGTTCAGCATTCGTTCTCGATCTCCCTAATCCATCTCCAGCTTGCCGCCATTCTTCACTAAGGCATGATGCCGGCCGCCCGGAAAGTGTGGCAGCCGATCTCGGTCTTGATCGCCGCCGTGAGCGCCCGTCGGCGGATCATCCTCTGCCGCTCCTTCAACCGTCCACCCTCGACCGACTCAAATAACTCGGCAGGCCCTCGATGGAGGGCAAACTGCAATATTGATGCCGTCAGCCGCAAGGTAGGCGCAAGTCCAGCATTGCTTTCACCATGTGCAATTTGCCCTGCGGATGAGAGTGGCAAGAGCGATTGTCCAGGAATCCATTGAACGCGGCGAGGGAAACCCGTTCTTCTCCGGTGGCCGCTCGCGCTACCATAGACGCGAGGTTCTCACGAGATAAGTGATTCGTGGGGAAGGATCAAATGACGTATGTAGAATCGCACTTGGCTGCCGGTGAAACGGTGATTTACCAGACTCGTCTCCATTGGATCGTGATGTTGGGGCATATTGTTCTCGGATGCCTGCTGCTTGGTCTGCCCGGAGTGTTCCTGCTCTATTACGCAGCCAGCCAGGCCGGGATTGAGAGCAAGACTTTGCACATTATGGAGGGCGGGGGCGTTGTATTGCTGGTTTGCGGCGTCGTCGCGATTCTAATGGGCATGGTGCGGCGAAACGCGACCGAAATGGCACTAACGAACCGTCGAGTCGTGATCAAGACCGGCCTGGTCGGCCGGACGACGATCGAAATGCTGCTAAACAAGGTGGAGAGCATCGAAGTGAGCGAGACGGTTCTGGGCAGGATGCTGGGTTATGGAACGATTGTGGTGATCGGGACGGGCGGGACTCCCGAGCCATTTCACAGAGTCGCGCATCCGCTGGAATTTCGCAGCAAGGTGCAGCAACAGATTGAGAAGCTGCACTAACTGGGAGAGGCGCGAAGACCAAAGCGGCACGGAAGCGGACGATAGCCAGGGTATGAGACACGCGGTTTGCGCGAGTGGGCGACCTCGGCCGCTGAGGCGAGGACTGGGCTTGGAGCCCTCGTAGACCTCCTGCTCCACCTGCTGCGGCCAGGTGGTACGGGTCGAACTCCGGCTGAACGCTCTCGTGCCCTGCGTAGCGCCGACTGACTGACCGCCAGGCAGAAGTTCACGCAAACCCCGTTTCTATCCGCGGAAAGGCCCAATCCACTTCTGCGCTGTTCTCATGCAATCTGGATGGACTATATTCTCCACGTGCCGAATCGAAGGACATCGATCGCCCTCGGGCGGTTCGCAGACCTTGCGAAGCCGCAAGCTATCTTCACAGGGGGGGGGGCCGATGCGGCCGTTCTGCACGGATCCAGATGCACTGCCGTTCCACCATGATAAAAAGTCACCTGGGATGAGCCACACAAATCGATACGCTGCTACTAAAGGTCAGGAGGATATGATGAATTGTTCCGACATAATTGAACTGGTGCTGAAGAGCAAAGCCGAAAACAGGATTCTGTCGATCGCACCCGAGCAGTCCGTCTACGAAGCGCTCGAGAAGATGGCCGAGTACGATGTCGGGGCCTTGCTGGTCCTTTCCAACCACCGACTCGTCGGCATCCTATCGGAGCGTGACTACGCGCGGAAAGGAATTCTGATCGGCCAGCCTTCCAGGGAAACCAAAGTCCAGCAGATCATGACCAGCCCGGTTATCTCTGTAAGTCCCCAACACACTGTGGATGACTGCATGACCATTATGACCGAACATCGCTTTCGCCATCTCCCGGTATTGCGGGATGAGACTGTGGTGGGAGTGATCTCTATTGGCGACCTGGTGAAATGGGTAATCTCAAGTCAGGCGACGGCAATTCAGGAACTGGAGGGCTACATCAAAAGTGGGTATCCAGGGTAGCTTCCGCGATGGCAATCTCGACCTGCGCGGATCTTTTCTCGCGCTTATACAAGCGTCCGTTTCTGATGCCTGTGCCCCAGGTCCATCCTGCGGAGTCCAGCCGCTCACTTGGCCTTACATGGAGCGGAGTTCCTATCGCAATGCTCACCCTGGCAGACCGCAGCAGAGTGACCGGCTAACCGGAAAGGGATCCTCACTTGGCGCCAACAGGCCAATTCACTCCTGGAGGTGCGATGCTAACCCCTTTCCCGAGTTCCGGGCGTGCGGTCGGCAACCAGAACGTTATTTCTTCGCGGTGAAGTGCTGAGGAGATCGTCCGTGGTTGTCGTGATTGCTTCGCCTGCGAAATACTGTTGACTCGGCAATTCAATAAAGGACTTCGCCATGGCCATCATCCGAAATTGCCCATCTTGCGGGAAGCCGAATCGAATTCCGGCGAGACACCTTGCCGACACCGGAAGATGCGGTGCCTGCAGAACACCGTTACCCGCGATGGCTGAGCCTATTGAGGTCCACCCCGCGGAGTTCGACGAAATTGTTCGCGACAGCAAAGTTCCCGTCCTCGTTGATTTCTGGGCGTCGTGGTGTGGCCCGTGCCGGATGGCGGCGCCGCATGTTGCACAAGCCGCGCGAGACCTCGCAGGCCGAGCCATCGTGCTTAAGGTCGACACGGAGCGGTTCCCGGAACTTGCCTCACGGTACAGCGTCCGAGGTATTCCGAACTTCGCCGTATTCGCTCGCGGTAGCCTCCAGTTCCAGCAAGCAGGTCTGGCGGACGCGAGCACGATGAAGAGTTGGCTCACACGCGCCGCCTAGCGCGTGTCGTACAAAGTGATGCTTAGGTGCCTTCAGCGCTTACAGCATTCACCACCAGGAATTCGCGCTGGCGATGAACTGCAAATGGGCTAGATTCGTATTGTGGCACTACACACAAGGGCCCACACGCACGGCCGTGTGGTCGGCAAACCGGAAATATCGCAGGTTTGGTAATGAGAAGTCTTAGGGCTGTATCTGGAGCGCCCATCACGCAACAGTCCGCAGTTGCATGATCTCAGACAGGGCGCTTCGGATACAGCGACTTGAAGGAAGCCGCCCCGGCTGAGTGATGTCTATGGGATTTGAATAGATCTGATCGGATCCAGAGGGTTTAATAACCCGCTGCTGTGGGCAGGATCCACCGTTTGCAGGGTTGGATGCGACGGAGAAGCGTCGCGCCGGGGCGTCAGGCAGAGGCTGAAGAAACTGCTGGCAGAGCAGTTTGGGCCAGATGAGACAAAATATCTTCTTGCGTGCCGGAGCACGAGCAGAGGTCGAGGATGCGGGTAGAAGTTCATGCTGCGCACCGATCGGGTTGAGGTGGAGAGCGGAGCAGAAGTTGGGCGGCAGAGAGCCGTTCGACGACGTGCATAGTTCCGCCACAGACTGGACAGCTCCAGAGGGAGCGAGGCTGGTCCGTGGAAGGCGATGGGGCGGGCGAGGACATGTTCTCTGAGCTACGGAAAAGTTGGAAGCAGAGGGGCAGGAGGGTGGCGCGGCGCCGGTTGGCGAGGAATCCGAAGTTGCGGATGCGCACGAAGCCGCGCGGCAGCAGGTGGAGCAGGAAGCGGCGCAGGAACTCTTCAACAGCCAGAGTCATGAGCCTCTTCTTGTTGTTGTGGGCGGAGTCACGCCAGCGGAAGGTTACGTTGCCCTCGGAGAGAGCGACCAGCCTGCTGTTGGAGATAGCAACGCGATGGGTGTAGGCGCCGAGATAGCGGAGTACATGTTCTGGGCCGCCGAAAGGCCGCTTGGAGTAGACGACCCAGTCGTGGCGGAACAGGACACGCAGCCAGGCGGCGAAGGCGCGCGGTTCTGCGAGAGGCAAGAGGTCTCCGTAAAACTGGAGTGTGCCTGCATGGAAGGCGTTGCGGAGGCCGGCGACGAACTTGCCGCGGAAGACACGGCTGAGCACCTTGACGGGAAGGAAGAAGGAGCAGCGCGAGGAGATCCAGCGGGAATGATCCGGAGCGAGACCGCCGGCGGCAACCACGCAGTGGACATGGGGATGATGTTGCAGTCGCTGGTCCCAGGTATGGAGCACGCTGAAGAAACCGATCTCCGCGCCGAGGTGACGAGGATCGCGGGCGATCTCCAGCAGGGTGGCAGCACTGGCGCGAAACAGCAGGTTGTAGATCAGCCGTTT
>PLHC01000131.1 GCA_003138795.1 Granulicella sp. | reverse complement strand
CGAAGGCCTCCGCCAGGGCGATGCCGACATCGCCGCCAATCGAACCCGCCCCGCCGCCAAAGTCTTCGAGCAGCTACGCAAGCAACATGGCTTATAGCGTAGAGTTCTCACGACGCGCCGAGCGCGACCTCGGCCAGATCTTCGCCGCCATCCACGCCGCCGACTCGCAAGCCGCCGCCCGCTGGTTTGACGGCCTTCAGGCCGACATCGAAAAGCTCGCCACCCTCCCCAACCGCGGAACCCTCACCCGCTACGATCCAAACCTCCGCTTCCTCCACTACGGCAACAAGCCCCACATCTATCGCATCCTCTACCGCATCGACGATCGCTCAAACCGCGTGCTGATCGTCCATATCCGTCACGGAGCCCGCGCCCCGCTAAGCTAGAAGCAGGGTGAAGGAGTCCACGCACAATACGCACTTGGCCTCTTAAGCTGAGTCACGGAGCAGATGTGATGGCAGTTCTGATGGTATCTTGATTAGACAATCATCTAACTGCTTGATTATAAAAGAAGATTGGCTCCCCTGGCTCACCTCATATAGAACTCTCTGCGTTTCCCCCAATCCAGGAATGCAGCTTGTTTTCAATAACATAGCTCATCTCCAAGAAATCCAATCCACCTGGGGGGCCCAATGATAAAGCCCCTCCAGCCAAATCAGCAGGAACCCATTCGAACTATAGTGGGTTGCTACAACCGATTCTCTGACGAGGATCTCCAGACACAGGCGTCACTTGACAGCCAAATCCACGAATGCAAGGAGGCCGCAACAGGGAAAGGGTGGACCTTTGATTCAGCACTGAATTTCTCCGACGCCGGAATCTCGGGCGAGACCTTGGAAACGCGGGCGGGACTTACTTCCCTGCTCAAGCTCGTTGAAAGCGGTAAAGGGAACGAAGATAATCATCCTTGAGGAAGAAGCCGAGGCTGTACGGCAGATGTTTGCTTGGGCACGTGACGGTATTAGCTTCCAGAAAATTGCGGACCGCTGCACCACTGCAAATTATCCAGCACCGGGACGACGAGTCGGCGTGGAAGCCTGGAACTCCCGCAATGTAGGTCTTATTCTCCATAACCCTATTTACAAAGGTCGCTTGGAATGGGGGCGAACACGGCAGGCAAAGCATCCCGTAACTGGAAAGAGTATCGGCAAGCCTGTCCCCGAAGAAGAATGGACAGTTGAGTACTGGCCAGAACTTGAGATTGTTTCCAGCGAGTTGTGGGATCAGGCTCAAGCAACCATTGCAACTCACCATGGATTTGGCCTCGCCAAGCTTGGCGGAATGGCCAAACGATCAGGAGAAGTTGTTCCTTTGCTGATCGGCTTGCTGGCCTGTGGTATTTGCGGCGATTCGATTATTGCCACTGGTTACACAACAAAATCTGGACGTCTTCTCGGTTGTAAGAAGCACAGGTTCAAGAAACAATGCCCGAACGCACACTCCCTCCACGAATTAGCACTGGAGGATGCAGTGATTCAAAAAGTCATTCAAGAGGTGCTCAGTACTACCTCGGTGAATCAAACGCTGAGTGAATTTCACAGTTTGCTTGGTAAAGAAATAGAAAGTCAGATACAGGAGGCCAAAAGGAAACAGGGCGGTTCTCAGAGTACATGCGGACAGGTTCGTCTCGTTGAAACCTCAATCCAGAACATCATTGCTTCCCTTCGTGATTACGGCCCTTCCAAGTCCCTGCTAGATGAATTGGCAAGGCTCGAAAGAAGGAAAACACTTCTTCAAAGCCAGAAAAATGACTCGGCCTCAGTGTTAGTCATGCCTTCCTTCGAAGAGGTACGGAAGTTCTTCATGGCCGAACTTCAGAATCTCCCGAGCATTCTGGGGTCTGACCGCCTCGCCACGCGCGAAGCATTTCGACGCCACCTTGATCGCCTGATTCTGATCCCGGAGTTCGAGAATGGCGTTCCAGTCTATCGGATCAAGGGGGCCTTCCGCCCCTTAGGTCCGAGTACTTCCGTAATGCCATCGGCCAAACTCCCGCTAGACCTACGGCATTACAAGGAAATCACAATGACATTTGAATTGATCGTTCCGGCAGTAAACGTGAAGAAAAACTACCTGTCGCATCCATCCTGCTCTTCAGAAGCGGTCAAGTCTCTCATAATCGAGGGCTTAACCATCTCCCAAATCGCGAGCAAGCTGAGCACAACCACATACATCGTTAAGCGCGTAGTGCACGCGCTGGATCTGCGGTCTGGTGAAGTGAACTATTTGTCACATCCGAAGTGTTCCACCCAAACGTTGATTGAAGGGCGAAAGCTGGGAAAGACACATAGCGCAATTGCGTCAGAGCTTGGAATCTCCCGCTGCGTCGTGATGGCAGTCCAACGAGCCCTAGTAGCTAGTGGCGTCAACGTTCCCAGAATTGATAAACCGCATTCGCCAAACAAAAACATTGATTATCTGAATTACCCTAAATGTCCCGCGGCTGACGTTCTTAAATCGCGATTGTCCGGGCGAACAATGGCCGAAATTGCATCGGAGTTTGGCGCGTCAGCTAAAATCATCAGCGGCATTCTCCACGCGGTTCAAAGTTCGACTGGGTCGCGACTCCACACTCGATGAGTGCATCGGCCTTCCATGAGAAGGCCGGTCAATGTCAAGGGTCATGTAGTTGGCAAGTCATACTATTTCTCCCTTCGCCCGGATGTCGTGGCAAGGCGGCGCCGATGCTGCGGCCGTAGAGGTTATGCGTCTACCAGACTGAAGGCCGCCCCTCACGTCGATGAATAGAATTCAACTATGCAAAAACTTACAGCGGTATTAGCGATTTGGGGTGCCATCGGGCCGATGATCGGGATTATCGTCGGACATTTCTTGACACGCTCATGGCAGCAAAAGCAATGGATGCTCGATCAGCGAAATGAGGAATGGCGAGAGTTGCTGACAGCCCTATCGACGTCCCTACGTGCCTCGCTCAAGATATATCCCGCACGCGCGTTGAGCCCGGAAGAACAACGTGAGATCGTGGAGGCCCAGGCAGAGTGCTTCCGTGTGATCCGCGACCGAGTGTTCACCGCCGCGGACGTGAAGGCTCTGAACCTCGAAAATCGCTGGAGCGACGCCGTGAGACATCACCAGGAGACGCTCGACGCACCGAGGCTCGGAAAGGCATACGATGGCATTCGGCTCGAAATTCTTGGACTCGCCACGCGCATCGACTAGCTACTAGAAAGCGGAGAGAGCTATGAAACGGAAACAAGTGGTATGTCCAACTTCTGCAAGCCACTATTGCAATCACTTACATGCCAAACTGGCCAGAGCTTTGCACTGTGGCCAACAATGGTGCACAGTGGCCGACATTGATGTACAGAATCAGTTGTGCTAGTCGGATTGTGCTCTTATTCCACCGTCACGCTCTTGGCGAGGTTTCTGGGTTGGTCTACGTCGCAGCAGCGGCGGACGGCTATGTGGTAGGCGAGGAGTTGGAGGGGGACTACTTCGAGGATGGGGAGGAGGAGCTCGTGGGATTGGGGGATATGGATGACGTGCTCGACTAGCCGCGAGATGTGGGTGTCGCCTTCGATGGCGATGGCGATGGCGATGGCGATGACGCGGCCGCTGCGGGCGGTGACTTCCTGGATGTTGGAGAGGGTCTTTTCGTACTTGAGGACCGAGTTGGGGTCGTTGGGGTCCTGCGTTGCGATGCACACGACTGGAAGCGTCTCGTCGATGAGGGCGTTGGGGCCGTGCTTCATCTCGCCGGCGGGGTAGCCCTCGGCATGACAGATTCGAGAGGAGTCCGTGGAACTACCCCGCCTAGAGTGTCATGGTGAAGAGGGCGGCGAGATGGGCCTTGCCAGATGCGCCAACCATGGATCACAACGTACTTTGAGGCTTTCCTTCGGATTTTGGCTACACCGTCGGCTGGAGGGCGACTTACCTGATACTGCGCGGTCGCGCATTATAGAGCGAACCAATCCATGCCAGCTTCCTTCCAATAGTCGTAGGTTTCCGCCCATACCGATGGTCCGGGTCGCGAGTTCGCCGGTGGTGATCAAATAGATAGATCGAGCGGATTGAGATGCCGAGGATTTCTGCGGCATCGCGGCGGCTGTACAGGAGGCGGGGCATGGTGGTTTTGTGGGGTTTCATGGTTAGAGCTCTTTTCTTCAGTGTCGAGTGAGTCGGCCAACTACCCATCGCAAGACGAGACTCTATACGCTCGTTCTGGCTTAGCGGTATCGCGGCAGATAGATTATTTTTGGTTTCTTGAAAATAGGTTCGCTTGACCCCGATTCTTTCGACCATGAGGCCAGACCAGTCGATGCAGCGTCGCTCGATGGGTCCGGCATGTGGCTTTAGATTGGAGCGGGCATTCAGGGTCCGGCTATCGCCACGGCCAACGAAAGAGATGGGTGAATCGCTTGGAAGTCGTCTGTAGCAGGCAGGTGCTCGCTCGGAACGAGCGCACAGGTAGCGAACTTTGATCGATGGAACGGAGCCGCGGGGCTGCTAACGCGCAGAACTTGATAAGCGCTATCAAACCCGGCCGGGGATACTGTCGGCGTAGGTATCCCCAAAGTATCCCCAAGCCGAGAACGTTTTTCTGCTGTTTTGACCCGAGTCTATAAAGATGGCGTGTTTATTGGGGATTTGTGGTGGCCCGGGGCAGAGTCCAACTGCCGACCTTCGCGTTAGGAGTGCGCTGCTCTATGCAACTGAGCTACCGGGCCACATGGCCTTAGTGTATCTCGACCTCAACGGCTGTAACACGGCGTAAAATCAGATCGTGCCAAAGTACTCCATCGTCGTGCCGTTTCATAACGAAGAAGAGAACGTCACTAAACTCTATGATCGCGTCAAGGGCGTGATGGAGCAGGTGGGGTCGAGCTTCGAACTGGTGTTTGTCGACGACGGGTCGCGCGACCGCACGTATCGGCTGCTCGAGGAGATTGCGGCGGTGGATTCGCGGGTTCTGGTGGTGAAGCTGCGGAGGAACTTTGGGCAGACATCGGCGCTGGCGGCGGGGTTCGACCATTCGTCGGGTGAGTACATTCTCGCGATGGATGGCGATCTGCAGCACGAGCCGACGGAGATTCCGATGTTCCTGGCGAAGCTTGAAGAGGGCTACGACGTGGTGAGCGGATGGCGTGCGCAGCGGGCGGACAATATGATGCTCCGTCGAGTGCCTTCGCGCGTAGCGAACTGGTTAATGGCGAAGCTATCGGGCGTGGATATTCACGACTTCGGCACGACCTTCAAGGCCTATCGCCGCGAGGTGATCCAGAACATTCCGCTGTACGGCGAGATGCACCGGTTTATCCCGGCGCTGGCGAGTTGGTATGGCGCAAGCATCTGCGAAGTGCCGATCACGAATCCGGTGCGCGAAGCTGGGCAAGGCCACTATGGGATCTCGCGCACATTCCGGGTCTTCTTCGATCTGCTGACGATTCGGTTTCTGCTGCAATACATGACGCGACCGCTGCACTTCTTTGGCAGCATTGGATCGCTGGGTGTGCTTTCGGGCGGAGGCATTGCAACGTGGCTATTGCTGCACAAGCTGCTTACGGGACATGATGTGGCTGGGGAGCATGCACCGTGGTTCATCATCGCGGCGGTGCTGATTCTGGCGGGGATTCAGCTGATTGGCGTAGGGTTACTGGGCGAGCTGCAGGTGCGCCACTTCTTTACGCAGTCGCAGAATACGCCGTATGCGGTGGACCGCATTGTGCGAATCAAGCCTTCGGAAGAGAGTCTTAGCCGCTAAATCCAATAAAAGAGGTCAGCGATGCGCGCGATACAGATCAAAAAAACAGGTGGGCCGGAGGTGATGGAGCTGGTCGAGTTGCCGGTGCCAAAGCCCGGTTCTGGGCAAGTTCTCGTCAAAATTGAAGCAGCAGGCGTCAATTTCATCGATACGTATCTGCGCGAGGGACGGTATCCGGTGGAACTGCCGTTCGTTCCCGGGCAGGAGGCGGCTGGAACAGTTATTGCGTTGGGCCAAGGGGCCAGTGGCTTCAAGGTGGGAGATCGCGTTGCGTGGAACGGCACGCGCGGAACCTATGCGGAGTTTGCCTGCGCGCCGACCTCGGAGCTGTTGAGGATTCCCGATGCGATGAGCTTCGAGCAGGCAGCCGCAGTGCTGCTGCAAGGGCTGACGGCGCACTATCTGGCCCACGATACGCACGCAATCCAGGCTGGCGAGACAGTGCTGATCCATGCCGGCGCAGGTGGCGTGGGGTTGCTCCTGACGCAGATTGCGAAGCGGCTTGGAGCGCGGGTGCTGACGACGGTTTCGACCGAGCAGAAGGCGGAGTTGTCGTGCGGTGCGGGTGCGGACAAGGTGATTCTGTATATGATCGAGAGCTTCGTCGAAGAGGTGAAGCGGCAGACGGATGGAGATGGCTTGCCGGTGGTGTACGACTCGGTGGGCAAGACCACGTTTGAGGACTCGCTCAAGTGTTTGCGGCCGCGCGGGCTGATGGCGCTCTTTGGTGCATCGAGCGGCGCGGTGCCACCGTTCGATCTGATTCGGTTGTCGACGCTGGGTTCGCTGTATGTGACGCGACCGACACTGAAGGATTACGTGCGGACGCGGAGTGAGCTCGAGCGCAGGGCAGCAGATGTCTTTGGATGGGTTGCGAGCGGTGAGCTGCACGTAAGAATCGGCGCGAGTTACAAACTCGACGAGGCAGCGAAGGCGCATCGGGATCTCACCGGACGCAAGACAACGGGTAAGGTGCTGCTGACGCTGTAAGGCAAGGAGTTGGACCCTGGGCACGATGCAGAAGTTGCGATTCGCAAAGCCAAAGCCAAAGCCATGGCGGCTCATTGAGTGCATTTTATAAGCCTTTGAGGGCCTGACACGTGAACGAAAGTTCATGATGGAGCAGTCTGGCCCGAGGGGCAGATCTCATCCCAGCTATGTATGATGAAAGAGATAGCCCGGCGGGAAGAACCGCGATCTACGAACACTGTCTGAGCGACACGGAACAGTTCGTCGCATTGTGAAGACAACTCCCTGAAGCCACCGTACTCGCACGAGGAAAGGTCGGATTCGATGAGTGTTCATCTCGTAAATCCCAGCGACAACTCTTTTGGTACAGCCGTCATTACGCCGCGATGGCTGTTTGTTCTTGCAGCAGCCACGCCCGGTGTAGCCGGTGACCCCATCCTGGTGGATGAGTCGCTGGAGCAGATTGTTCCAGCGACGATCGCTGCGGGCGACATCGTCGGCATCAGCGTGCATACGGGCAATGCGCTGCGTGGGTACGAAGTCGGTCGCATGGCACGCGCTCGCGGTGCCTGGGTGGTCTATGGGGGGATTCATGCGACGCTCTTTCCTGAAGAGGCTTTCGCACAAGGCGAGGCCCATGCTGTAGTGACGGGCGATGGCGATATCGCGTGGGGCAAGGCGGTGGTCGATTGTCTCGCCGGAGCGCCAGAGCGAATCTACGAGGGCGGACGCATCGAGGGAAGCCAGTTCCTGGCGGCGCGATGGGATTTGATGCCCCCTGACAAGTACATGTGGGCCTCGGTCCAGACCATTCGCGGCTGTCCGAAGCACTGTTCGTTCTGCAGCGTGTGGCGCACCGACGGGCAGGCTCCACGGCAGCGGCAATTTCAAAGCGTCATCGACGAAATTATCAGCCTGCGGAGAATTGGCTTCCGCTTCATCGCGCTGGCTGACGACAACTTTTACCCCGTGACATTGACCGACCTGCGGCTGGCCCGTGAACAGGGCAACACCGCCAAACTGGAAGAACTGATGGCGATCCGCACGGAGCGGTTCCAACTGATGGAGGAGCTCGCAAAGCTGCCGAAGGATATGGTGTTCTTCACGCAGATCACGATGGAGGCGGGCGAGGATGGTGAGTACTTGGACGCCATGCGCAAGGCCAACATCAAGGGCGCGCTGGTGGGCGTGGAGGCGGTGACGCCGGAGGGACTGAAGGCGGTCTTCAAAGACTGGAACTACTCGGGCGAGGCGCTGGCGAAGCAGTTGCAGACGTTCAAGAAACATGGTGTGCATGTGCTGGGTTCGTTCATCTTCGGTCTGCCGACGGACAAGCCCGCGACCTTCGATGCGACGGTCGAGATGGCGATCAAGGCGGGCGTGACCTTTGCGCAGTTTGTGATGATGACACCGTTTCCCGGGACCGTCGACTTTGGACACTGGGAGAAGGAGCAGGCCAAGAACCCGACGATGGTTGGAGATGTGCCGATCACGCGCTACTGGCTGATTCCAACCGCGGTGCGGCCGAAGATGTTCACGCCGCATCCGTCGATGAGCTCGGACGAGATTCGCGAGCGCACGCAGAAGGTCTGGGACAGATTCTACAACTGGAGCGCGATCTGGCAGAGGTCGGCATGCGTGCCGAACCTCAGGGCAAGGGTGGCTTTCGTGATGCTTTCGAAGCTGTACCGGCAGATGTACGCCGGAACAGGAATTTCGACAGACAGCGCGCGTCGGAAGAAGGCGAAGACTACGGCACGCTGGATGGTGAAGCAGACCAGCAGGATATTCAAGTCCAAGCCGATGCCGGAGCTGCAATCGCCGGTGTGGGCGCTGCCATCGACGGCGACGCTGTTGAGAACGGCGTTGGATGCGGGCATGCCGAAAGAGGTTACGCCGTTCGTCGTATTGCCTGGGAACTGACTTTATGAGCACACGCATGTCCACGCGGGTAGCGGTGGATTTCCTCAGGGCACGCCGTACACTAGAGTCTCGCTTGCTGTTTCTGAGTCGCTGTTGTTGAAAGCGACGCGTTGTACTTTCACGCTACCGCAAAGGAATGTTCGGGAAGCGCGGTGAAACTCCGCCACTGCCCCGCAACTGTGATGCGCGCACCTGGCTGTCGCTATTGAAGCGAATATGCAAGGTGAAGTAGGCCTGGAAGAGCCCACTGATCGTCCAATGGACATCGGGAAGGGACGCTCTCTGCAGTACAAGGGTCGACTTTGAAATCGCGCCAGTCAGGAGACCGGTTCCGCTGCTGTTTTGCCTGCCACGCTTCCGACGGGGAAGCGGAGGAGAACACTATGTATATGTCTCTGCGCCGCAATGCGGCCAGCTTGTCGTTACGCGCGAGGTTCGCTCGACGCGTCGCTCTCATTCTTCTTTCTGGATTCATTGTTTCGATCTGTGCGCAGGCCGTGGTTGTGCGTGGCCGTGTAACGGATGCGCTGGGCAAGCCTTTGCCGGGCGGAATGGTGCGATTGGTCGAGGGTGGCAAAGTCGTCGGAATTGCCTACGCGGACTCCGATGGATCGTATGAGATTCGATCAGCTGATGCGGGCAGGTTCACACTGCTTGGTTCGGCAAGCGGATTCCTGCCCGCGATCGGGGTGGACTTTTACGGGGGCGCAACCGATGTGCTCGAGCAGGATGTGGTGCTCGCCACGAACACAGTGCGTCAGGACATCACCGTTACCGCAACGGGCATCGCAACGCCGTTGCCGCAGCTAACGTCGCCGGTGAGTGTGATTCCGGGCGAGGCGCTGGCGCTGCAAGCGGGCGTCATTGAGGAGATGCGGCAGACGCCGGGTGCGTTCCTGGTCCAGACGGGGCAGACCGGTGGCGTCACGAGCCTGTTTATGCGGGGCGGTAACTCTACGGCAAATCTCGTGACGATCGATGGTATGCCCGCCGACGATGTGGGCGGGACATTCGACTTCGGCACGGTGAGCTCGACGGCTGTGAGCAAGATCGAGCTGGTGCGGGGGCCGGACTCCGCGATGTATGGCACGGATGCGGGCGCCGGGGTGATCAATATCGAGACGCCACGCGGAACGACGCTCAAGCCGGTGCTGAACTACTCGGGCGACGCGGGCAATCTGTACACGTGGCGCAACGAGGTGTCCGTCGGCGGAACGCTCCAGAAGTTGGACTACTATGGCGCGTTCTCGCGGCTGGACACGTCCAATGCGCTGCCGTTGGACAAGTACCATTCGGGGACCTCGGCGATCAACGTTGGGTACGATTTCAACGGCAACACGCAGATACGCTTTACGATTCGCAATGCGGACTCAGCGACGGGCGTACCGGGGCCGCATGACTTCTGGGGGATCTCGGACGATAGCAAGCAGGGCGACCAGGACCTTTACTCGAACATTACGCTCGAGAACCGATACAAGGGTAAGTGGCATAATCTGTTGCGCTACGGCATTGCTCGCAAGCGGGAGCAGGAGGCACAGTTCGGCAACCAGGGAACGCCGGTGACGTTCTACGCCGGAACGCCTTACGCGTACACAGAGTACTTCGGGCCAGCGATGACGATCCGCGGCGCGAATGGCTATACGGTGACAGGGCAGACGGACGTGTATGGAGCCAATATCAATCAGGACTCCAACCGCGATCAGCTTTACTACCAGAGCGATTACAGCCTCTCGCCGCACTTCATTGGGCTGTTTGGGTTTCGGTATGACAACGAGCGAGGCAGCTTCAACGACGCCGACTACGGCGAGTTTGAGAAGACACAGCGCACAAACTTCGAGTACAACCTGCAGTTTCAAGGCGAGTTCTTCAACCGGCTGTTCTACTCGGCTGGTGGAGCGGTGGAGAAGAACCATCTGTATGGGATTGCTGGAACGCCGCGGTTTGGGCTGAGCTATGTTCCGGTGCGGTCGTCGGGCAAGTTGTTCCATGGAACACGGCTGCGGGCCAACGCGGCGACCGGCGTTCAGGAGCCGACGCTGGCGATCGAGTTCGAGAGCTTGTACACGCAGCTGGAAGCAGGCGATACTGCGGATATAGCGCTGTATCACATCACGCCGCAGGCGGCAGAGCGTTCGCGCACGTACGATCTTGGCATTGATCAGAACATCCTGGGAGAGAAGCTTACGCTGAAGGCCGGCTACTTCCACAACGTCTTCGACCGCCAACTGGAGGGCGTGGATGCCGCAGCGCTGGCGCAATACTTTGGGCTCAATATCAACCAGAGTGTCGAGCTGTATGAGGCGTACGTGAACTCACTTGCATTCCGCGCGCAGGGTGCGGAGGTCGAGCTGGCGTGGCAGCCCAAGCCGCGTATCCTGGTGCGCGGCGGCTACACCTATCTGGACGCGCGCGTGCTGCAGTCCTTCGCCTCGGATGCGGTGGCTGCGAACCAGGGAATGCCGACGGAGAACCCAAATTTGCCGGGGATCGCGATCGGCGCGGAGAGTCCGCTGGTGGGAGCACGCCCATTCCGGCGAGCTCCGAATACGGGTTACTTTGAGGTGCAATATACCCGGACGAGGCTCAGCCTGGCGTTCAAGGGCGCACTCGCCAGCAAGAGCGACGACTCGACCTTTCTCGATTACTCCGATCTGAGCGGCGGCAATACGTTGCTGTTGCCGAACCGCGATCTCGATTTCGGCTATGTGAAGCTGGACATCAGCGCAACCTATGCGTTGAAGCACGGCTTTACGTACTTTGCACAGATCAATAACCTGCTGAATGACCAGCATATTGGGCCGATCGGCTATCCGGGACTCCCTCTGACGTTTCGCACCGGGCTGAAGCTTCGGCTCGGCGGAAACTAGGGTTTGCTCCCAAACCCCGGGGATGCAGCGACGTCTCCGGGTTTTGGCATAGGATTACCCGGGGCGATGTGCCACCTGTGCCTCGCAACCCTCGTCTAAGAAGATGGAGAAAGATCATGTCCAAGCCATTTCGTAGGAAGTTCGCGCCTGTACTGCTCGCAGGGTTTGTGGTTGCGACGGTGCCTATGCTCGCCCAGGAGACACCCGCGGAGGGTCCGGTTCCCACGACTGCGCTCATCACGGTGCAATCCAAGAGCGGAGCTCCGCTCGATCCGGCTCTGCTGCGGTTGCAGGTGAGCCGTCGCGAGACACCGATCACTTCGGTGACGCCCGTGGCTCCGGCTGCAGCACAGGTTGCCATCCTCATCGATGACGGCCTGCGGTTCACGTTTGGCAGCCAGATCGGCGAGTTTACGGACTTCATCAATCAGCTTCCGGCAGGCACAAAGGTGCTGGTCGGGTACATGCAGAATGGCACCGTGCGCGGTAACCCCGGGTTCTCGGCCAACCATGAAGCTGTGGCCGCTCAGTTGCGGATTCCTATGTCGGTTGCCGGTGTCGATGCCAGC
Organism: Granulicella sp.; assembly: GCA_003138795.1. Taxonomy (GTDB): domain Bacteria; phylum Acidobacteriota; class Terriglobia; order Terriglobales; family Acidobacteriaceae; genus Granulicella. The sequence goes on along the minus strand of PLHC01000131.1, from coordinate 1,200 downwards.
CCGTACTTTTGTCTCTCGGAGTTTGTGAAGCGCTGGCCCGCGAATGAGCCGGGTGCACGCTTTGTGCTGATGATTACCAACGGCGTAGATCCCTACAACGGCAGGCCTTCGATAATGAACCAGAACAGCCCTTACGTACAGACCGCGCAGGAGGATGCGGAGCGCGCGGGCGTTGCAGTGTACTCGATCTACTACGGCGAGGCCGGGCTGCGGGGTGGCAGGGGCAGCTTCAGCGGCCAGAACTATCTGCAGCAGGTAGCTGAGGCCACGGGAGGAGAGTCGTTCTACATGGGCACAATCACGCCGCCATCGCTTGCACCATATCTCAGTCAGTTCGACAAGGCCATCGCGCAGAGCTACACGGTCAGTTTCAACGTCAGCGGAGCGCGCGAGAGGCGGGACACGCTAACGCAGATCAAGCTGACGACGAGTCAGCCAGGCGTGAAGATCCACGCCCCCGAGAATGTACATCCGGGAGTGTATCTGCAGTAATTCGACGCGGCGATCGAGCACGGCAGTTTAACGGAAGGGCACGGCTAACGCCGTGCCCTTTTCATGGTACGCCGTGCATGAGTGACAGCTTGGGGGTGGAAGTCCCCTTCACATCCTGATGGAGGAGAAGTGATAGCGAAGCGCAAGGGCGTCATCGCGAGGTGGGGTCTGAAGGAAGCGTGGAGCAAAGACGCGAGCCGATGGACAAGAACCGGATATGAGGCATACGGCGCCGGACGAGCTGGCCAATGACAGCGAAGTCCACATCCATCAAGAGCGCTGGTTGTAAATTCGGCGGTTGCGCGTTGAAGGCGGTCAGTCTTATCGCGGGAGATCTGTCGCACGTCCTGGAATCAGGACTGAGGATGGAGCAATCCATTCTGACCGTGCGTCAGAAGTCAGCAGAGGGCATAGTAGTTCCGCGAGGAACGAAGGCCTGAACGATGAGAAGGAGTAGTAGAAAAGCGCGTCTCGTGTGTGGCCATGCGCCAGCCAATCAGCCTTCGGGTTGAGCTTGAGCGAGTTGGGAGCGGGTGAAGCCTGCAATGGAACTCGACGAGCGGCGAACCCACCATCGGCGGTGCGTTCTTTGAACCTCCGGCCTCTGCGCAGTGCGGCAGGGGAGTAACTCATCGAACCGCCGGATGCGGACCCGCTTGTCCGGTGGTGTGGGAGGGGAGGAGAGGTGACTCTCCCCCCTATCCCGAT
>PLHC01000096.1 GCA_003138795.1 Granulicella sp. | reverse complement strand
TGGCGGCGGAAGAGGACGATGGAGAGTTGGGCGTCGCCATCCTTGAGGGTGAAGTAGCAGTGGCCGCTGGCGGCGGGACGCCAGTTGGAGATCTCGCCTTCGACGGTGACGTGGCCATAGGTGCTCTCGACGAGGGTGCGGACCCGGCGGACAAGCTCGCCGACGGTGAAGATGTGGGACTCCTGGTCCGGCGCGGACGGGTCCTGCGCGGACGNNCTCCTGCGCGGAGCGTGAGGGGTCCTGCGCGGGCGGCGGGCGTGTGGGTTCAGGCTCAGGTTCGGGTGCGTCGTCGAAGAGAGATGGCGAGGTGGCGGGCGGTTTCGTGCGCGAGGCTGGACGCTTAGAGCGGGTGCGGCGCAGATCGGCGAGGCTGGGGATGTCGTCGGCCATCGTGAGATGAGTGTACGACGTTGGCGAGACTCGATGAGTCGAGGACAGAGGATGGTTAGGCGGTTTGGAGGAGGTCGTGGGCTTCGCGGAGCAGGATCTCGGGGCGGCAGGGCTTGCTGAGGAGTTTGAGGGGGAGCTTCGTCCGCGAGGCGTGTTGTTCGACCTTTATGGCGTTGCTGGCGTAGGCGGTGAGCATGAGCAGCTTGCAGCTGGGCATCTCGCGCTGCAGCGTCTCGGCGAGTTGCAGGCCGTTCTCGCCAGGCATGGAGACATCGCAGAGGAGGAGTCCGGGGGCGAAGGTTCGAGCACGAGCCAGACCTTCTGCCGCGGAGTAAACCGCTTCGGACTCGTAGCCGTTGGCTTGAAAGACCAGATTGAGAGTATCGGCTACTAAACGGTCATCGTCGACAACCAGAACTCGCTGTTTCATGAGACACCCCGGGCCCGTCTAGGTTGAGGAAATCTGGTTCTGTTTGCTGGAGGGGGATATGCGCCTAATACTGTGCACGGTATTAGCAGTTGCATCTGCTGCCTCAGAGATTAGACTCAGCGCGCCAAAAAAGCTACTGGAACTGTCATAATATTTTCCAACATTCATCTTTTGCATCTGCGACGAGGTAGAGTCTTCCACATGCACGTTTTGGCGCTCATCTTCGGTTGCGTGTTCCTGGCCGGTGTTCTGCTGGACGCCTTTCAGACAATTATTTTGCCGCGAAGGCCGGTGGGACGGTTCCAGATTACGCGCTTGTTCTTCCTCGCAACCTGGACGCCGTCGAGATGGCTGATCGGGCATTGGCCAGTGAAACGCAGCCGTGAGCACATGTACAGCTTCTATGGGCCACTCTCGCTGCTGCTGCTGTTTGTGCTGTGGGCGGGGCTGCTGGCCGCGGCGTATGGGCTGATCTACTTTGGGATGCACACACCGTTCAATGATCCGTTTATCCGTGGGGACCACGCGGTGACGGCGTTTCAGCGGCTGCGGAGTTGCTTCTATGTGAGTGGAACGACCTTGTTTACGCTGGGCCTGGGGGATGTGCAGCCAGCGACGAATACGGCGCGGATGTTCGTCGTGGTGGAGGCTGGAACGGGACTGGGATTTGTGGCGCTGGTGATTGGGTATCTGCCGTTGCTCTATACGGCGTTCTCGACGCGCGAGATTGCCGTGGCGATGCTGGATGCGAGGGCAGGATCGCCGCCGACGGCCGGAGAGCTGCTGTTCCGGCACAACTTCAATGGCGGCCATCATGCATTGTCGGCGCTGCTGGCGGAGTGGGAGCGGTGGTGCGCGGCGATGCTGGAGACGCATATCTCGTATCCGATTCTTTGCTACTACCGGTCGCAGCACGATAACCAGAGCTGGCTTTCGGCGCTGACAGCGGTGCTGGATACATGTGCGCTGCTAATTACGACGATCGACAGTTCAAGAGACGGGGGGGCGAGCACGCGGCAGGCACAGTTAACATTTGCGATTGCGCGGCATACGCTGGTGGATCTGGGGCACGTGCTTCACCTGGAGCGCGACGAGCGGCGGCTGCGGCTTGAGCCGCCNNAGGCAGGGTTTTCGTTGTGCGGCGATGTGGGCGCTCGTGAACGGCTGACTGCAATTCGCGTGCTGTATGAGTCGCATGCGTGCGTGCTGTCGGACTATCTGAGGTTGCAGTTGCCGGCATGGGCGCCGCCGCTGCCCGATCCACGGCGGAAGGGAGATGGGTGGTCGACGGTGGCGGAGCTGCGGTCGCCGAGTGCAATTGCCGACCGGTTGACAACCCATGTGAGCGCGCAGTCGGCGGCGTCGCACCTCGAGGATGACCAGTCGCATCCGTTGTAGGTAGCTGGTTCTGGTTTAAAGCAAGAGCGGCGGGCTGAAAGATCAGGCCGCCGCTTCTTGTAATGCTTCGTCTGGAGTGAAGTTACTGGGCTTCGGGTGCTGCGGCTGGGGGCGCGGGGTTGAGCTTCTGGGTGGCGATCTCAGCGGCGGCACCCGGCTTGCCCCTGGCGTCCTTGTCCTTGTCCTTCAGCTCAGCGTAGATCTGGCGGGCCTGGTCGGTCTTGCCCTCGGATTGATAGAGCTCGGCGAGCTGGAGCTGGGCGAGGGCTGCAGGGACGGTTGAGGCTTTGCCCCTGGTGAGCTGGTTGTAGAGGTCGATGGCCCTGGAGTCCTGGCCGGCCTGCTGATAGAGCTCGGCGAGGGCGTCTTTGCCGAGAGCGGCGAGGCCGGCATCCCAGCTGGTGGAGACCTTCTGCAGTGCTTCTTCGGCGGGGCCGTTCTGGCCTTCGTCCGCGAAGGTGAGGCCGACGAAGTACTCGGCCAGCTTGCCGGACTGGGTGAGGCTGTAGTGGTTGGCGACCTGCTGGAACTGCGTGTTGGCAGCGGCGGCGCGGTCCTTCGCGGTGGGGAAGGTCTTCATGCCGGGAGGAACGGGCTGGCTGGGGTTCACCAGGGCAGTCTGATAGGTCTCCATGGCAGCGCCGAACTCGGTTGCCGCGGAAGCAGAGCGACTCTGATAGAGGGTATAGCTGCCGACGGCTATGAGAACGACGACGACGGCGATAATGCCGGCGATGATCGCAGTCTGGCGGTGCTCGTCTGCCCAGTGCACGCTGCTATTAGTGAGGGCGACAAACTGGTCCTGCTTCTTCAATTGACGCTTAGTTGCGTTGTCCACGAACGTTCCGTCCTTCAAGGCTACAAAAAGATTGCCCGGGCCCACCGCCCGCGCATCGTTTCAGTTTAGCAGGGAAGGGATTGCGGGGCGGCAAGGAAGGATCCGGGCGGGTGGCTAAGCCGGTGCGATTACTGTCAATTCTTCTTGTCTGCCCTCTTGCCAATCGTATTTGCGTGAGCATACTATCGGCTCGAATCCAGCAAAGTGCACCAATTTAATAGCACGAGCTAGCTTCGCCGCAGGTCCGTTCTTTCTGCTGCTCCAGATAGGCAGGCAAAATCCGCACGATTGGGCAAGTAACCGCAGGGTAGCCAATCAGCGGCGCATCAGGACTCAGGAGCGACAAACGTCATGGCTTGGTACGCGTATTGCATCACCGAAAGAAATGCATTTACTGAACTCGGACGCCATCGCAGGCCGATGCCCCTTACGGGGGTCACGGGTCTCTTTGGAAATCAGACATTCCTCTTTCCTGCCGCCGATCTTGCGGTGGTCGTCTCGGAGCACCTGGCCGAAGATACAGCCCATCTAAATTCAGCAGAGGGTCAGGCAGCTGCGCGCGACCATGCCCGCGTTATCTCCGGTTGCTTTGCGAAGTCCACTGTTCTGCCGTTCCGCTTCGGCACCACATTTGAGGACGATGAGGCGCTGCGGCGGTCGGTGCGGTCCAACCAGCGGCACTTTATGGCCAACGTGGAACGCCTGCGTGGCATGGCGGAGATGCACCTGAAGGTGGTGGTCGACGATATCTGCCCGGAGACCAAGGGCGTGGGTCATACATACAAGGCTGCGGGGCAGGAGTATCTGTCGCACTTGCGGGAGTCGGCGATGCGCCAGCGCGAGCGGCAGTCGCGGGCACGGGCACTTTCGCTGCAGATGCACCGCATGTTCCTGCCGGTGGCGGAGGAGATCACGTGCAAGCGGATGGAATCCGGGAAGATGCTGCTGGATATCGCGCACTTAGTCGACAAGAAGGCTGTGGAGCGCTATCAGAATAAGTACAGCACAGCCACGCTGGAGCTGAAGGACTGCGCGATGCAGCTCTCGGGACCATGGCCGCCGTATCACTTTGTGCAGCGCGAGCAGCGCGGGCATGTTTAGGAACGGGGATTAGGGACTAGAAAGGCCTCGGCGATTGCCGGGGCCTTTTGTATATGTGACGGGTGCCACGTTATCTTAGACATTCTTGTCCAGCAACTCGAATGGCTTGCCCCAGTCCTTGCTCAAATCCGTCCAGTCGGGATTGTTTGCTACGATGAAAGCAATTTTCTTGCTGCGCAGCCAGCCCTTGAGTCCTTTCTCGCGAGCGATTCCCCGGGTGATGAGGCTGTAGCGCTCGAATTAGACAAGCTGATCGATCCGGTAGCGTGCGGTGAAGCTGGTCGGAAATGTTTGGTTCTTGTGCTGCCAGATGCGCTGCTCGAGCTTTGTCGTGAAACCGATGTAGAGATGCCTGAAGCTGCTCGCGAGGATGTAGACGTAGGCGTATTCCGTGATGGGGTGGTCCTTCCTTGGCACCCTCGGAATGCGGGGGTCCTTCGCTTCGCTCAGGATGACGGCGAAAAACAAACAACGACAACGACAACGACAAAAGCAAGAGCAAGAGCCGTTCCTAATCTCTGCTTTTAGGAGGGGGAAGAGATGGTGGGGGCGGGTTCGCGCTTCTTGCGGCTCAGCACGGAGCTGCGGCGGCGGCGCCTGCCGGAGACGTGATCGATCTTCTTCCAGAAGCCGATGAAGTAGTCGACCGCGGAGATGATCGAGATGATCGCCATCCAGTAGATCGCGGTGACCGCGATCAGATGCACGCCGATGGGGAACCAGCCGAAGTGCCAGTAGTCCCAGCGATGGTTGAGAATCGCTGCGACGACGGAGACGATCTGGATGACGGTCTTGAGCTTGCCCAGCTCGCTGGCCTGGATGGTGAAGCCCTCGCTGGAGGCGATCGAGCGCAGGCCACTGACCAGGAACTCGCGGCCGATGACGAGAACGGCGATCCAGGGGTGCATGACGCGCGGGTTGTAGGCGACGAGCAGAATGAACGCGGTGGTGACCATCAGCTTGTCGGCCAGGGGGTCGAGCAGCATGCCGAGGGTGGTGATCTGGCCGCGGCGGCGTGCAAGATATCCGTCGAGGCCGTCGGTGATGGAGGCCAGGATGAAGATGGCGGAGGCGATGATCTCCTGTTCGCCGTGAGCGCCCTGCAGGGGGAACCTGGGCGACAGCGCCCATATCAGCAGCGGAACGCTCGCGATGCGGGTCAGCGTTATGGAGTTGGGCAGGTTCACGTCAAGGAGCGCCAGACGGCGTAGAGCAGAAGCCGCGAGTACTGCCATTTTGCCACAGTGCACGCCTGTGTGGGTTTTCGGGTGGGAATGGGGCTGGGGAAAGAGGAGTCTGCAGGGCCTGCAGACTCCTCTTTTGTTTGCGCCTACGGGTGGTGACTGGAACATCTTCCTGTTACTGAAATGCCCTAGGCATAGATGCCGCGCTGCTTGGTGGTGTAGGCTACGCGGTCGATGGCGAGCATGTAGGCCGCGATGCGGTTGTTGACGCCGTGGGCGACGGAGAACTGGAGGACATCGTTGAAGCTGTCGATCATGATGCGATCGAGGCGCTGGTTGACCTCTTCCTCGGTCCAGAAGTAGCCCATGCGGTCCTGGACCCACTCGAAGTAGCTGGTGGTGACACCGCCGGCGTTGGCAAGGATGTCGGGGATGACGAAGACGCCGTTTTCGGCGAGGATCTGGTCGGCAATGGTGGTGGTGGGGCCGTTGGCGCCCTCGCAGAGGATGCGGCATTGAAGCTGCGCGGCGTTGCGGCTGGTGATGACGTTTTCGGTCGCGGCAGGGATGAGGACGTCACACTTCTGGGTGAGCAGGGCGTCCTTGTCGAAGGCCCAGGAACCGGGGGCGTGGCCGCCGGCGAAGCCGTGGATGGCGCCGGTGCGGGCCTTGTGCTCGAGGAGCTCGGAGACGTCGATGCCGCTGGCGTTGTAGAGGGCGCCATCGAACTCACCAATACCGATGATCTTGTAGCCCTTCTCCCAGAGGAGCTTGGCGGCGTTGGAGCCGACGTTGCCGAAGCCCTGGATGATGACGCTGGTGGTTGCGGGGGTCATGTTCAGGTGCTTGAGAGCCTGGTCGGTGACGACGGAGATTCCGCGGCCGGTGGCTTCGCGACGGCCTCTAGACCCGCCGAGGTTGACGGGCTTGCCGGTGACGACGGAGGTCATGGTCTGGCCCATGTGCATCGAGTAGGTGTCCATGATCCAGGCCATGGTCTGCTCGTTGGTGTTTATGTCGGGGGCTGGGACGTCTTTTTCGGGGCCGATGAACTCAATGAGCGAGGCGGTGTAGCGGCGGGTCATGCGTTCGAGCTCACCCTGCGACATGGACTTGGGGTCGCAGATGATGCCACCCTTGGAGCCCCCGAAGGGAATGTTGACGACCGCACACTTCCAGGTCATCCAGGAGGCGAGGGCGCGGACTTCGTCGAGGGAGACTTCGGGGGAGTAGCGGATTCCGCCTTTGGCGGGACCNNTCATCAAAGCGCGCCGCCTGCGCGAGCCAGGGGTTGGTCTCCAGCTCCATAGATGTCGGAGCAGTAGCTACGGGAGTTTCCATTGTTGTTTCCTTATCTTTTGCGGGCTTGCCTCGGCCCAGCGTCGGGAGGCCTGTCAGTGCGGCATCCGTGGGTACTAATCGCTCTCCGGCCATCGTCGTGTCTCCTCGTGTAGGTCCAGCAAGCATTAGACGCTTGCACTGGTGCCATGGGGTCAGTTTCATCGCAACCTTGGTCAGACCGGTCTGTGACCAAACCCGGGGATTCTAGGCCTTCTGCTGCAAACTAGACAAGCAGCCTGCAATAACCTCGACGAGCGGCGAACCTAATCCCTAACTCGTGCCCAACTTGGTATCCTCAACGAATCATGTCAAGTGCGCGTTCGCTTTCGATACCCTCCCTCCGCGAGTTTCAGCGGCTTGCACACGGACACTCGCTGGTGCCCGTGACGCGAACCGTTGCGGCTGATCTTGAGACGCCCGTATCAGCATTTTTGCGGGTGGCTGCCGAGGAGCCCGAGGCGTTTCTGCTCGAGTCGGTCGAGGGCGGCGAGCAGGTGGGCCGCTATACCTTTATCGGCATTCGGCCTTACAAGAAGATGACAGCGCGGGATGGCCACATTACTGTCGTCGAGGGCCGCAGGCGCCGGACGTATGAGGGCGACATCTTTGCGGAGCTGAAGGCTGCGCTGGAGGGGGAGACGCCGGCAAAGCTGCCGGGGCTGCCACCGTTTACGGCGGGGGCCGTGGGGTTCTTCTCGTATGACGTGGTGCGCTCGATCGAGGAGCTGCCGGCGCTGGCGGTCGATGAGTTGCATGTGCCGGATGCACACCTGATGTTCTTCGACGAGGTCCTGGCGTTCGACCATGTGAAGAAGGCGATTCACCTGATTGTGACGGTGGGGACGCGTGGGAAGGCCGATGCGGCAGGGTACAAGGGCGCTGAGAAGAGATTGAACCGGCTGGAGAAGATGCTGAGTGCGGCGATTCCGAAGCGCAAGAGCAGGCTGGTGAAGGGGCCGCTGAAGCTGAAGGCTCGGACGAAGACGGCGAGTTTTTTGAAGGCCGTGGAGCGGATCAAGGAGTATATCGCGGCCGGGGATGTGTTTCAGTGCGTGCTGAGCGAGCGGTTCGATTGCGTGCCGGGGGTGGATCCGTTTGAGATTTACCGGTCGCTGCGGATTGTGAATCCGTCGCCGTATTTATACTTTTTGCGGTTTGGGCTGGAGGGGGAGACGAAGGGGGCAAAGCCGCGAGAGGCGCATATTGTCGGGTCGTCGCCGGAGTTGCTGGTACGGGTGCATGAGGGGCAGGTGGAGTATCGGCCGATTGCGGGGTCGAGGCCGCGTGGGAAGGATGAGGCGGAGGACCGGGCGATGGAGGCCAGCCTGCGCGCGGATGCGAAGGAGGTCTCCGAGCATGTGATGCTGGTCGACCTGGGCCGCAACGATGTGGGCAGGGTGAGTGAGTTTGGCAGCGTGCAGGTGAAGGACCTGATGTTTGTGGAGAGGTACTCGCACATCATGCATCTGGTGAGCGCGCTGGAGGGAAAGCTGCGTAAGGGGTTGGCGCCGCTCGATGCGTTTCGGGCGTGCTTTCCTGCGGGAACGCTGAGCGGCGCACCGAAGATTCGCGCGATGGAGATTATCGAGGAGCTGGAGCCGGCGCGGCGCGGCGTGTATGGCGGCGCGATTTTTTATGCGGACTTCAGTGGGAATCTTGATTCGTGCATTGCCATTCGGACGCTGTTTATGGATGGCGAGAAGGGGTATATCCAGGCTGGGGCGGGGATTGTCGCGGACTCGGTGCCGCAGAAGGAACACGAGGAGTGCGGGAATAAGGCGAAGGCGGTGGTGCGGGCGATTGAGCGGGCGCGGTTGGGGCAGTAGCGCTAGTCTGCGTCTTCCTGCTTGAGGGCCCAGTAGATGCCGCCGACGATCTGGGCTGCGCCGATGGCGCGCGTGAGGGTGGGTCGCTTGGCGAGGCCGCGCATTAGATTGCGCCACACCTTTGGACCCTTATTCCATGCGTTGGCATCGGTGGTCGGATGGATGAGAGCCATGACGCCGTCGCCAATCAGGACCATCGCGGCAAAGTGCTTCGCTCGGGTTGGATTTGTAATGAACATATTCAGTAAGAGGCTGTTCGCGCGGGTTCCGTTGCATGTCGGTGTGGATGGGGCGTCGAAGGGCGGTGGGGTGGTGGGCGGAATACAGGGGTCTCTCCACTGCGCTGCGCTTCGGTCGAGATGACGAACATTGGGGTGTCACGATGTCAGAAAGACGCAGAGTAAAATTGGAGGTGTGATGGTCTTCGTTCTCGACAACTACGATTCGTTTACTTACAACCTGGTGCAGTACATGGGTGAGTTGGGTGCCGAGGTGGTGGTGCGGCGCAATGATGAGGTGACGCCGGAGGAGATTGTGGCGATGCGGCCGGATCGGATTCTGCTTTCGCCGGGGCCGTGTACGCCGCAGGATGCGGGGATTCTGATTCCGCTGATTCAGCACCTGGCGAAGCTGCCGAAGAAAGACCAGATTCCTGTGCTCGGGGTGTGCCTGGGGCATCAGGCGATTGGCGCGGCGTTTGGCGGCGATGTGATCCGCGCGCCGCAGTTGATGCATGGCAAGACGAGCGTGGTGGAGCATGACGGTCGAACGATCTTCCGGGATCTTCCGCAGCCGATGACGTGCACGCGGTATCACTCGCTGATCGTGGATGAGCGGACGCTGCCGGAGGAGTTGGAGATTTCGGCGCGGGTTGCGGGTGAGGCTGGCGGCGCGAAGGGACTGATTATGGCGCTGCGGCATAAGACGCTGCCGATCGAGGGCGTGCAGTTTCATCCGGAGAGCGTGCTGACCGAGCACGGCAAGCAATTGATTGCGAATTTTTTGAAGCAGTAGCGACTGATCCCTATTCCTATGCGAAGTCTTGTAGTCCTTGCCGTTGCCAGCGTTGTGAGCTTGAGCGGTGGTGCGTATGCGCAGCAGCAAGCGGCGCCGCAGGTGATGGGGACGGTTGCGACGCGGGATGCGCTGGTGACGGGCGGGCTCGAGGTGAAGGGCGACCGGGCGCGGCTGATGTCAAATGCGAGCATCACGGCGTATGACCGCACGGCGGCGATTGCGCTGGAGCGCGGTGGTGAGGTGCTGGTATGCGCGACGAGTCAGTTTCACCTGCTGCACTCGGGTGGCGGGAAGTCGCTGCTGTTTGGGCTGGACCGCGGAGCGCTGGAGCTGCACACGGCGTCGGATGCGCAGGATGTGATCTTGACGCCGGATATACGGTTCACGATTGAGGCTCCGGGAAGATACGACCTGCGGTTGCGAGTGACGCGCGATGGCGATACGTGCGTGGAGAACGCGGGGAAGAAGGCGCCGGTGCTGATGCTGAATGATGCCTTCTCGCGGGCCAGCTACCGGCTGATGCCGGGGCAGCATGTGCTGTTCGAGCATGGGAGTTTGCTGGAGGTGGTGGACAACGAGCGCTCGCCATGCGGGTGTCCTGGGCCGACGGTGCCGGTGCAGGTGGCGGCGAATGCGAGCCCGGCGGAGAAGGCCTCGGCGGAGCATCCGTTCCCGGCCGCTGCGAGCGAGGGGCTTGCGGCGACGCAGCCGGTGGACAATGCTGCGCCGGCGGGGGAGAAGCAAACGCAGATCTCCACGACCTTTACCTATGCAGAGGGTCAGGGGCCACCGCCGAGCACGGTGGAGGCGCCGGCGGATGCAGCTGCAGGTCTGGCCACAACCCCAGCGGCTTCGGGGAAACATTCCTTCGGGTATAAGTTCAAACATTTCTTTTACAAGCTGTTTCATCCGGGCGGTTGAGGATTCGGGTTATCGCGGGGCCACGGGAGAAGCAGATTTCCCATTCGACTTCGCTCAGGGGAGTGACAGAAAGAAAAGCAAAAGCAACTGCCGACGCAAAGAACGTGGAGGGAACGCCCAGGTTCCCAAAGGAAAGGCGGCTGCTGGGCTACAATCGTAGGGTTGGGCCGTTTCTCGAATGCCCGCAATTTACCCACAGAATCAGGAGTTTTCTATGGCGATTTCCGCCACACAGATGCGCCCCGGCATGGTTATCAAATTCAAGGGCGATCTTCATCTCGTCTTCTCCGTAGAGCACCGCACGCCGGGCAATCTGCGCGCATTCATTCAGGCCAAGCTGAAGAATATCCGCACGGGTGCGATGTTTACGGAGCGGTTCCGGTCGCCTGATCCGATCGAGCGCGTTCACGTCGACTCCATCAAGATGGAATACCTCTACAACGACGGGGACGACTATTACTTCATGGATCAGGCGAACTATGAGCAAACCGCACTCAAACGCGACACGCTCGGCGACGCCGTCGAATACCTCACGCCCAACCTGCTCATCGAGGTCAGCTTTCACGATGGCAAGGCTGTGGGTATCGAGTTGCCGACTTTCGTGGAGATGACGGTGGTGGAGACGGAGCCGGGGATCAAGTCGGCGACGGCGAGCTCGGTGACGAAGCCCGCGAAGACGGAGACCGGCCTGGTTGTGCAGGTGCCGCCGTTTATCAATGAGGGCGAGAAGATTCGGGTTGATACAGCTGAAGGCGCGTATTTGAGCAGGGCGTAAGAGCAGATCTCCAGATGGTCATTCACTTTCTCATCCGCGGACGTGTGCAGGGGGTCGGGTTTCGCTGGTTCGTGCATCGCGAGGCAGCGGAGCTGGGCCTGCGCGGCTGGGTGCGCAATACGGATGCGAGCGAGGTGGAGATTGTCGCGGCAGGAAATGTAGAGGCGATCGAGGATCTGCGGTCTGCGCTGCGCAGGGGGTCGCGTGGAAGCCGCGTGGACGCGGTGATCGAACACGAGCTAACAGAGGCCGAGGCGGAGTCGCTCGGTGCGTTTCAAATTGAAGGAGCCTGGTAGCTTCTAAATTGAAGGAGTTTGCTGAAAAAGCACTATATGTCGAAGCCTATTGATTGCGAGCCGCTGAAGCAGCTCATCCGCGCCGTTCCTGATTTTCCGAAGCCTGGGATTCTGTTTTACGACATCACCACACTGCTCAAAGAAAAGGCAGGCTTAGCGCAGCTGATTGACGCGTTTGCGCAGTACTACATCGACAAGAAGGTCGACCTGGTGCTGGGGATTGAAGCGCGCGGATTTATCTTTGGGCCGGCACTGGCGTACAGGCTGAATGCAGGGTTCGTTCCGGTGCGCAAACCGAAGAAGCTGCCCGCCGCGGTGGAGAGGGTGCAGTATGACCTCGAGTATGGTTCGGATTCGCTGGAGATTCATGCGGACGCGATCCGGCCGGGGCAGCGGGTGATCATCGTCGATGACTTGCTGGCGACAGGCGGCACGATGGAGGCGACGATTCAGCTGGTGAAGAAGCTGGGCGGCGAGATTGTCGGGCTGACCGTGGCGATCGAGCTGGACTTTTTGAAGGGCCGGGAGAAGTTTCCGGAGATCGATGTGTTTAGCTTGATGCACTACGACGAGTAATGCGATGAAGCTCACTCTATTGAAAGATGCAACGATCTGCCTTCTTGCGGTCGGGATGCTGGTGCGTCCGGAGCGTTAGCGCAGCGTGCTGATGCACCGCAGGATCTCGAACGACTGACCGTGGCGACGGCGCTCGAGCGCGACGGCTTTGCCTCCATGGCACCTTCGACTCATCGCAGACCACGTGTGCTAGCAAATATGTTCCAGCGACACTTGATGTCGCGTCCAGTGGCAATTCTGGCAAAGCCTCATGGAATTCATGCCCGGTACGAGGCCCCGGAATCTTCTGCGCTAGGTCAGCAACTCAGGCAGCAGGAGGAGAACCGGGTCCTCGCGCTTCTGCGGAAACCACCGGAGACGGGACCGTGCGCAGTTGCGCCGGCGGGCCGTCCCACTCAGCCATATCCTTCCGCAGGTCATCTTCTGGAACGAACTTATACCCGCTGAAGATGCTGTCCATAATGCCACTTTCTTCTTCAATAGAGATGAGGATGGCCGTATAGAGATGATGAATGAAGAACATCCAAAAGCCGAACATCAAGAGGAAATGGATCTCACGAAGCCACTGGATATCGATAAGGCGGGGGAGCCAGCCGATGCAGAAATTCAGATATCTGCTCCCAAGAACCTGGGAGTAAAGCGCGAAGCCGGTCAGGATCTCAACGATCACCATTCCGTAAACGGCCACATAGGCTGCACCTGCCATGGGGTTATGGCCGATATAGGCAATCGGAGACCAAGCCATGAAAGCGTAATACTTGCCGACGGCGACGAGACCCTTGGCGCGCTTCTTCGTTGTCGGGAAGTATTGATCCAAGCGCGCCCAGCGGTTGCCGAGAAAGAACCAGACCAGCCTGAGCAGAAACGCTGCTGTAAACGCGAAGGCGGAGAGGAGATGCACAAAGCGCATCGTCCCCATGACAAAGGCGGTCCTGCCTCCCGCGACCATGTAAGGGGAGTGCATGTAATAGCCCGTGATCGAAAGCGATAGGATGCTGAGAACCATCACCCAATGGCTGACTCGTATGGGCAATTCCCAGATGTACACTCTCACCTGCCCTGGTGCAGGATCTTTCCAGGACGCCTCGGAACTAGAACTCCGTGTTCTTCTCATAAGCCCTCCCGATTAGTCGAGGTCCCGTCTGGATCGCAAGCTTGCTCGCAGATGCCGAATCCTTCAATGAGAATCGGAGGATTCGTCTTCTTTATCCTCCAGGTCTTTCGGCCTCGTCTTGTCGCGCACCGCGTTGCCAATCACCTGGGCCACCATCGCAGCGGCAACGGCCCCGGTGCCGATCCATCCGATCTCTTCGGCCTTGACATCTACGCCGAATCCCGGCACCTTGGGCAACCGATTGTAGAAGGGCGACTTCGTGTCCCAGAAGCGAGGTGAGGCACATGCAATGCAGCCGTGCCCAGCCTTGACCGGCCAACTGGTCGCATCATTCCAGCGAACAGCGGGACAGTTATACGTTGCTTCGGGACCTTTGCACCCCATTTTGTAAAGGCACCAACCCTTGCGGGAACCTTCGTCGCCCCACTCTTCGACGTACCGGCCGGCATCGTAGTGGGCGCGGCGCTCGCATTGGTCGTGGATGATATTGCCATAGGCGAAGAGTGGCCGATTGTATTGATCGAGAGCAGGTAGTTCGTGGAAGGTCAGGTAGTGAACAAGAACCGCTGCCGTATTGACCGGATTGTGCGGGCAGCCGCCTAGATTTACAAGGTTCTGGATTCCAGGAACCGCTTCGTGCAGTCCGAGTGCTCCGGTTGGATTCGGAGCCGCTTTGACAAGTCCACCATCCCAGGCACAAGCACCGACTGCTATGTTAATGGCTGCGTTGGAGGTAACGTGCCTCGCAATATCCAGAGCCGTCTTACCGCCAATGGTGCAGTAAACGCCGCCATCTTCGGTCGGAATCGCACCCTCGACGACACAGATGTATTCGCCCTTGCAGTCGCGTACGACACGCTCAAGTGCATCTTCNNGACTCGGAGTTGCCGGCGCAATCCTGAAACTCCAGCCAGACCAGAACGGGTCGGGTGGTCTTTTCGAGGGCCTTCACGACGGCATGCACATAGCGAGGCGGCAGCGCCAGAGTTGCTGTCATCAAGCTGCAGAATTTAACGAACTGGCGGCGGGAGATACCATGTGCCTTCAGTACCGATCCCAACTCGACTTCAGGTGATACATCATTCATGATGGGCGTCCGAATTGTGCGGGTGCACGGTGTGCCACTAGCTGGATCGCCTCAATGTGAGGGCGTCAAGCTGGCAGCCATTATTTCCGTTGGCCGCCTCGTATGCTGTGACATGGGTCACATTGATGAACCATTTATCTTTTCTTTTCTTTACGTTGGATTGTGACCCGTGTCACAGCTAGGGGCTCCCTCTCCAGCGTAGGTTTTTGCAGAGCTTTACATCGTGAATTTTTAAACGGCTGAATTGAATAGCCGTTCAAGATCGCATCAATCGTGGTTAGGTCGCGTCAATGGGGTGCATGGACAAGGCAGCCTCCGGAGGAAGTTCAAATGGCACGTATTGTGATTGATCCTGTGACGCGGATTGAAGGACATCTCCGCATCGAAGTCGAAGTAGAAGGCAATAAGGTCAACGATGCCTGGAGTTCAGGCACGATGTTTCGGGGTATTGAGAAGATCCTGCGTGGGCGCGACCCCCGCGAGGCGTGGATCTGGGCCCAGCGCATCTGCGGCGTCTGCACGACGGTACACGCATTAGCGTCGGTCCGGGCAGTTGAAGATGCGCTTGGAATCGAGGTGCCGGAGAATGCCACCCTGATTCGCAATATCATTGCGGGCACGCAGAATGTTCAGGACCACATCATCCACTTCTATCATTTACACGCGCTGGACTGGGTGGATGTGACGCTTGCGTTGAAGGCCGATCCGGCGAAGACGTCGCAGATCGCTCAATCGATCTCTGATTGGCCGAAGTCGAGCACGACGTACTTCAAGGCGGTGCAGGACCGCGTTAAGGCGCTGGTCTCCAGCGGGCAGTTGAGCCTCTTCAGCAGTGGGGATTGGGGGCACCCGGCGTACAAGTTGCCACCGGAGGTGAACCTGCTGGCGGTGGCGCACTACATCGAAGCGCTGGAGGTGCAGCGCGAGTTCATTCGCGTTCAGGCGGTGCTGGGAGGCAAGAATCCACATCCACAAACGTTCCTCGTTGGCGGCATGGCGACGTCGATGGACGGCAACGAGCCGGATGCGGTGATCAATCCCGAGCGCATCACGCTGCTCAACCAATTAGTGAAGAATGCGCAGACTTTTGTGCAGCAGGTATATGTGCCCGATGTAATGGCGATTGCCGGCTTCTATAAGGAGTGGTTTGAGATTGGGGTTGGCATCGGGAATTACATGTCGTACGGTGACTTCCCCACCACCAATATCCATGATCCGGCAGGATTCATGGTTCCGCGCGGTATCATCCTCGGACGCGATCTTGCGAATGTTCATCCGGTCGATCCAGGGCAAATCGCGGAGTATGTGACGCACTCCTGGTACACCTACGAGGAGGGCGATCAGGCGGGCAAACCTCCGGCGCAAGGGGAGACAAGCCCGAAGTATACGGGACCGAGGCCACCGTACGAGTTCCTCAATACGGATGAGAAGTACTCCTGGGTCAAGTCTCCGCGATACAGCGGAATGGCGATGGAGGTTGGGCCACTGGCTAGAACGCTGGTCGCTTACGCATCGGGCAAGCAACAGGTGAAAGCGGCTGTGGATGGCGCTCTCGCACAGCTCAAGCTGCCGGCGACCGCACTCTTTTCCACGATGGGCCGTATCGCTGCACGCGCCTTGGAGGCGCAGATCCTGGTGGGTCAACTCTCCGAGTGGGTGGCCAAGCTGGACGACAACATGGCCCATGGAGATCTCAAGGTCCACAACGGGGATAAGTGGAATCCGGACAGCTGGCCGAAGTCCTGCCAGGGGTTTGGACTCGAGGAAGCTCCGCGCGGTTCGCTGGGCCACTGGGTTGAGATTGAAGATAAGAAGATTGTGAACTATCAGGCAGTGGTTCCTTCAACGTGGAACGCGGGGCCGCGTGACGGGAAGGGCCAACGCGGAGCCTATGAGTCGGCACTGCAGGGCACGCCGATCGCCGATCCGAATAGACCGCTTGAAGTTCTGCGGACAGTGCACTCGTTCGATCCGTGCCTGGCCTGTGCAGTCCATGTCGTGCAGGCGGACGGAACGGCTTATGGCAGGAAGGCGCTGGTGCTCTGACAATCACGGAGATTCCACAGGAGCAGAGGATGAGTCAAAGTGCACCGACGCAGATACGCCTTCTTGGGCTGGGCAATCTTATGCGCACGGATGATGCGGTCGGCATGTTGACAGCGCGCATGCTGACGGATTCGGGCCGCCTGCCGAGCACGATTGAGGTCATTGAAGGTGGAACGCTGGGGCTCGACCTTCTCGGTCAGCTCGACGGCACGTCCCATCTGCTGGTGCTCGATGCGGTGGATTCCGGGGCCGCTCCGGGCACTCAGAAGAGCTTTCAGGGAGACGAACTGGCGAGGCTGCCTACGTCAAAGAGCGTCCATCTGCTCGGACTGTCAGACCTTGTCAACGCAATGCTCTTGATGGGTGCGCCTCCCATGGAGATTATTCTTCTTGGAGTGCAGCCGGAATCTACGGATTGGGGAACGGCCCTGACTCCAGCAGTTGAAGCTGCCCAGAGTGGCTTGATCGAAGCTGCGCTGGAGCAGATCAAACGATGGACTAAGGAAATCTCCAGCGCTACGACCGAGACGGTTCCGGTGTTAGCTATTCCATAACGGAGATATGGTTCCAGGGGCTTCAATCCCGGGAATGGGATCTCAATTGAGGCATACAGGCTTCCTCATCCGTGTCGTGAATATCTCCCACTCCATGGAATTTGGCTGAGTGATCGATACGGCGATGCTCGGATCCCCGCGGCGTGCTGCTGAGATGGTCATGTGGATTCAGCAGCCCGTATAGATCGTGGAAGCTGGGAGGATGCGCTCGGCCATGATGGGGAATACGGTGGGGGCCCGGAGCAGCCCGCGTCATCTTAGCCATCACCTGACCGCCGTTACAGGCTGCCGAGGGAGAAGTAGTCGCGGATAGCGATGAAGAACCAGAGGACGGGGGCAGCGACGAGGAGGGCGTCGATGCGGTCGAGGATGCCGCCGTGGCCGGGAAGGATGGTGCCGGAGTCCTTGACGCCGGCACCGCGCTTGAGGGCGGACTCGAGGAGGTCGCCGAACTGGGCGGCGGCGTTGAGCACGATGGCGAGGATCAGGAAGACCCACCAGGGCTCAGTGGTGTGAAGGCGGGTGAAGCTGGAGCCCTGCTGGGTGAACCAGTCGCCGAGCAGGATGAGGCCCATGCCGAAGATGCAGGAGGCGATGACCGAGGCGATGGCGCCTTCCCAGGTCTTATTGGGCGAGAGGCGTGGGGAGAACTTGTGGCGGCCGAAGCGCTTGCCGATGTAGAGAGCAGCGACGTCGCCGGACCAGACGCAGAGGAAGAGGAAGAGAAGGAGCGCGGTGCCGTTCTCTTCGTTGAGTATCTGCGGGAGGAGCGTTAGCGGATAGGCGACGTAGACGAGCATCAGCAGGCCGGCTGCGGTCTGCCAGAGGACGCGCTCGATGGGGATGCGGAAGGCGGCGACGGCGAAGAGGACCAGCGTGACGAAGGCCACGACGGTGATGGTGTCCTGTGGACGGAAGAAGGTGGCGAGAAAGAAGAGCGCGACGGCGGAGAATGTCCACCAGAGTGGGATGGGGCAGGCGCCGACGTCGGCGAAGCGACGGAACTCCAGCGCGGCCAGAACGGCTACGATTGCCGCGAAGACGGTGACCATCCAGAGCCTGCCGAAGAAGATCAGGGCCGCGACGAGTGCGATGAGGACGATAGCAGTGAGGATGCGCTTCATTGGTCTTGTTGAGGATACATCGGGGCGCAACCTTGGCGCGATCCGCGCATGCTCGTTTTTGGGGGGGAGATGTTGCAGAAGGCGGGTGGCGCAATGGCCGTGCGCGATTGCGGAAGCAGTAGATTCCCTTCCAACCCCAGGCAAAGAACGCCTGCCGGGAACCCGGCTGCCGGAATGACAGAAAGAAAAGCAAAAGCAAAAGCAAAAGCAAAGGCAAAGGCAAAGGCAAAGGCAAAGGCAAAGGCAAAGGCAAAAGCCTTGCGGTCGTGGCTAGCGGCGGGTGAGTTCAGCTTCGGTGGGGAGGGTGCCGGCGAAGGACTCGTCGGAGGATTCGCCGAGTCCTCCGAAGCGACGCTCGCGCTGCTGGTAGTCGGCGATGGCCTCGAGGAGATGGAGGCCGCGGAAGTCGGGCCAGAGGCGGTCGGTGACGAAGATCTCGGCGTAGGCGATCTGCCAGAGGAGGAAGTTGGAGATGCGCTGCTCGCCGGAGGTGCGGACGACGAGGTCGGGGTCGGGCATGTGCGCGGTGTAGAGACAGGCGTTGAGTTGTGGCTCGGCTATTCTCGTTTTGATGGCGTCGTCGACGCCTTCGGCGGCGAGCATGTCTTCGACGGAGATGCCGCGCTGGTGGGCTTCAGCGATGAGGTTGTGGACGAGGGTGCGGGCGGCGTCGACGATCTCGGAACGGGCGCCGTAATTGAGCGCGAGGGTGAGGGTGGTGCCGGTATTCCTGGCGGTCTCCTCGGAGGCCCACTGCATGGTGTCCTGGACTTCCTGCGGGAGCTCGCAGGTGCGGCCGATGTAGGCCATGCGGATGTTGTTGTCGTTCATCCGCTTGACGTTGGAGATGAGGTAGCTGCGGAGCAACTTCATCAGGAAGTTGACTTCGCTTTTGGGCCGGCGCAGGTTGTTCTCGAGCGAGAAGGCGTAGAGGGTGATCCAGGGTAGATCGATGCGGGAGGCGGTCTCGACGACGAGCTGAACGCACTCGGCGCCCTGCTGGTGGCCGAGGAAACGCTTGAGGGCGCGCTTGCCAGCCCAGCGGCCGTTGCCGTCCATGATGATGGCGACGTGCTGGGGCATGCGCAGGGGGTCGAGCGTGTCATAGATGGCACGTTCTTCGGGCGTGAGTTCGTGGGCCCGGTTGGAGCGATGATAGACGCGGCTGGAAGAAGGTTCGCGCACGGTTGGCTCTCAGGAATGACGATAGCTGAAAAGCAGGAACTAGGGAACAGGGAGCAGAAAACAGGCCAAAAACTGCGGAAAATGCGTTCCTTGCCGGGGTGCGGCAGATGCGGAGAGGCGCCGCAGCGCTCGTCCTGGGAGAACGAGGGTTGCGACGCCAGGGAGGTACGTGACGCTCGACGGGCGGGTCAGGCCATCCGGCGGTTGCGGCTCTGGTTGGAGTTTTGCGAGAGCTCGCGGACGTGGTTGAGGAAGATCGACTTCTGGGTAGAGGTGAGATGCGCGGTGTACTTGGCGATCTCGGCCAGGAAGGGGTCGGTGAGCAGGACGGCCGACTCGTCGCGGTGACGTGTGTGAGCGTCGCGGAGCAGGGCGGAGATGTCGACCTGCAGGGCGCGGGCGAGGCGATCGAGTGAGGACAGGGTGGGCATGGCCTTGCCGTTCTCGATCTTGGAGATGTAGGTGCGGGGCACGCCCATGCGGGCGGCGAGCTGGCGCTGGGAGAGGTTGCGGACGTGGCGGAGATCGCGCACGGCGGCGGCAACCTGGGGACCGGTATCGCGGGTCTCGGCTGTGGGATCGAGGACGAGAGCTATGGCTGGTTGGACTTTGGGGGGTTCGGGCAGCAGGGACTTCTTGCAGCGGCGGCATGTGTCTGAAGCGGTGCGGAATTGCACCAGTTTGCAGGCTTCGCAGCGTAGCACTTCACGCTGAGGGACCTCGCGCTCGGGCGATTCAGCGTGGGGCTGAACCTCCAGTGGGCTGACAGGCGCCATCATGGTTGCCATAGATTGTCTATTGCGGACGGCTGCCAGAGCGGGCACCGTACGCCTGCGTCCGATAACGAAGACAAGCGATGTGCCTAGAGTGACACTGGGTGCCGAAGGAGTCAAGGGTAATGCCGGAGATTCTGCCAAAAATATGGTAGAAAGTGGCAGTGGAACCAAAGTGGTACACAGTCGCGAAAGACAAAGGCAATAGAGAGCGGAGGTGCTTGTGAGCGCAGAGTTTGGGGTGGAGCGGGCGGAGATGTTGCTGAGAGAGTGGACCTCCAATGAGTCGCTGGTAAAGCATGGGCTGGCGGTAGCGTGTTGCACGGAAGGTTATGGGGTGCGCGAGGCGGCGCGGCTGGGGTTGCATGATGAAGAGGCTGCGCGATTTGCGGAGCTGTACCGGTGTGCAGGGCTGCTGCATGACTTCGATTACGACAGGCACCCGACGCCGCAGGAGCATCCGTTTGTGGGCGTGACGTTCTTGCGCGAGCAGGGATGGCCGGAAGAGATATTGCACGCAATATTGGCGCATGCGGATTATTCGGGCGTGGTGCCGGAGACGCATCTGGATAAGGCTCTATTTGCGAGCGATGAGCTGGCGGGGTTTCTGACGGCGTGTGCGCTGGTGAAGCCGCGCAAGGCGATTGCGGAGGTGGAGATCGCGAGCGTGAAGAAGAAGATGAAGGACAAGGCCTTTGCGCGGGCGGTCAAGCGCGAGGATATTACGCGGGGCGCAGAGTTGCTGGGGATTCCTGTGGAGGAGCATATCGGGAACTGCCTGCGCGCAATGCAGGAGCACGCGGCGGAGTTGGGGCTGGTGGGCGTTACGGGCTGAGGGCTAGTGGCAGCCACGCAGGACCGCGAACCAGGCGAGCGAGAGGATGATGGAGCCGATGATGCCGATGGCTAGTCTCGGGCCTCGAGTGCCCTGGGTTGTGCTGGCAGCGGCGTGGGTGTTCTGGTGGGGGGCGTCGGGGTTGTAGCGGATGGGGAAGAGTGTGCCCTGCGGGATGGCCCTGGCGGAGGTGAACTCGCCGGTGTGGAGCTCACCGCCGGCGAAGTAGTTGTAGGAGATGCGGAAGTGCTTGCTGGTGGGGATGCCGAAGGCGAGGGCGCGACCGGCGCCGAAGTCGTACTTGCAGGCGGTGACGGTGGCGAAAGCTTCGGGCCATGTAGCTTCGTTGGTGGTGGGTTCGGGGTTCACTATGTGAGTAGCGCTGTGGATGAGATGGGCTGGACGCCGGCGGCGGCGAAGGCGCGGTTGGTGGCGTCGACGGTGCCGGTGCGATCGCTCGAGGCAGGAAGGTTGACAGCACGGCTGAGGTCTTCGATCACGATGGATTCGAATCCCAGGCTGGCGGCGGCGAGGGCTGAGAAGCCGACGCAGAAGTCGTAGGCAAGGCCGGTAAAGAAGAGACGTGTGAGGCCGCGCTCGCGAAGATAGCCGGCGAGGCCGGTGGGGGTGACGCCGTCGTTCTCGGTGAAAGCGGAGTAGCTGTCGATATTTTTCCGAAAGCCCTTTCGCAGGATCAACTCGGCGTGGGGGATGGAGAGGCCGGGGTGGAGTTCGGCGCCGCGGGTGCCTTGGATGCAGTGGTCGGGCCACAGGGTTTGGGCGCCGTAGGGGGCTTGGATGGTGTCGGTGAATGGCTGCTTGTGGTGGGTGCTGGCGAAGGAGATGTGGCCGCGGGGATGCCAGTCCTGGGTGAGGATGACGTGGTCGAAGTGGGCGGCGAGGGCGTTGATGCCGGGGATGATCTCGTCGCCGCCTTTGACTTCCAAAGCGCCGCCGGGGAGGAAGTCGAGCTGCATGTCGATGACGAGGAGTGCGTCGGTGGAATTCAAGGGGCGGAGTGCCATGAGTCTCAGCGTACTATTTCCTGAAAAGTCTTGAGGTTGTATGGGAGGGCAGCCCACTGCGAATCTCCAGCCGAGCGGGGGCCCTGGCCTTCGACCTCGCTCAGGGGCAGGATGACGGCGAGGACCAAAGGCGTGCATTATGAATGGAACTTGTAGAAACAAGGAGCAAGAAGCAGATTCCCCGTTCGACATGGCCCAGGGGAATGACAGAAAGAGAAGCAAGGGTTGAGGCAAGAATGGGCAGGTGCAAGACGTGGTGAAAATTATTGAGTGTCCGCGGGATGCCTGGCAGGGTTTGCCGAAGGTGATGAAGCCGGAGGTGAAGGCGGAGTATCTGCGTGCGTTGATTACAGCGGGGTTTACGCATATCGATGCGGTGAGTTTTGTGTCGAAGGCGGTTGTGCCGCAGATGGCGGACTCGGAGCTGGTGCTCGAGTACCTGGATGCGGAGGCGAATGTCGAGATCATTGGGCTGGTGGCGAATGTCAGGGGTGCGGAGCTCGCTGTGGGCGGTGGGCGTGTGACGACGCTGGCGTTTCCCTATTCGATCTCGCCGCAGTTTTTGGAGCGCAATCAGCGGCAGACGCCGGAGGAGGCCCTGGATCAGTTGGAGCAGGTTGGAGAGCTGGCGTACAAGGGCGGCCAGGATGTGGTGGCGTATGTGGCGATGGCGTTTGGGAATCCGTTTGGGGATGTGTGGGACATCGATGAGGTGGTGAGCGCGGTGGATTTGCTGGTGGACTCGGGCGTGGCTCAGGTCTCGTTGTCGGATACGGCGGGCGTGGCGTCTGCAGAGCTGGTGAGGGATGTGGTGCGACTGGTGCTGGATGTGCATGAAGGGCTGGAGGTGGGCGTGCATCTGCATGCACGGCCGGAGGATGCGGCGGCGAAGGTGAGGGCTGCCTATGAGGCTGGGTGCAGGCGGTTCGATGCGTCGATCGGTGGGTTGGGAACATGCTCGTATGCGCAGGATGCGCTGGTGGGGAATCTGCCAACGGAGGTGTTGCTGGCGACGTTGAAGGAGCTGGGTGCGGAGTTGCCGGAGATTGAGCCGCTGGATCAATTGATTGCGATGAGTGCGGACATGGAGAAGAGGTTTGGGTAGCGACGCTGTAGGGCAGAGGGTAGCTGTAGAGGCTAGACGTTCGGCTTCTTCTAAACTGTTGGGATGAGTGATGTCGAGAAGTTGATCGAGCAGGGGTATGCAGAGGCACGGGTTCGGGTGCGGTATGCAGAGACCGACCAGATGGGCGTGGTGTATCACGCGAATTACCTGGTGTGGTTTGAGGTGGGGCGGGTGGAGTTTATCCGGCAGCTGGGGATGGACTACAAGAACATGGAGCAGGAGGACGGGGCGCTGATTGCGGTCGCGGAGGTGACGGCCCGGTACAAAGCTCCGGCGCGCTATGACGATGAGTTGATTGTGCGGACGACGCTGGCGGGAGTGCGTGGGTCGATTGTGCGGTTTCGATATGTGATTGTGCGGGCGGCAAGTGCACCCGCAGATGAGATGGTTTTATGCGAGGGGGAGACGGTGCACTTCGTTGTTGGACGGGACATGAAACGTCGCGAGATGCCGGCGAAGTATGCAGAGCGTTTTGCGGCGGTGATGCATAAGATAGCAAAGCCGGATTGAGGAGAGCGTGATGAGTGAAGCGAAGGTTGCCCTAGGCAGAGTCGCATTGATTACGGGAGCGAACAAGGGGCTGGGGCTGGAGACAGCACGGCAGCTCGGCAAGCTGGGGTATACGGTGCTGCTGGGATCTCGTGATGCGTTGAAGGGCGAGATGTCGGCCCAGCAGTTGCGTGATGATGGCGTGGATGCGCGGGTGGTGAAGCTCGATGTGACGAAGCAGCCGGACATCGATGCGGCGGCTGCGCAGATCGAGAGCGAGTTCGGCAAGCTGGATGTGCTGGTAAACAACGCGGGCGTGATGATCGAAAGGGACTGGACGAAGAATACGACCAGCGAGACGACGATCGAGGATCTGCGAGCGACGTTTGAGACGAATCTGTTTGCGGTGTTTGCGGTGAGCAAGGCGATGCTGCCGCTGCTGAAGAAGTCGGAGTCGGGCAGGATCGTGAATGTGTCGAGCATTCTGGGCTCGGTGAGCTTGCAGGCGATGAAGGGTTCGCCGACGTACAACACGAAGCTGTTTGCGTATAACGCGTCGAAGGCGGCGCTGAATGTGCTGACGATCTCGCTGGCGCATGAGCTGAGGGGAACGAAGATCAAGGTGAACTCGGCACACCCAGGATGGGTGAAGACAGAACTGGGCGGGAGTGCGGCGCCGATGAGTGTGGTGGATGGAGCGAAGACCGCGGTGGAGCTGGCGACGCTGGGTGAGGATGGGCCTACCGGTGGCTTCTTCCACGCGGGGGGAGAGATCGCGTGGTAGCTAGTTGTCTGTGCTTTACTTGCGGGCGAGTTCCCAGGCCTTGGCGTACTTCCAGCTGACGTAGACGGAGTGGTAGAGATGGAGGAGTAGGCCTTCGCGGCCGTCGAGGAAGCCGAGGCGGACGATGTAGTTGTAGAAGAAGGTCGCCAGCGGGTTGAGGACGACGTTCCAGAAGAAGCTGAAGGGGTTGCGGCTGGTCTTGCCGCGGGCGGCGGTGAGGCGCGCCATCTCGTTGCTGTAGCGGCCCATGTGCTCGAGGTAGAGCGGCAGGGTGGGGTAGGCGTAGTGCAGGAGATCGCCTTGGATGCGGCCGGTAGGACCGTCATGGAAGGGCGTGCTGTGGGGGCTGCCTTCGTTTGTCATCCGTGCGGCGCAGCGACGGAAGAGGCGTAGCTTGCGGTCGGGATAGAAGCCGCCGTGGCGCATCCAGCGGCCAAAGATCTGGTTGCTGCGGTTGATCCAGTAGGCTTCGAAGGGTGGAGAAACGCCTGGCGGGATACTGCTGAGCAGCGTTCGGATGTGTTGCTGGAGCGGCGCGGACAGGACTTCGTCGGCGTCGAGCAGGAGGATCCAGTCGGAGGTGCACTTGTCGATGGCAGAGTTCTTCTGGCCGCCGTGGCCCTTGAAGGCTTCGACGAAGACCCTGGCGTTGTAGCTGCGGGCGATCTCGAGGGTGCGGTCGGTGGAGAAGGAGTCGACGATGACGATCTCGTCGGCGAAGCGAACGGAGTCGAGGGTGCGCGGAAGGTTGGCCTCCTCGTTCATTGTGATCATGGCGACGGAGAGGGTCATGATCAGCTATGCCGTGAGCGTGATCGAGGGGTTGTCGAGCTGCTCACGGAGCAGGCGTTCGGTGAGGGTGCGGAGGTCTTCGCCGGTCTTGGGGAGGGTGAAGGCGTGTGTGGCTTCGTTCCACTCGAGCTTGTACGACGTGGAGAGTGCAGAGATCCAGACCTGGCGGACGGGGGTGTTGGGTGTGAAGACGAATTTGGCCGCGCCGTCTTCGAAGAGAACGTTGAGGACGCCATTCTTCTCATCGGTCTCGAAGCCGCCGTCTTCCTCGGCACGGAAGAGGGTCTGCTTGAGAGCTTCCAGGGCTTTGTCGGATTCGTTGCGAAAGGTGGTCTCGTCGATCATGCAGAGACTAGTGTAACGGTTGCTCGTGCTGCGGGGCGATGCAGGGAGTGGGGTTGGCGGCGGGCTCGAAGTGCAGGGCGGTGTCAGAGAAGACGAAGGGCTGGCAGGTGAAGGTACGGAGGTGGGCGGCCTCAAAGGTCTCGGCGCGAGCGATGGGGTCAGTGGCGTCGTTGGTTTTGACGTGGCCGGTGGCGGTGACGAGCAGGAAACGGTGCTCGGGATCGGTGGCGTCGGGCTGGAGCCAGCGCTCGATGATCTCGCAGGGACGCTGATGGGTGGGATCGCAGGAGCGTTCGGTGGAGGCGAAGCTTATGGTGATCACGGCGCGGCCGTTGAGGATGCGGAGGTGGGCTTCGCTTTCGGTGAAGTCGCCGTTGGAGCCGTTGGTGGTGGTGTGGAAGATGGCGGCGTAGCGTCGGCGCTCGATGAGGGAGCGGTCGGCACGAAGGAAGGTGGAGGGCGTCGTGGTGGGATCGCTGAAGGCGGTGGGGTAGATGACGGTGGCGATGCGGTGCCACTCGTCGTCTTCGGGCATCAGGATGGCGCTGACGAGGTGTTGGTCGAGTTCGACGGTGAGGATGGCGTCGAGTTCGTTGGTGTTGCCGAGGGCGAGAAAGTCGAGATGGATGGAGTGGGGGAAGGGGATGTGGACGTGGTCGAGGTACTGGCCGGGAGCGCCGATGGCGGCAAGCGCGGCGGTGCGGGTGCGGTCGTCAGAGGATTGCAGTTGGAGGATGAGGGATTGCGGCGCGGAGACGCCGTAGTTGACGGTGGAGAATTGGAGCGCACCGAGGCTGGAACTGATGGGAAGGATGGTCTGCGGCGCGACGACGGCCTTGGGCGGCGGGGCAGTAGGTGGGGAGGATCCGGCGTCGTGACGCTGTGCCGAGGCTGTGCAGAGTACGCAAAACAGCGCAAGCGGCACGGCGGCGAGTGATCGAAAAGCGCGCATGAATAGAAAACCAGACAACACTTCAAAAAATACACTAAAAGCGTGTGGCGGCATTTCAACATTCCGTGGTGGGGTCGAGGGCTTATGGCGCGGGCTGTACCAATCCGGAGCCTTTTGGGGGACTCGCCCAATCCCTTCAGGCCTCGGCATTCCTTCAGAATCTCAGCGGCTACCAGATATTCTGCTTGCACCTTCCGCGCTACGGGCTGATTTCTTGTCTAAGGAACACTTTTCAGCTGGTTATTTACCTGACTCAGGTAGTCGCTGTCGTTTGGCTCACCTATTCGAGATCCTGCACGATAAGATTGTTCCCATCATGCCGGCTGCATCTCAGTCCGCTGAAGTCACACTCCACGGTTCGGTGCTGGTGCTGTTGCAGTACGACGTGTGTGAGGCCATTCGCCTGGACCAGTTGCAGGAGCTTATTCGCGCACGCACGGTTAAGCTGCCCAGCCCGAAGCATCCTACGCCGGGATATGTCCGCTATCAGAGACCGCCGGTAGTCGACTCGCTGGAGACGCTGGTCCTCGAAAGCGGAGAACGGCTCCAGGGCGAAATCAAATACTACGATTATGGCGTGCTGAGCGTCGTCTTCGAACTGGTCTTTACGGGAGGATGGGAGAAGCTGACGGGGCTGGCGAGCAGGTGGGTGTGGGATGTCGATTTTGCGGCGCAGGCGACAGAGATTGTCCGTGGCAGACTGGAACGGGCCGCCCCTGCTCTGATAAAGCCATATAAGGAGTGGCTGAGCGAAGACTACCTGATCTTTCATGTCCGGGAGATCAATGGCTCACCATCCGCCACCGATCTGATCCAGCAGCACGGCTCGCGCATCGCTCAGGTGGTTCGCGGAGATACCGGGAGACTAGCTGAGAGCGAGTGCAATGAAGTACTCCAGTCTCGCATCTCATACTATGAGAACGATTTGGCAGTGATCGGCTGGAACGCGGCGTTCATCTACGACAGCACGACGGGTGCGGAAACAGCGATCCAGTTGCTGGAATATGCGAACTCGCAATTGCTCGTGTTTAGACACTATGACGATCTGCTGACCAAAGAGCTGGAACGCGTGTACACGCTGCTCGATGAAGGAACGGGCATCTTTGCTCGATGGCGGCTGGCCCGGTCAGCGACCAGCCTGCATACGGTACTGCTCGATGTAGCGGAGTTGACGGAGCATGCCGACAACGCGATTAAATTTCTCAGTGACATGTTCTCGGCCCGTCTTTATAAGCTGGCTGCTTTGAAAGTGGGCGTACCCGACTACAAGGATCTCGTGACTAAGAAGGTACGCACTGCCGAGGAGTTGTATCGCTTTATGGTGGACCAGTTCAACCAGAGTCGGGCATTCTTTCTGGAAATGACGGTGGTCATCATTCTGGTCGTCGAACTGGTGTTTTTATTCTGGGGTAAGCCGTTTTAGAATGATGGAAATTCGACTGCTTTAGTTCCACCCAATCTTGCATTGACATTGTCAGCACAAGAAGAGGCTCCGGTCTGGAGCGCAGCGGTCACTGCTGCTTCGGCGGCGGAGCAAAAAACTGCAGAGACCAATGAGGCTTTAAATTCCTC
>PLHC01000111.1 GCA_003138795.1 Granulicella sp. | reverse complement strand
CGATCTCCTGCTCGGACCCCAGGTACCGCTCGGTCGTCTGGATTGACGAGTGCCCCAGCAGAAACTTGATCTGCTCGAGGTCGCCGCCCGACCTCCGGCAGAGCTTGGCGCAGGTCCTCCGCAGGTCGTGGGCGCCGAAGCGCTCGATTCCAATCTCCTTCGCCGATTGCTCGACCACGGACCAGACCGCCCAGTCGCCCAGGCTTTCTCCGACCTTCCCGCCCTTCGCGATCGATCGCAGCAGCCGGCCCTCTTCGATGCCGGCAGCGGTCATCCAGGCGTTGACTCCCTGCTTGACCCAGACCGGGACCGCTACGGTACGAATGCGTCTTCCCTTTCCTTCCAGATCAGCCAGCACCCAGCGGCCCTCCCGAAGCTGGATGGTCTCGACATCCAGGGTGGCCAGCTCCTGCCGGCGAAGTGCACAACCGACCAACAGCGCCAGGATCACGTAATCCCGCTTGCCCTTGAGAGTCGAGCGATCGGGAACGGCCAGCAGCTCCTTGGCCTGCTCCCGCGTCAGCCAGTTCCCCATCCGGGTTCCCTTCTGCCGGATGTTGGGGACCGCGGAGAGGCTGGCCGCGTCCTCGACCCCGATCAGGCCGTTTTGCCGGGCCTCCGCGACCAGCTTCCGGACCGCCGAAAGCCGGACATTGATCGTGGAAGGTGCCAGGGCCTCCATCGACGCCCGGTACTCCATCAATAGAGCGCGGGTGAGCGGCCGGCCGGCCGAGAGCGCAAAGAGGTCGTCGATGGCCTTGGCGTAGTTTCGGCGGGAATTCGGGGAGGGCACGGAGTCAAGCACCATCCAGCGAAGCCTCTGCTGGGCTTCCACGAGGCCGTTTTCCGGCGTTTGGGTGTCCGCAGAGCCGGGAGGCCCGGAAATGAGCGAAATCTCCACGCGGCGATTATAGCAACGACAATTAACCTTGTCGGGGTAAAGCGCGCACGTCGCTCGCTGCTTTCCCCACGCTCTTGAGACATCGGCGGGTGGGCAATATTTATCGCTTCGCAGCCAGGTTTTCCAACCCAACACCAACCCAACTTAGGGACTCCTCCAACTTCCTATGGCTTACTCAAGCCTACTGACAGCAACCAACAACGCCTACTAACTTCTGTAGAATCACCAAATTGCAGAACTCATAACCCAAAGGTCGTAGGTTCAAATCCTACCCCCGCAACCATTTAGGGACTTTGAACCCCACAGAACCCCACATTCGTGTGGGGTTCTGTCGTTTAAAGCCTTATCCGACAGCGACTTGCATTCGTAGCTTCGGTGGCAGGATCATCTCGATCGCTTTGGTGTTGGCTGTTCGTTTGGACTGCATCTGCGCGTTACGGTAGCAGGTGCTGGCTTCCAATCCCGGGAGCTCCATCTTGGCACTATCTATTATGATTCGCCCTTCAAGTCATGATCCTGCGATGTGGCCAATGCCCACGCCGATGACATAGGTGACGGCTCCTTCGAGGGCGCCGACAAAGGTCATCTCCAGTCCACTGCTCCACCAGGAACGAATGGTTATGAGCGACTTGGCCGCGCCGACCGCGAAGTGCGCGATGAGCGAAATGATGGCGGCCACAATAATCGCCGGAAGCCCCGCCATGAAGAAGAACGGCAGCACCGGAATGAGCGCGCCGATGGCCGTGGAGAGCGCTCCGGAGGTGGCCGAAACCCAGGGCTTGCTCAGACCCTCCTCGCTGATATGCAGGCGTTCGCGCGCCAGCGCTTCGACGAGCTGTTCTTTCTTCTCCGCAATGTGTCCCACAAAGTGATCCGCATCTTCCGCAGAGAGGCCGCGCACCTGGTAGGTGAGCGAGAGCAATTCGCGGGCCTCGGCCTCGTTGTTCTCGACGGCCTCGCGTTCGCGCGCGTACTCGGCCTCGTAAATCTCCCGCTCGCTCTTCGCCGCCAGATATGCGCCCGATCCCATCGACAGTGCGCTGGCGAACATTCCAGCGAGGCCGGCGATCAGCACGAAGCGGCTGTTGCCCAGCGTTGCGCCGGAGACGCCCGAGACGATGCCGAAGATGGCACCCAGGCCGTCATTGACTCCGTAGATTGCATCGCCGATCCAACTCGCAGCTTTGGGTTGGCCTTTTTCTCTCTCGGCCACCAACTCATCGAGCGCCTGTTGCGCCACCTCCGGTTCCAGCGGCACGCTCGGCAGGTGGTGACGGATCAGTCCGCCCAGCGTGAGGTAATGGTCTGCTTCGTCGGCGATGACCTCTTTGAGAATCGCCACGCTGGCGTCATCGCCCAACTCCCGGATCTGCTTGCCGTAACGGGCAATGTCGCGGCTCTCATCCAGTTCCAGACGGCGTAGCGCGAGTTCCTGTCCGCCAATGCGGCTGGCCAAGGAACCGGCCTGGCCGGATTCCGAGCCTTCGTATTGCGGAATTGACGCGCCAAGATTCGTGAGCCGCACCGCCCATAGATCGGCGTGGTGCTTCTCGGCCAGCGCCAGGTTGCGCAGCGTACGGCGCCGATGGGGATCATCCTCCTGCTGCGCGAGGGTGAAATAGGTGTGATACCCCCGCATCTCCGCCTGCCAGTTGCTGGAGAGCGCTTCAATAAGATGTCCCGTGTCCTTGCTATTCATGAATGCTCTCTAAGTCTGTAAGTTTGCTCGTCCAATTCTCGCTTAACCCATTGGCTTGCGCGAAGGCGCAGCTGGCTTGCGCACCGTAGCCGTGGCGATTTTCCTTGTCTTATTGCGAGGCTGGCCGCCAGCAATCTCCTGCGGTGCAGGAGATTGACCGTTTCCGACCTCTGACGAGCGCTTCACAAGCCGTCGAACCTTCTGCGGAGACATCGCGAGTTTCTTTGCAACACGCGAGATCTTGCACTCTTCGCGGAGCCAAACGCGCGGCACAACCAGTTGAGCGAATTGCTCGGTAACTTCCTGGAAGCTCTTTCCGGTGATGATGCCCTGCGACCATGCGCGAAGCGTATCCTCAATCCCGACCGCCTTCAGCAGTTTGGCCTTCAACGCATTCAGCTCGTCCACAGCGTAGTCCGCATCTTCCGGCTCCAGCAGACTGGATGCGGAGTCGACACATCGCTGCGCAAGCTCATAATCGTGAAAAAAATTGTTGGCTGCGGTTTCGCCAAGCGCCACATACGCATTGAGCAGCACGCGCTTATTCTCAGTGGACTGGGCCAGCGTCAACGCTTCAAGACAGTGCTGCTTTGCGAGCCGGGCATACGTAGGTATGTCCTGCGCGCGACCCAGCAACTCTTCCACGCGGGCATTCTCAATCATCCCCATCAGCGTGCTGACCCTCGCGCGCAATATGAGATTATGAATCGCCTCGGCGATCTCCAGCGCCTGGGATGCCTCCCGC
Source organism: Granulicella sp. (assembly GCA_003138795.1). Classification (GTDB taxonomy): domain Bacteria; phylum Acidobacteriota; class Terriglobia; order Terriglobales; family Acidobacteriaceae; genus Granulicella. The sequence goes on along the minus strand of PLHC01000111.1, from coordinate 3,897 downwards.
GTCGCAAGTGCCAGGTCGCCGACATCGAGATGCAGATGCCCTGCATTGAGCAGAGCAGAGCTAAGTCCGCTATGTTCGCCATGCAGAATACATATCGCCTTCGCGCGCTCCAACTCGGCGATGGCGCTGCGATACAACTCTTGATACTGCCGATGAAATTCGCGCAGCCGCGATCCGCCTGCTGGATCACTTTGCCCCGTCTTTTCGCGGCGAGACACTGTGACATCGATGTGCTTCTTTAACTGCGCCGCGAGCAGCCGTTTTACAAAACTCAGATTTGTAACCGCCCGGGCAAGATTTGTGTGGTTCGGATGGCTGATTTCATAAAGGGCCACCGCGCGTTCGAAGTGGACGACAGCTCGTGCGTAGTCCCCATGCCGCCGCACAATACGGCCTCGGGCCGACTCGATATTTCCCAGCGCGATCCAATGGTCCGTCTGCTTCAGGACCTCTTCTGCTTCCGACAGCATCTGCAGCGCGCCGGTGCTGTCCCCGCGCTGAAAGACAATCCAGGCCTGCTGAATCTTGATGATGGCAACCAGCGCTTCGGAACCAGGCAGGGTACTGGCGATCTCCAGCGCTGCGCCGATATGCTCACCCGCCTTGTCGTAATCTGCCTTTTTCCGGTGCGCACGGCCCTTCCACAAATTGGCGAGTGTCCTGAGATCTGCATCCAGAAACACGTCCTCCAGCCGCAATAAGCTGTCCAGAATTCGGATTGACCCATCCGCATCATTGGTGGAAAGCGCATAGAACGCCTCCGTCATCCGCACCCGTACATACGCGAACATGCTCAGATCTTCCAGCGCGAAGCCAGTGAGCTGATCGAGTCGGCAGCGGAGAAGTTGGGAATCGCGATAGCCGACATCGACCCACTGGGCCAGCATCAGAAGAACTTCCGAGCCAAGCTTGTCGCTCGGTTGCAGCGCCAGCCAGACCGGTTCAGCCTCATCCAGCAGTTTGACCCCCTCCTCGATGCTCCGCCGTCGCAGGCAATCAACCAACTGGATGAACCACTTACGATCCGCCCTATCGCCAGCCGGCGTCGCTATGGATCTTCGTATCACTTGGGGAGTAACATCCCTGCAGCAGGCTTGATCTTCCATTTGCATCCTCCGATCACTCGAGATGCACCCTGCGCTATACATCACATCCGTCGGCAAGATGGCACGAGTTGTTCACTAGCACGATTCGTGCTACCTCTTCTTGCTATTGTCTCAGCAATCCGCTCTACTTCGTATTACGGGCCTGACTCCGCATTACGGGAAGACACCCAACCGAACAAGGAGAAGAAGATGACAAAGCATCAGCAAATTGAACAGATCGAACGCGAATGGAAATCCCCCCGTTGGGCCGGAATCAAGCGAGGCTATACGGCGGAAGACGTCTACACTCTCCGTGGCACGGTTCGGATTGAATACAGCTTGGCACGTTCTGGTGCGGAGCGCCTGTGGAAGGAATTGCACGAGGACGGTCACATCGCTGCGCTCGGTGCGCTAACCGGCAATCAGGCTGTCCAAATGGCCCAGGCCGGCCTCAAGGCGATCTATCTGAGCGGTTGGCAAGTCGCCGCCGACGCGAACACAGGCGGTCAAATGTATCCCGACCAAAGCCTCTATCCCGTGAACAGCGTTCCGCAGATCGTGAAGCACCTGAATAACGCCCTCCTTCGTGCCGACCAGATCCACCACAGCGAAGAGGCCGACACCATCGACTGGATGCTCCCGATCGTCGCGGATGCCGAGGCTGGCTTCGGCGGCACGTTGAATGCCTTCGAGCTGATGAAAGCCATGATCGAGTCCGGCGCAGCCGGCGTGCACTACGAAGACCAGCTCTCCTCGGCCAAGAAGTGCGGCCACATGGGCGGCAAGGTCCTCGTACCCACCCGTGAAGCCGTGCAAAAGCTCATTGCGGCGCGCCTGGCGGCCGACGTTCTCGGCGTTCCCACCCTCCTCGTCGCGCGTACCGACGCCAACGGCGCACAGCTCATCACCAGCGACTGCGACACCATCGACGCCCCCTTCATCACCGGCGAGAAGACCATTGAAGGCTTCCACCGCATCAACGGTGGCATCGACTGCGCCATCGCCCGCGGTCTCGCCTATGCTCCCTACGCCGACCTCGTCTGGTGCGAGACCTCCGAGCCCAACTTCGCCGAAGCCGAGAAATTTGCCAAGGCGCTCCACGCGAAGTTCCCCGGCAAGCTGCTCGCCTACAACTGCTCTCCGTCCTTCAACTGGCGTCAGAAGTTGAGCGAAAGCGAGATTGCCTCCTTCCAGAACCGCCTGGGCGCCCTGGGATACAAGTTCCAGTTCGTCACCCTCGCCGGCTTCCACGCGCTCAATCTCTCCATGTTTGAGCTCGCCACGGCGTACAAGAAGGACGGAATGTTCGCCTACTCCAAACTCCAGCAGCGCGAGTTCGCTCTCGCCGATCAGGGTTACGGCGCGGTACGTCACCAGCGCTTCGTCGGAACGGCGTACTTTGACAAGGTTTCCACGACGATCTCTGCCGGTGAGACTTCCACCAACGCTCTGCCCGGTTCCACCGAAGAAGAGCAGTTCGAGCCCGCCACGGTCTAGGCCGCGAGCTGTATCTAATCTGTTTCCTCATAGTGCCCCCTCGGCCGCAGTATCCGCCGAGGGGGCACACTTTTTTTATCTGTACGCAATGAGGCACTGAAATGATTAGCCGAAGACCCTGCCCCCCAGAACCTCTCCCCCAGCTCTCCCGACGCCTCAAAGCCCTCCGCCCAAGTAAAATAGCTAGGTGAAGAAGATCTCCCTCCTCGGCTCCACCGGTTCCATCGGTCAGAGCACCCTCAGCCTCTGCGAATCGCACCCCGACCGCTTCCGTCCCATTGCACTCGCCGCCGGCTCCAACCTCGACGCCGTCTTCGCGCAGTGCCAGCGCTGGCGCCCGCAGCTCGTCTCCATCTCCACCGAAGCCCTCGCAGCGCAACTCAGCGCCAAACTCTCCGCCGCCGGCATTACCGGCATCGAGGTCGTCTACGGCACCGCGGGCACGGTCCGCGCCGCCACCCTCCCCGAAGCCGACTTTGTCGTCGCCGCCATCGTCGGCGTAGCTGGCCTCGAAGCCACCTACGCGGCCATCCTCTCCGGCAAGACCGTTGGCCTCGCCAACAAGGAGTGTCTCGTCGCCGCCGGCGACCTCATCCTCGCGGCAGCCCGCGAACACAACGTCGACCTTCTTCCCATCGACTCCGAGCACAACGCCATCCACCAGTGCCTCCGCGCAGGCGCACCCGCCGAAGTCAAACAGATCTGGCTCACCGCCTCGGGCGGCCCCTTTCGCAACACCCCGCTCGCCGGCTTCGAGCACATCACCCCCGCCCAGGCGCTCAAGCATCCAACCTGGCTAATGGGCCAGCGCATCACCATCGACTCCGCCACCATGCTCAACAAGGGCCTGGAGATCATCGAAGCCTGCCGTCTCTTCAACCTTCCGCCATCGCGGGTCAAGGTCACCGTCCACCCCCAATCCACCATCCACTCCCTGGTCGAGTACATCGACGGCTCCATCCTCGCGCAGANNTCTCCGTCACCGACATGCGTCTCCCCATCCTCTACGCCCTCTCCTGGCCCGAGCGCATCGCAAGCGACCTCACCTTCGACATGGCAGCGCTCTCCCAACTCGACTTCCAGCAGCCCGACTTCGCCCGTTTCCCCTGCCTCCGCCTCGCGTACGAGGCCGCCGCAGCCTCCCAGAACCACTGCATCGCCCTCAACGCAGCCGACGAAATCGCCGTCGATGCATTTCTTTGTGGTCATCTTCCCTTTCTCGGCATCCCACGTACAATCGAACGCGTACTTGCGCTCACCACTTCCGGTTCTCCCGCGTCCATCCCAGAGGTGCTCGCCGCAGACCTCCTCGCCC
>PLHC01000163.1 GCA_003138795.1 Granulicella sp. | reverse complement strand
TTAGGCCTGTCGAATCCGAGGATGGGGCACCCGGAGTTAGTTTCGCCACTTGGTTTCGTCGGTGGGGTGCTGCTGCTGCTGGGCGTGCTCGAGGTCTTCGAGGAGGTCGGGGTCGAGGATCGGGGAGGTGATTTTGTAGTCGCCCGAGGCCCACTTGCCGAGGTCGATGCGGCGGCAACGGTCGGAGCAGAAGGGGAAGTCTTCGTTGGTGGCGGCTACGGGCTTCTTGCAGGTGGGGCACTTGAGGATGGGCTTGGTCATGGCTCGGTACTCTTTGGCGTTGATCTTTATCCCTAATTGCGGGGAAAACCCCGCCGTTCAGGGCGGGGATGTAGAGCTGCGGCCAGCGAAGCTGTCCGCAGCATGGCGGNNCCAGTATATTGGTGGGGTGCAACGGCTTCAAGCCTTCAAATACGATATCATGCCAGACGGCAACCAGCAGCGCGACATGCGCCGCTTTGCCGGATCGTGCAGGTTCGTGTTCAACAAGGCGTTGGCGCTGCAACAAGCCAACCATGCAGCCGGAAACAAGTTCATCCGCTACGTGGAAATGGCAAACCAGCTTCCAGCCTGGAAAAGCGAATTCGCTTGGCTCAAGGAATCTCCTTCGCAAGCATTGCAACACGCGCTCAAGAACCTGGATCGCGCCTTCACTAACTTCTTTGAGAAACGGGCTGATTACCCGCGCTTCAAGAAGCGCGGCTACGGGGACAGCTTCCGTTTCCCGCAGGGCTTTAGGCTGGATCAGGCTAACAGCCGAATCTTCCTGCCAAAGCTCGGCTGGTTGCGGTATCGAAGCAGCCGGGACGTTCTTGGCACGGTTAGAAACGTCACTATCAGCAACCACGGCGGCAAGTGGTTCGTCTCGATTCAGACCGCTCGCGAGGTAGAGCAGCTGGTTGCCCAGGGTGATGCTATTGGCATCGACATGGGCGTGGTCCGCTTTGCAACGCTCTCAGATGGAACGGTCTATCCACCGCTCAATAGCTTCAAGGGACAAAAGCCCGCGCTGCGCAAAGCGCAGCAGGCCATGAGCCGCAAGAAGAAGTTCTCTAACAACTGGAAGAGGGCAAAAGCCAAGGTCCAGTCCATTCACGTTCGCATTGCCAACGCCCGCCGGGACTACCTGCACAAGACTTCAACCACCATCAGCAAAAACCACGCGATGGTCGTCGTCGAAGACTTGCAGGTAAGCAATATGTCGCGGTCTGCCGCTGGTTCTGTTGAACAACCTGGCCGGAACGTCCGCGCAAAAGCCGGTCTCAACCGGTCGATCCTCGACCAGGGCTGGGCGGAATTTCGGCGACAACTGGAGTACAAAATACTCTGGGCGGGTGGCGTGTTCCTCGCCGTGCCGCCGCAGAACACTTCCCGGACGTGCCCACATTGCGGTCATGTCTCAGGAAATAACCGCCGGACGCAAGCAGGATTTGCTTGCGTCGAATGTGGCTTCCAAGAGAACGCCGATCTGGTCGGCGCGATCAATGTTCTAAGGGCGGGACACGCCCGGTTAGCCTGTGAAGTGAACGGCGAAGTAGGCCGTCAGCAGCAGGAACCCTCCGAAAGGGCGGCTTAGCCGTCCTCGTAGGAATCCCCTTCCTTCCCGCGCAAGCGGCGACCACAGGTCGAGGAAGGGGAGGATGTCAATCGATGATTCTGGCGACGACGTCGTAGTCGTGGGACTCGGTGATTTCGGCGCGGTAGAAGGTGCCAGGGACCAGGACTTTGTGGGGGCCGAAGTCGTTGATCAGGACCTTGCCGTCGATCTCGGGGGCCTGGTCTAGCGAGCGGCCTTGCCAGAGGAGTTCGGTTTCTTCACTCTCGCCTTCGACGAGGATGTCCAGCTCGCGGCCGATCCACTGCTTGCGGGCATGCTTGCTGATTTTTTGTTGGAGCTTCATCAGCTTGCGGCGGCGGGATTCGATGGTGCGTTTCGGGACTTTCTCGTCGAGGTCGAAGGCTCCTGCACCCTCTTCGTCGGAGTAGCTGAAGACGCCGAGCCAGTCGAGCTTGGCTTTCACAACGAACTCCATGAGTTCGTTGAAATCTTCTGCCGTTTCGCCGGGGAAGCCGACGATGAAGCTGGTGCGGAGCACGAGGCCGGGGACGATGCTGCGGGCCTTGGCGATGATATCGAGGAAGCGGTCGGCAGAGCCTCCGCGCTTCATGCGGCGGAGGACGCTGGCGCTGGCGTGCTGCAGCGGGACATCGAGATACTTTGCGACGTTGTCGTGTTTGGCGATCGATTCCAAAAGACGCGTGGTGATCTTGTTGGGGTAGGCGTAGAGGAAGCGCAGCCACTTGAGGCCTTCCAAGGGCGCCAGGGCGTCGAGGAGGTCGGCGAGCTCGGGCTTGCGGAGGCTTCCTCCAGCAACCGCACCCACCTTAGCCGACGATGAGGCCGTCGTCGAAGATGGGGCACCCGGATGTAGTGGGATGCTCGGTGGGAGGTCTTCGCCGTAGCAGGTGGTGTCCTGGCCGATGAGGGTGATCTCGCGGACGCCCTGCGCGATGAGCGATTTGGCTTCGGCGACGATGGAGGAGAGAGGGCGCGAACGGAACTTGCCGCGCAGTTGCGGGATGATGCAGAAGCTGCAGGGGTGGTCGCAGCCTTCGGCGATCTTGATGTAGGCCGAAGATCGCGGCGTGGTGAGGATGCGCGGGGTCTCGTCGGAGTAGAGGTAGGTGGGGAGGGAGGCGGTGGCGCCGTCCCAGGCCTCGCGGGAGAAGCGGCCCTGTTGCTCGCGGAGGTCGCCTTCTGCTCTGGAGGTGGTCCCACCCACCTTAGCCGACGATGAGGCCGTCGGCGAAGATAGGGCACCCAGTTCATGCATGATTTGCTGCGAGTTTGACCCGGGGCGGGAGTGCTGGTTGACGGCGGAGGCGTGGCGCTCGATTTGTGCGGTGGTGAGGATCGCGAAGGGGGAAGCGCCCGCGGCTGATCCATTGAGGCTGGCGGCAGGGGTGGGGCGGCTGAGGCCTGCGGCTTCGAGAATGGCTTCGAGCTCGCCGGTGCCGACGACGGCGTCGACTTCGGGGATGTTCTTGCGGATCTCGTCGCGGTAGCGCTCGACGAGGCAGCCGGCGACGATGAGCTTCTGGGCGCGGCCGCCGTTGGCGATCTTGTGCTGCACCATCTCGAGGATGGTGTCGACGGATTCTTGTTTCGCGGAGTCGATGAAGGAGCAGGTGTTGACGACGAGGATGTCGGCGTCTTCGGCGCGCGGCGTGAGTTGGGCACCGCCGCGATGGAGCAGGCCCATCATGACTTCGGAGTCAACGAGGTTCTTGGGGCAGCCGAGCGAGACGAAGCCGACCGTCGGGCGGTGGGTTTCTGGGGATTGTGTCTCGGGAGCGGCGCCGTCTTCGGGAGTGGAGGACAGGCTCACAGCTGTTAGTTTATCAGGTCTTGTGGCCTAATTTATCAGCTTTGACGCGGGTTCGAGCGGTATTGTCCTTAGCCTGAGGTGGCTGGTGACGACGACGCCGTTGGTCTCAAAGTGCGTGTCCCGGTGGTCGGTCGAGTGGCCCAGCGTGACGGCTTTGCGGAGCATGGCGAGATGGCGGCGGGAGTCTTCGGCGAAGTGGCGGCCGATGGCGTGGTCGTAGTCGACCACGAGCATGTAGGTGGCCTCGCACTTTGGGCAGTAGATGGGGTCTTCCAGCCAGCGGTGGAACGCGGCGGGTGGCAACGGGGCTGCAGGGTCAGTGCCAGAACGGATAGCAGCGATGATCAGGTTCAAGATGATATCCGTTCCGGCGCGAAGGTTAGAACTCCCAGCGGAGGAGCGTGGTGGCGGCGGTGAAGCCGGCGCCGACGCTGGCGAGAAGAACCAGATCGCCCTTCTTCAGACGGCCTTCTTCGAGTGCGGTGTTCATGGCGAGTGGGATGGTGCCGGCGGTGGTATTGCCGTAGCGGTCGATGTTGATGATGACGCGATCTTCGGGCAATCCGAGGCGCTCGGCGGTGGAGAGGATGATGCGCTTGTTGGCCTGGTGCGGGATGAAACAGCCGAGATCGGCACCGGTGAGGCCGTTGCGGGTGAGGAGAATTTCGGCGTTCTCGGACATCTTGCGGACCGCGAACTTGTAGACGGCTGCGCCGTCCTGGTGGACGAAGTGCTGCTTGGCGTCGACGGTGGCGTGGCTGGGGGGGAGGAGACTGCCGCCGGCGGGCATGTTGAGGACGGGGGCGCCGGAGCCGTCGATCTCGTGGAAGTAGTCGATGAGGCCGAGCTCGTCGCCTTCGCAGGGCTCGAGCAGGACGGCACCAGCGCCGTCGCCGAAGATGATGCAGGTGGAGCGATCGGTGTAGTCGATGATCGAACTCATGACATCGGCACCGATGACGAGGACTTTCTTGTGGGCGCCGGACTCGACGAGTTTTGCCCCGACCTGCAGAGCGTAGGGAAAGCCGGAGCAGGCGGCGGAGAGATCGAAACCCCAGGCGTGGGGTACGCCGAGCTTGTTCTGCACAAGGCAGGCGGTGGCCGGGAAGGCCATGTCGGGCGTGACGGTGGCGACGATGATGACTTCGATTTCGCTGGGGTCAATGCCGCGCCGGGCGAGGCAGATCTTCGCAGCTTCAACGCCGAGATCGCTGGAGGCAACGCCTTTATCGACGATGTGGCGCTCGCGAATGCCGGTGCGCTCAGTGATCCATTCATCGCTGGTGGAGACCATCTTTGCGAGGTCTGCGTTGGTTAGCAGACGAGGCGGAACGTAGGATCCGACGGACGATATTTTGGCACGGACAGAATTTCGGGGTTTCAACGTGAGACTCAAACTACAACCTCCCAAGGCAAAAGTACGCAGTGAGTATCTTATCGCGACTGGTTGCGCGGAGCGTAATAAGGGATACACCGGGCGCAGGCGATGTGTTGTGGTGATGATTTAGGGGGAAGTGTACCGGGTTTCCCTACTGCGCCCATATCGACCCGTTACCGTTGCTTCCTTCCGGACCTGGCGGGGTTGGCGGGAATATGTCGCGTAGGACCCGGCACAAGAGCAAGTTTACCACTGCTCGCTCAACCCGGTCTCGGGTTGCGCTGAGGGGGTTTCAACTAGGTTTCGGTGCGCGCGGAGATTTTCTGGATTTACGCCGCGGATTCCGACGATCGCTACTGTGTCGGGGCGGCGTCGGGTTGGGTGTGCTTGCCGGGCTTGAGGTTGATCTCGCGGGAGGTCTGGTAGAGCTTCCAGATGGCGATGCCGGTGAAGATCAGGATGATGGACCACAGGGCGATGAGGATGGTGGTTGCCCACTTGGCGTTGAATCGTGCCCAGAGGTGCAGGACGGCGTGGCCGTAACGGATTCCGATCCAGACGGCGATGCAGTGGCGCACGAGACGGCTGATGGTGAAGGCGGTCATGAACTTCCGGCGTGACATGTGCAGGGCGCCGGCGGCGAGGACGAAGGGCGAGAGCGGCATCGGCGGTGGAAGGATGGCGGGCAGCGAGACGGAGAGGATGGAGTACTTTTCCATCCAGGTGGTGACGCGGGTGAGGATGCGCTTGGGGACGTGCTTCTGGAGGAAGGCCAGGCCGCCAGCCTGACCGACTGCGTGGGAGACGAAGCCGCCGATGGCGGAGCCGAGGGTGGCGATGGCGACGAGCAGGATGGGGTTGGTGTGCGCGGCGGCGTAGACGATCAGCATGATGTCGGTGACCCCGGGGATGGGGAGCGGGACAAAGGAGCTGTCGACGCTGGAGACCAGGAGGAGGCCGACGAGACCGAGGTGGACGAAGAAGTGCATGAGGGTGTGGTGGGCTGGGTGGTGAGTTGCAGCGAGGGCGAGGAGGGCTGCGAGAGGTGAGAGGTGTGGGTTCATGCTTCTGTTATGACGGTAGCTGGAATGCAGGAGTCGTGGGAAATCTTTTTCTCGCTGATAAACTTAAGATCTATGCGCAACCTGTCAGGGAATCAGATTCGAGAAGAGTTTTTGCGGTTTTTTGAGGGCAAGGGGCATCGTCGGGTGCACTCTTCTTCGCTGGTGCCGGTGAATGATCCGACGCTGCTGTTTACCAATGCGGGGATGAATCAGTTCAAGGATGTGTTTCTGGGCGCGGAGGTGCGGGAATATTCGCGGGCGGCGAGCTCGCAGAAGTGCGTGCGGGCGGGTGGAAAGCATAATGACCTCGAGAACGTTGGGTTTACGCGGCGGCACCATACGTTCTTTGAGATGCTGGGGAACTTTTCGTTTGGGGACTACTTCAAGCGCGAGGCGATTGCGTATGCGTGGGAGCTGCTGACGTCTCCGGAGTGGTTTGGGATCGACGCGTCGAGGCTGTACGTCACGATCTTTGAGGGCGATGCGGATGTTCCTCGGGATGAGGATGCTTTCGGGTACTGGCGGGAGGTCGGGGTTCCGGCGGAACGGATCGTGGCGATGTCCGCCAAGGATAATTTCTGGGCGATGGGCGATACGGGGCCGTGTGGGCCTTGCTCGGAGATTTATTTTGATCTTGGGCTGGCCGCGTCGGAGACCGGGGAAGATAAGCCGTTTGGGGAAGACGACCAGCGGTATATGGAGATATGGAACCTGGTGTTCATGCAGTTCGATCGCAGCTCGGATGGGGCGCTGACGCCGCTGCCGAAGCCTTCGATCGATACGGGCATGGGGTTGGAACGGGTGGCTTGCGTGTTGCAGGGGAAGCTATCGAATTATGAGAGTGATTTGTTTACGCCGCTGTTGAAGCGAGCCATCGAGCTAACTGGATTCGATGCAACCAAACTGATATCGCGGTCGGTAACTTACAGATCTACCAGCGTATTAGAACCTGACTTCGATTGGGAGAACGAAGCGGCTATCAGTGATGAGAAGGGTGCGGCTTCGCTGCGGATTATTGCGGACCACGCGCGGGCTGCGACGTTCTTGATCTCGGATGGTGTGACGCCGGCGAATGAGGGGCGTGGATATGTGTTGCGCAAGATCCTGCGGCGCGGGATTCGGCATGGACGGCTGTTGGGGCAGGAGAAGCCGTTTATGCATGAGATGGTCTCCGTGGTGCGCGATGAGATGCAGGCGGCGTATCCGGAGTTGAAAGATAGTGCGGAGCGTGTGGCGAAGGTGGTGCTGGCGGAGGAGTTGCAGTTTGCGCGCACGTTGGAGCTTGGGCTTCGGCAGATGAATGAAGAGACGCTGCGATCAGGCAAGCTGGCGTTTGGTTTGTATGAGACGTTCGGTATGCCGCTTGATTTCATGGTGGATGCTGCGCGTGATGCTGGCATTGCGTTTGATATGGAAGGCTTCGAGGTTGCGAAGGAAGAGGAGCAGGCGCGGGCGCGGGCTAGTTGGAAGGGTGGGTCGCAGAAGTCGGCGGCGCCGGTTTATCGGGAGTTGGCGAAGACGGAGTTTGAGGGGTATACCGCGCTGAGGGTCGATGGCGCGAAGGTGCTCGCACTGGTTAAGGATGGGCTCGGTGTGGCGGAGTTGCGCGCGGGGGAGACGGGCGAGGTGGTGCTGGATGCGACCAGCTTCTATGCGGACTCGGGTGGACAGGCGGGGGATGTGGGGTGGTTGTACTCGGCGGACCATAATACGGTGGTGGCCGAGGTGACGGGTTGCAAGAAGCCGGTGCAGGGCGTGTTTGCGCACCAGGTGACGGCGAAGCAGACGATTGCCGTGGGCGATAGCGTGGATACGGTGGTGAATGGCGAGGTGCGCGCGGCCGTGATGCGGAATCATACGGGAACGCATCTGCTGCATGCGGCGCTGCGGCAGGTGCTGGGGACGCATGTGAAGCAGGCGGGGTCGCTGGTGGACGCGACGCGATTGCGGTTCGACTTCTCGCACTTTGCGGGCGTCGCGGACGAGGAGTTGCAGGAGATTGAGAGCATCGTGAATCGGCAGGTGCTGGCGAATACGCTGGTGCAGACGCTGGTGGATGTGCCGATCGATGAGGCGGTGCATGAGCTGGGGGCGATGGCGCTGTTCGGCGA
>PLHC01000026.1 GCA_003138795.1 Granulicella sp. | reverse complement strand
CTCCACGGCAGCTTCCGGCTCAATATCCCATTGATCACCGTCGCCATCAGCCGTCCTTGCGGTGCCGCGGCCTTCTCGCTGCCGATGCCCTGCACCCACTGCACCTCAATCTTCCCCGTCGCGGGGTTATAGAGATACTTCCCATCCTGCAGCGTCGACGAGCCAATCGAGTTTAGGAGCACATAGCTCTTCGCATTCGTCAGCTCCTCGTGCGTTGCCGCAGCCGAACTCCCCGCTACCGGCGGCCTCACCGTCACCGACACATGATCGCGCTTGAAGTACCCCTGGTTCGACACCCCATCCGGCAGCGCCGCCAGCGAAAGCGTCCTCGCCTCCGGCAGTTGCTGGAAGCTCTCGAGCCCCTTGTTCATCGCATTCAGTGTCGCGCCAATCGAGAACACCGAGACGATCACCCCGACCATCACCGCAACCTGTTGCTTCCACGGCGTCGCGCCGAGCAGAAACCCCGTCTTCAGATCCTGCGACGTATCTCCCGCATTCGATGCTGCGATGCACACCATGCCGCCGATCGTAATCGCCAGCGCTCCAAACGCCGGCGCCGTCCATCCCTTCACCAAAAAGATCGCTGCCACCGCCATCAGCGTCGCAATCGTCATCCCACTCACCGGGCTCGCGCTCGACCCCACAATCCCCACAATCCTCGAGGACACCGTCACAAACAAGAATCCAAACACCATCACCAGCAGCGCCGCCGCCAGGTTCGCCAGCCATCCCACCTGCGCTCCCGGCACCGGCTTGAACTCCAGAAACAGGAACATCAGCAGGAGCAGCACCAAGCTCCCTCCCACCACCACGCTCATCGGAATATCGTTCTCCGTCCGCAAAGGCTTTTCCGCCGCCGCACCCCGCTTCAGTCCCATCTTCGCGAACCCAGCACTCAGTGCGCTCATGATCGTCGGAGCCGTCCGCAGCAGCGTAATCAATCCACTCGCCGCCACCGCACCCGCGCCCATCGGCCTCACATACGTCGACCACAGGTCGCTCGGGCTCATCTGCGAGATCGGCACCACGCCCGGATACAGCGGCCCCGGCAGATGTTTCCCAAAGAACACAATCGCCGGCATCAGCACCAGCCAACTGAACACGCCGCCCGCCAGCATAATCGCCGACACGCGAATCCCGATGATGTACCCCACGCCCAGGTACTCCGGCGTCACATTCGCTCGAATCGCCGCGCCCTTCAATATCTGTTGCCCATGCGGATCGAAGTTCGGCTGCCAGTTCGGAGTCGCCGGAAACAGGCTCAGCAGGTTCTCATTCTGAAACAGCGTGTATAGCCCGCCCAACCCCAGCCCGAGAAACACGCGGCTCGCAAACGAGCCGCCCCGCTCACCCGCCTGCAGCACATCCGCGCAAGCCGTGCCTTCAGGGTAAGTGAGCGTCCCATGCTCCTCCACGATCAGCTGCCGCCGCAGCGGAATCATGAACAGCACGCCCAGCCATCCACCAAACAACGCCAGCGCAAAGATGCGCGAGCTCTCCAGATCGAACCCCAGAAAAATCAGCGCCGGCAGCGTAAAGATCACGCCCGACGCAATCGACTGACCGGCATTGCCGGTCGTCTGCACAATATTGTTCTCTAAGATCGACGCTCGTCCAAAAGCCCGCAGGATCGAGATCGACAGCACCGAGATCGGAATACTCGCCGCGACCGTCAACCCCGCGCGCAGCCCCACATACACCGTTACCGCGCCGAAGATGACACCAAAGATCGAGCCCAGCAACAACGCCCGTATCGACAACTCCTTTCGGTCTTCACTAGCAGGAACGAAGGGACGAAAGGTCGTGTGTGCAGCCATCCGGCAAGATCTCCAATGCAACGCAAAAAATTAGAAGCTTCGCATGGGAGTGTATCAGCGCACCACCACCAGACACTGTGTGCCTCATCTTCGGCGCACGCTGATCGCGCCTAAAGTTGGCCCGCAATGAACCCTTACCCGGCAATCATCATCGTCCGCCCGTGCCGCGTCACAATCGCCAGCCGCTCCGAGCCCAGGATCTTCTTCGCCTGACTCCGCGCATGGCTCGCCCATGGTCCCATCGGATCCAGCCGCGTATACGTCGTCCAGTGACGTAGCGCCTTACGCGGTTCTAGCATGCGCTCATACGCAAGCGCCAGGTTGTAGTGCACATCCGCATACTGAGGTACCAGCACCAGCGCACGCTCGTATGCTGCAATCGCCTCATCCATCCGCTGCTGCTCATCCAGCACATTGCCCAGATCGAAAAACGCCAGTGCATACTCTGGATCGACCTCAGTTGCCCGCCGGTACAGCCGCTCCGCTTCCGCAAAGTCCCGTTCGTTGTAGTGAATCGTTCCCAGATTGATCGCCGCCGCCGCATGTCCTGGCTGCAAATCGAGGATCGCCTCATACGCAACCTTCGCCTCGTTCAACCGCCCCGGAATCTCCTCCAACCGCACTGCGCGCAGAAACATCTCCTGCACCTCAGCGAATGCCGGCAACCGCTCCTGCCCATTCTTGCGCACCACCGCCATGCCACTACAAGGTGACAGGTCAAAATCGAACGCCATCTGCCGCGTCATCGGATCGACCAGCGCGCCCCACTGCCGGAACGCCACCCGCGACCCCTGTCGCACCGCCGCAGACTCCAGCAGTGGATTCCTCATCCCCGAAACCCTCTGCATCGCGTCAACCGACCGCCGGATACTCTTCACGGAAATTCGCGTCGCCGCCAAGTCGCGCAACTTCCGCAACTGCACCAACTCGTCGAACGAATAATTCTCTGAAGAAGCGATCAACCCAGCCTTCTCCCATGCTGCGAGTTGGCGAATGGGCAATCGGAGAATGCGCAAAACGTCTTCACGGCAGTATCGGCTCACGGCGCTCATCTCTCGGTGCTGGGCTTCGATCGCAGCCGCCCCGCGCGGCATGCTCTAGCTGCGAGTATGCGGCGCTAACTCTCACCAATCAAGGGCTTTGCATGTGGATTTCATGAATTCAGTGGATAACATGAACCAAATCAGGTTCG